>JAJYDB010000063.1 GCA_021777845.1 Planctomycetota bacterium
GGCCGGCAAGATCACCTCGTAACTCGCGCACATCAACTCGTCGCGGTCGCGACCGAGCGTCCGCAAGAACGTATCGTTCAGCTCAATAAAACGCCCCAGGTCGTTGAGACTGAAATACATCGCCGGCGCATTCTGATAAAGGTCGGTGTACCGATCCTTGAGGTGCTCGAGTTCGCGGTTAATAAGGCGCAACTGTTCGTTGACTTGCAGCAATTCCCGCGTCCGGATTTTCAGCTCGCGTTCGGCGCGGATCTTGTCCGTAACGTCGGTCAGGTGACAGCGCAAGTGCAGCACCGAGCGATCCGAGGCATAACGGATCCCAACGTTCATCTCGACGACCTTCGTTTTGCCCTCCGCGGTCGAAAGTCGCGTGACAAGACCATGCTTTTCGCCTCGCTCCAGCGCTTCCTCAAGCGCCAGCCGGACACGCTCGCGATCCTCGGCGTGAACAATGTCTAAAAAGGACTTGCGTCGCAGCTCGGAAAGCTTCCAGCCGACGAACGCCTGCTCCGCCGGGCTCGACTCCAGCCAACGCAAACGCCGCGGTTCGAGCCTGTTGATCATCTCGTGGCTCTGGACCGTCCCGAACAAGCTCGCGTCCGGGTCGGTCCGATCCGGCGGCGGCGATGCGTATAACCCGCTGTGCGTCATCAGGTCCGCTTGAGATTGACTCCGTAAACTTAATTTAGAAGGCCTCATGGCGCGGGCGATCGCCTTTTTAAGTCGCTTCGACGAGGCATGCTCGTATTCGGCGACCGCCGCCAGCAGCTCCTCGAACCCAAACGAGACGTCCAACTCGTCGCGATCCGTCGCCGCAACGTGTGCCCCGTTCCCGGCTTGAGCGGTCTCTCTGAGACGTGCGGCCAACAGCGAGGCGGGCCCAACCCAGTTGATCTGTTCGCGACGCCGCGCCCACGCCGAAGCGATCGCGGTCGCCGTCCCGACCAATGCCACCGCCGACAGCCAGTCGTTTCCGTTGCCCAGCGAGTTTGTGACCCCCAAGACGGTCAAACCCAGCAAAGTCACCGCCCCGAGCAACAACACAGGCCCCGCCGCGCCGCCTAACCAAACGCGAATCCAACCCCTGTCGACCTCGCGACTCGGCGCCGCCTCCGCGATCGGCACCGCGTCTCGCACTGAGTCAGGAGGCGTTACGATCATCGAGTGTGATTCCAACATTTTGGTGAAACACAACTTACGACCGGTTTTGCCGCAATCGCGAAGCTCCTCTCGGGGGAGCTCAAACCTCCGAAAACCTTTCGCCGGCGGCTTTCTCCACAGCGGCGGCCGACGTCGCCGGCAGCCAGATCGCGATGCACGCGCCCCCCTCGGGCCGGTTGCTCGCGTGAATCGAACCGAGATGCTCGTGTACGATTTCGGCCGCTAAATAAAGCCCGTAGCCGGTGCCGGTTTCCTTCGTGGTGAAGAACGGTTCAAAAAGGCGTCCAAGGTGATCGGGATCGATGCCGGGTCCGTTGTCGATGACCTCGATCAAGACGCCGGGTAGGTTAGCCTCCCCGGCACTCGACGCACCGGCAAGGGTGCGTCCAACTGCGGCGTGGCCATCGAAGGCGCGAGTCCTGATCTGAATCGAGGGCACGCGATCGACGCCTCGGATGGCTTCGCGCGCGTTGCCGAGCAAGTTCAAGATAACCTGAATAATCCGGCCGGAGTCGCCGAGCACGGTCGGCGCCGGCTGCTCGACTTGGACGTCGATTGCGAGCGGGCCCTCGCGCGGGTCGATGCCCATTCGGAATAAATGTGCGGCCTCGACGAGCACCGGCTCAAGGTCGATCTCGCGGAGGGCCGACGCTCCGCCGCGGGCAGCGGCCATTAAATGCTCAAGCCGAACCTGGAGTAAGCGACTGCCGCGAATAATCGGGTCGATGAGAAGTTGGCCGGAGTCTTCGGTCGGGAGCTGGCCGCGGAGGATCTCCGCGGAGCCGCGGATGACCGAGAGCGGACCGCGGATTTCATGCACGACACCCGCCAGAAGTCGCCCCACTTGAACGAGTTGCGCATTGAGCGCGGCGAGCGACGCCATTCTGCGATGTTGGATCAGGCGGCGGAGTCGGGCGACGATCGCGGGGGGCGGCGCGTCTTTGGCCACGTAGTCGTCGGCACCCGCCTCGAGGCCGGCCAAGATGTCGTTTTGATCGCCCAAAACCGTCAACATGAGCACGGCCGTCCCCATCAGCAGCGGGTCGGCCCGGAACTGGCGACAGACCGTGTATCCGTCGGTCCCGGGGAGGTTTACATCGAGCACGACGGCGTGCGGACGGAGTCTGCGCGCCACGGCGAGGGCCTCGTCGCCGCGCGCGGTTTCGTGGACCGCAAAGCCCGCGCGCTCGAGGATCGTCCGGAACAACACGCGATCGGCAGGGTTGTCGTCGACGATCAAGACCGCATCCATCGCAAAGTCTTCCTTGGTTTAAGCGGGAAGCGTGCTCACGGGGCCGTCACGGCGGCACCGGGTACGACCCAAACGATATCTTTCGTCGTCGCGGGTCCAAACGGCGGACACATTATTGAGACGCGACGCACTCGCGGCGCAGCGTGGACTCTTCCTCTATAATACGTTGACGACATGCCGTTCCGCCCAATCGGCGCAGATCGCCTGTGGTTGGAATGTGGTAAAAACGAAGCATCGCGTGGATTTGCGTCACAAGTCGACGCAACCTCGAGATTGAATGGGAGTCGAAATCATGGCCATGCCCGCGGCGATTCCGACGACGACCGACCGCGACGCGCTCGAGTTGCCGTTTGAGCCGTACAGGAACCTGCCGTCGGCCGAGCTCGAAGCGCGGATCGAGGCGACACGCGTCCGCCTCGGCGACGAGTTGCTGATTTTGGGCCACCACTATCAGCAGGACGAGGTGATTCGTTTCGCGGACCTGCGCGGCGACAGCTACCGCCTGAGCCGGCATGCCGCCGCGAGCGTAAACTGCCGCGTGATCGTCTTTTGCGGCGTTCACTTCATGGCCGAAACCGCCGATGTCCTGACCGGTCCCGACGTTGACGTGATCCTGCCCGACATGGCCGCCGGCTGTAGCATGGCCGACATGGCCGATCTCGCCTCGGCGAGCGACGCCTGGTCCGACCTCGCTGATCACATCGACATAAACGACGTGACGCCGGTTACTTACATAAACTCGACCGCCGAGCTGAAAGCATTCTGCGGCCGCAACGAAGGGCTCGTGTGTACGAGCTCGAACGCACGCGCAGTACTCGAGTGGTCGTTTGCGAGGCGGTCGCGCGTGTTCTTCTTTCCGGACCAGCACTTGGGACGCAACACCGCCCGTGCCATGGGGATCGGTCTCGAAGAGATGATCGTCTGGGATCCTCGGCTGCCGCTCGGAGGCAACTCGGCCGAGGCCCTTCGTCGATCGCGTGTGATTCTGTGGCGCGGCCATTGCTCGGTGCATCAGATGTTTAAACCGGGCCACGTCGCGGAGTTCCGTCGGCGCGACCCGGAGGTCAAGGTTTTGGTGCATCCCGAATGCATGATGGAGGTTGTGGACATCGCCGACGAGGTTGGTTCGACCGACTTCATTATTAAGACGATCACGGCGGCGGCGCCGGGATCGAGCTGGGTGGTTGGAACCGAGTTGCACCTGGTAAATCGGCTTGCACACGAAAATCCGGATAAGCAGGTGCGATTTCTCTCGCCGATGGTCTGCATGTGCGCGACGATGTACCGGATCGACTTGCCGCATCTGGCGTGGTCGCTGGAAAATGCGGCGCGGGGTACGCCGGTGAACCGGGTGCGTGTGCCTGCGGAAGTCGCGGAGGCTGCGCGGGTTGCGTTGCGTCGGATGCTCGACGTGAAATAAAAGGCGGGACGCCGCCGCGAGAGATTGAGGCCGCATGTCGAAAAACGCGGACTTTTGCGATTGTCCACGGTGCGGCGCGAAGAATCCGCGACGTCCGTACTGGACGCATTGCGTCGGTTGCGGGACGTCTCTCGACGGTCGGGTGAGGCGGAGCGAATCTCGATCGCGTTGGTCCGAGAAGAGCGACGCAGGGGGATCACGCGGTGGAACGCAGCGCAGGCTGGGTGATCTGCGCGCGGCGTGGTCGTCGATGCGTGCGGTCGGCGTCATTCCACTGCTGTCCTCGTTGACGGCGTTGGGAATATTGGCGCATCTGCTCTTGATCCACGCGGCCGCAGGGCCGGAGTGGATGTTTGTTTGCGCTCTCTTCGCGCCGCGGGCCGTATGGCTGGCGCCGTCGTTGACGTGCGCCGCGGTTTCGGCCTGGAAACGACGTTGGGCTTGGGGGGCGACGTCACTTACCTTAGTCGCCGTTGTACTGGGACCGCTGATGGGCGGTATGGTCCCCTGGCGACGCCTGGTCGACACCCGACCAACGCTTGGTCATGAGGCGACCATGCATGTTATGACGCTTAACCTCGGTCTCGACGGGGTAGATACGTCAAAACTGACTCGCCTCATTGAGCGAGAGCATATCGACATTCTGCTTTTTCAGGAAGGCCCGCCCGAGGGAGAATTATTAGGATATTTGAAGGCCCACATGCATGTTGCGAGTAATGGATTGGTGGCGAGCCGCATGCCGATCGAGTCGGAATCACCGCCTTTGGCCGACAATTCGACGACCGAACGTCGTTACACGGGGCACCTGACGCGGGTCCGCTTAAAACTTCCGGAGGGGGGCACGTTGGCGGCGGCGTCGGTGCATTTGCCGACGTTGCGGCAGGGTTTTAAAGCGTTGGCGCGTGGTGAAGCCGGCGTCTTGACGCGACATGCGCTGTGGTGGGAGAGCGAACTGGATCGGGTGGTGGAGACGCTCCGCGAGGATGCCGCGACCCCTCTGATTTGGGGCGGCGACTTCAACATGCCGGCCGAACACCCGCTGCTCGCGGGCGCGGCGGAGCTGTGGCCGAACGGCTTCGATCAGGCCGGCTGGGGCTTTGGCTATACTCGGCCGAGCGACTGGCCGTTCGCACGGATCGACCACATCCTCGCCGACCCGCGTTACCGCTTCCGGAGCTGCCGTGTCGGGCCGGACGTCGGCTCGGATCATCTGCCCGTTATCGCCGAGCTGGAATGGGTCGGCAGGTAAGCCGGGGCGGCCGACATCGAGGCTCAACTCCGCGCGTGATACTCGATTGAAGCGGCTGGCCCGCCCACCGCTTAACTGCAAGCGAGCGGCTCCAGGGGTTTCACGCGCACCACCTAGGTTCGGCACTGATCGCGCGGGTCGGCGTCGCGCCGAAAGTCGCGCGAAACCTCATGCGGCACTCGACGATCACCCCCACGATGGACCTCTACGCGCACGTCGGAGTCTTCGACACCATCGCAGCCCTCGGCGAATTGCCCAGATTGCCAAGACTGGGCAGCCCGCCGGTTTCCGAAGTTCTGAAAGCAAAGGGGCACGGACGGCAACGACGGGCTTTCCGCGCTTTTTCCGTGCGGGAGGGCGAATCGAGACGAATTCCGACGTAATTCGCCGAAAGTGCGAGCTTGTGTTGGTGGAGCGAAACCCCTTGATTTGCAGTGTTCCGACGCATGGAGACGGGCTGAGAAGCTTCAAGGCGCCGCCCGGATTCGAACCGGGGATGGAGGTTTTGCAGACCTCTGCCTTACCACTTGGCTACGGCGCCGATGAGTCGCGCGTCAACGCGGATCGGAAGGACAAATCTAACCCGACGCGGGATTGTGGGCAAGTCGGATTCGAGTCGCGGCTTCGCGTTCTCGGACTTCCTCCAAGACAACCCACTGTACGGGCTCGAAGTCGTTCGTTAAAAATCGTCGGTGCGAGACGATCGAGGTTGTTGTTAAGAAAAGTTTATTCGGACGCCTCTTGCAAATCCTTCGGACTGTTTGATAATACCCTTGTACCGAGCGGACCAGATGCCTTCCTGGTCGTGAGTGACCTTTTGAAATACTTTTGCCTCCTGCTCCTGGGTCTGATTACGTTGACCGCTCAAGGTCAGAGCGTTCATCGTATCAATGGTCGGCAAGGCCGACGAACCGAGCCGGCGGCATCGCTCCTTGCTGCTCGTCCTCGCCGCGGTTCGATTGCAGTTGATACCCACCCCGCTTCCAGCGATGCATCGGTGACCGACGAAGCGGCGTCGCCGATTTGTAACCAAGAAGACGACGACGACGAGCTTGGTTATTCTCCGCTCTTCTGCCTCGAGATCGAGGTCGTGCGGCAGCCTGAAGCGAAGGTTAATGCGACGTCTTTGCCGACGGTTCAACACTACGTCGGCACGTCCGCTCCGCGCGTCATGCGCTTGTAATTCGATTGTACGGAAGCCTCAATCTCTCTCTCCGTTGCGTGGCTGCGTGCCACCTGGAGAGAGCGAGGTGAGTGATTTCCGCATTCGCTCGACAGGGCTCAGCCCTGGCCGATTGTGGAGTATTGTAACTCTAGGTTGAGTTGTAAGGCAAGACGTCGAAGCGATTCGGCTCGATTCGAGGAGTATTTGCAGGCGAAGGATGACGGCATGGCGACCCCGGCCCGCGTTCCGGCCTTGAGATTTCCGGGGGGAAGGTCTTGCGGATGGTGCGCGGGTCGGGATCGCCGGGTCGTCCGGTCAAATGTGAATGGTTTCTCGGGCGAGTGTGGAGGAAGAATGAGGTAGTGCGACGGCTGACGATCTGACGAACCCAACCCGTGGTTCCGCCTCAGCATCTCCGGGGGGAAGACGTTGAAGCATCGATTCGCGGGTTGGGTTCCTCGGACCGTCGGCAAGTTGAAGAGTTCGAGCTTGAGGTTGAGCGGGACGGCCGGCAGGTCCCGGCCCTAATTCCAAAGCCGCGTTCTCGGGGGGGAAGTCGCGGTTTTGGATGCGGGTCGGGACCTGCCGGCCGTCGGTTTGCGCGGTCAGGAACGCCATTTCGCGTCTGAGCGAGCCTGCCCGGCGGGGCCGACGTGCCGACTTCGTATTGCGAGGAAAAGCCTGAACAGCGGGTCTGGCTTAAGGCTTTTCGCTTGCGCGCTGGGCTTCGAGAACGGCGATGGCCTCTTGAATCCCTTCGTTCTCCGGTTCGAGCTTAAGTGCTCGGCGGTAGGTTTTAATCGCTTCGTCGTTGAGGCCGAGCCGCGACTGACAGAGCGCGAGGCCGCCGAGAGCGCCGAAGTGGCAAGGTTTCAGACGGATCGCAACCTTGCAGTCGGCGGCGCTTTCGATGTACCTGCGGCCGACGAACAGCGCAACGGCGCGCTGATTGTACGCCTCGGCCAAATTGGGCGCGCGGTTGATCAGCATGGTTGCGAGTTCGACCGCCTCGTCGGGGCGTCCTTGGGAAATGAGGGCGCGGACGATTTTGAGCTGCCTGCTGTTCTCGGGCGAATCGGCACGGAACCAAATTGCCCAAAGCACGTCTTTCGCAAGTTCGCGGTTGAGCGGGTCGCGATCTTTGAGCATTTCGGCGACTTGATCGTCCTGATCGGTCTCGGCGAGCAGGCCGAGGGCCGTGAGCGCCGCGCGACGGGTGAGCGGATCGCTGGTATGCAAGAGTCGCGCGAGCGTGTGCGGCATGTAACGGGGTTCGACCTGTGCGCGAAAGCGCTCGAGGTCGTCGTCAGCCAGCAGTTCCTGGTAAAACTGCACAAGTACAGGGCGGAAAAGCGGTTCCGACATTGTGGTCGCTCCGCTGGGGATGGTGTCCGAACGAGCCGAAGCGGCGAAGAGAAGACACGCGAATGCTCCGAACAGAAGGTTGCACACTCGACCGCGGGTTGCGGTCGCGCGTCCGTGCAACCAAATCGAGATTCCGCGGAGTATCCAGAAAGGAAGACGCGATTGAGGCGCGCTGTGAGTTTCAAAAAAGTAGAAAATCATCGATCGAATCCTCAATCCTGACCCGCAGCCGCGCAGATGGGTTCACGGCGAGACTCGCGCGAGGCCCTGGACGGTGGATGATCAAGCGCAGTCTAGACCGACCCGCTCGAAACATCCAAGAAGTTTTACCGCGCACGAGTTCAGTCTGGCCAACTTGTTGTTTTTGGTCAACAAAAAGGTGGATTATTAGTTGCACGAGCGATTGCGTGGATGTTTCTGCGGTGAAGTGCGAGTCTTCCTCCGTCGTCGAGGCGGAGCGCGAGTTCGAGTTGAGGTGGAGTCAGTTCGAGGATGCCCGTGTGAATGTGCAGGCCGCGGCCATTGGCGTCCGCGCCGTCATCGGTCGATGGGGGGGCTTGGGAAGCTTGCGCGGGTTTGTTCTTCTCGGCTGATTGTAGTCTCACGTCGACGCGGTGTCCGAGCAACTCAAGTCGTTGACACCACGCGTGTTCGAGCACGTTGACACGACCGTTCAAGCAAGCCGCGTACCAGGCGTCGAGCCGCTGAATGAGCGACCGCGCAAGTTCGGAGCGATCGAAGGGAGCGCCTTCGGGGTTGAGCAGTGTCAGCGAGGTTGCGACTTCGCGGAGTTCGTCGGGAAAGTGGTGGCGTTCGAGGTGGACGTTGAGGCCGATCCCGAGCACGGCACCGCGACCCGACGCGTGTTCGACGAGCATGCCCGAGATCTTCCTGCCATTGATGCGAACATCGTTGGGCCACTTGATTTGCGCTGTGAGACCGGTCGCGGCTTCGACGACTTCGGCGACCGCGACGGCGGCTAGTGCCGTCAGCCAGGTGGCATCAGTCGGACAGGTGGCGGAGGGAGGGAAGAGGACGACCGAGAGCAGAATCGACGAGTTGGCCGGAGCCGTCCAAGTGTGTCCGCGCCGGCCGCGGCCGGCGGTCTGCTCCTCGGCGAGGATCACGAGTCCGTCGTTGGCGGCGGAGGCGGCGGCGCGCGCGGCGAGGTCGTTGGTGCTGGTGACGCGGTTCCAGACGGCGATCCGCCTGCCGATGTGCGCGACGTCGAGGTCGGCCTCGATTTGGTCGGGACAGAGTCGGGGTGCCGGTCCGCGATACGCGACGCCGAGCGTGGGGTGGAATTCGATCTTAAAGCCAAATCCGGCAAGAACTTCGGCGTCACGACGCGCGGCGAGGGGGTCGAGGTCGAGGTCGAGCAGAGGGATGTAGTCGCCGTCGGCCGCGCGGAGGCGTCTGAGGAGGGCGATGTTCATGGGGTGCTCGCGGGTCGGCCGGTTAAGAGGGGGGCCGATTCGAAGTCGAGCGCGATGTCGAGCGCGCCGGCGGAGTGCGTGAGCGCGCCGACGCTGATGCGGTCGACTCCCGCGGCGGCGAGCGCGGCGACGTCGCCCAATCGAACGCCTCCCGAAGCCTCGATCTGGATCTTCGGGGCGAGGCGATCACGTCGTCGGACCGCTTCGGCCACGTGGTCGATCGGCATGTTGTCGAGGAGGACGATATCGGGGCCGGGCGGGCAGGAGAGGGCTTGGTCGAGCTGCGCGAGGGTGTCGACTTCGACTTCAATGAATTGGATCGGGACCTGGAGCGCATGGGCGGCGCGGACCGCGGTCGCGATCGGGTTCGAGTCGCCGCTCGCGGCGATCGCGGCGAGGTGGTTGTCTTTAATAAGCACGGCGTCGTAGAGGCCGACGCGATGGTTGACGCCGCCGCCGCAACGGACCGCGTATTTGTCGAGGGCGCGACGGCCTGGGGTGGTCTTGCGGGTATCGACGATCGCGGCGCGGGTGCCGGCGGTCTCGGCGACGAACGTGGCGGTGAGGGTGGCGATCCCGCTCAGGCGTTGCAGGAAATTCAGGGCGGTGCGTTCCGCGGCGAGCAGTGCGCGGACGCTGCCGCGGAGGGTCGCGAGCCGTGTGTCCGCAACGACGGTTTGGCCGTCGTCGACGTCAAAATCGACGTTGAGGCCGTCATCGAACCTGGCTGCGATCAGCCGCAAGATCGGGAGGCCCGCAACGACGCCGGGCGCGCGCGCGACGACATGGGCCGTGCCGCGCGCCTCGGCCGGGATGCAGGCGGTCGAGGTGACGTCGTTGCGGGCGCTCCAGCCGCCGCCGGCGTCGAGATCCTCGTCGAGGGCGAGCTCGATCAGGACTTCGGCGCAGGCCTCTTCGGCGGGGCCGAACGTTGGAGTCGGAAATGGGTGCGGCATCGGCGGCAGACTCGTTCGGAGGTCGGTTCCGCGTTCGTGTCGCAACCATTCGACACGCGCGCGGCGGCTGACGGCAAGAGCGCTCCGAGACGCGGGCTGGGCTGTTACCATGCGGCGTAACCACGATGGAAGGAGGGCGGACCTTGATTCACAATGAAACGATCACGGTGGCGACGCGGGGTCGCGGGACGTACGAAGTGACCGCGGAGGTTGAGCGGGTGGTGTCGTCGTCGGGGGTGGATCGCGGCGTCTGCCACGTGTTCGTGCATCACACGAGCGCGTCGATGTTGATCGGCGAGAACGCCGACCCGAGCGTCCGACGCGACCTCGACCGCTTTCTCGCGCGGCTCGTTCCCGACGGCGACCCGCTGTTCGAGCACGTGTTTGAAGGGCCCGACGACATGCCGGCGCACATTCGCGCGGCGATCACGGCGACGTCGCTGACGATCCCGGTTGCGCGCGGCGCGTGCGACCTCGGCACGTGGCAAGGCGTGTTTCTCTGGGAGCACCGGACCGCGCCGCATCGGCGACGGATCACCGTGAGCGTCGTCGGCGAGTGAGCTTCAGGGCTTCTTGATCGCGTCGGGATCGTCGGTGGTGTAGTCGTCGGGGATCCGCGGCAGATACGTCGGGACAAGTTCGTCGGGCGCGGTCGGCGCGCGGCCGCGCTCGCGCCGAAAAATCTCGCTCGCGAGCGTTACGACGAGCCGCGCATGGCGCGCGCGCTCGCGATCGATCGTGGCGAGATAGTGCACTATCCAGCTGGACGAGATCGCCGCCTGGGCCAAAATCGTGCCGCGATAATAGCCGGCGATGCGCGGAGGGCTGATCCCGCGGAGCCGGTCGGGAGTCGACGCGGCGTCGAGTTCAAAGAGAGGCGGCGGTGGAACTTCGCCGTCGCGCCTCGCGATCGTCGCGAGCGGCGGACGTCGCGACTTCGGCAGCTTCGCCGCGGCCAGCCAGTTCGCACAATAAAGCCGCAGCACGCGCTTTGAGCGCTCGGCGTCGAATCCAACCGCGACTTGCAACTTCACCCACTTCGGGTACAGCCCCGCAGCCAGATAAAAGACCCAGGGAAGGTTCTTCTGGTTCGAGATGTACTCCGTCAACAGCGGCCCTGGGTCGCGCAGTTCTTTATTGAGAATAATATAATCATACTGTAGAGAACGCACGTTGGGCGGGGTCGTGGCGTCGATTTCTTGAATTTCGGCGAGCGCGCGGCGCAAGAGCGCGGCGTTGACCTGAGGGTTTGAGGACCAGCGCGCGACGGCGTCGGCGGCCATCTTATCAAGGGCTATGCTCACAAGTCGTTGGATGACGACGCCGTGTTGAGCTTCGAGACGGCTTGCGCGGAGGACGGCTCGATACCAGCCCCAGGCGGTCTCGAAGTCGCCTTGCGACTCACGCCGCGCGCCCTCCCAAACGGCGAGCCTCGCGAGCGCGCGTAGGTCCTGGTCGACCGGTAGAAGCGTGTTGATCCGCATCTCGTCGGGCGGCTTGAAGAGCGCGGCGTTGCGCTGCGACCCCGCGCGAAAGGCGGCGAGCGCCTCGGCGTTGGCCTCGACCCAGGCGCGCACCTCGGCGGGTTGTTGCGACCAGGTGACGCCGGGCTTGGGTTCGTCGGGATTGCGCCGCGAATCGGTCTGAAAGTTGGAAACCGGCTGCAGGAGGCGGCTCGCGACCCCGAAATCGTCGTAGGCGTTGTCGCCGACGTTGACGTCGATCCGGAGCGCCGCGGGGACGTCGAAGGGGTCGTCGATATCGGGCGGCATCGACCATTCGAACGCGATCAAATAAGCCGCGACCGCGATCAAGACGCCGAACGCCGCGCGCGCCCGCTTCGTGCGGTACCAACGCCGCGGGGCGACGATTCCGAGAGGTTGCGTGGTCGAGCCGCGCGGATCCATTTAGGGCTGCCCCGAGGACGATTGCGGCATAAGTTCGGTCTCGACGGCGGGCGTCACTTCAACGCCGGTCTCGGCCTCGGCAAAGTCGAGCGGCAACGGCGCGGGCAGGTACGGCCCGACGAGGTCGGCGTCGCTCGCGGGTTTTTTGCCGCCGTGCTCAAGGATGTACAGACGATAAGCAAGCGATGATTTAACCTCGCGGAGGTTGGTGTATTCGAGTCGGCGCGCGTCGACGTAGGGGCGATTGTAGATCGACACCAGCGCGCTGGGCGACGTCCGCAGCCAACGCGCGAGTTTGGCGGCGGGCAAGGCGCGAGCGTCGGCGTGCGCGTCTGGACCGAGGTCGTAAAGCTCGACCGGCAACGCGCCGGTGAAGCCGAGCGAGACCGACTCCGCGGGCGTCGGGCGTTTACCGAATGGTTGCGACGCGACCGCGAGCCGCTGCGCGTAGACCAAGCGCGCGAGGCGTCGGCTGCGTTCGGGCTCGTGATAAAGCACGCGCAAGAACCGGTCGAGCCGGTTCGCGGTCTGGTCGGGAATGTATTGAACGTTGCGAACCCCTACAATTTGGGTGAGCAACAGGTGGATGCCGGCCTGGCGACGGCCGTCCGATTCGAGAGCATGCAATGCCTGCACATAGTCGAACTGGAGCGAGTATTCATCCGAGATCGCGATTTGATCGAGTGCGAGCGCGTCGTCGAGCGCGGCGCGGAGCAACTTGGCGTTGTTTTGGGGATGATCCGCCCAGTGTCCGACGGCCGCGACGGTGGGCGCTCCGAACTGCGACGCAATCCATAGTCGCACGTTGTGCTCGGCCCGCGACGCGGCCAGCCGCTCTGCCCGCAGGCAAGCTCGATAGAGTCGCCAGGCCCCGGCGAGGTCGCCCTCGCTTTCGAGCCGCGACGCCTCGAAGAGCGCGACCCGCGTCGCGTCGAAGAGCATACCCCAGTTGAGGTTGGGGGGCGGGTACGTCCGCGTTTCGGCAGGAGAGGCGGTCGCCGCGGCGCGTTCGACGGTTTGGAGGAAGGGCTCGAGCACGCGGCGATTGGCGACGACCCACGCGTGCAGTTTCGGCGTCGCTTGAATCCACGCGTACGTCCTCATGGCTTGTCGCGAGGCTTTGTCGCTCGGCTCGATCGGCGGCATTCGTGTCGTCGCGAGCGTCCGAGCTTGCGCCGCGGCGTCGCGCGCGGATTTGACCATCGATTCTCGGAACGCTTGCACGTCGAAGGGGTCGCCGACGTCGGGCAGGCCGGCGAGTCCGATCGCCCAAAACAGGAATAATCCAAACGCCCCGCTCGCGAGTACCGCGAGTGCGATCAAACCGAGCCGGACGAGCAGGCGGCGTCGTCCCCACCAGGCCCACAGCGCGCGCGATCCGCGTACGAATCGCGAGGCCCCCCGAGGCTGAATTCTCGGCGCGGGCTGGGGGGTCGAGGTCGACATGACGCGAGGCTCCACGGTTCGAGTCGGTCACACGAAGGGAGCGAACTTCGGCGCGAGACCGAACGCCTGCAGCATATCAGACATCCGTCGTGGACGCAATCTCGCCGCGGTCTCACGCCTCGGGAGGAGGCTCGGTCGCGGGGAAGTCGGAGGGGTGAAAGGTGCGTCGGGGCGGGCCGAGGCGCTCGCGGATCAAGCGCGCTCGGCGCTTCAAATGCCAGCCGAGCAGGACGCCGAGCACGCCGATCGTGACGATGCCGACTCCCATCAACGACGCGACGGCGCGGCCGATCCGCGGTCGCGCGCCGGGCTGCTCCAGGAGCCGCTTTAGTCCGCCGTCGCGCGGCTGCATGCGTCGTGTCTCGCGTCCTCGGCTCGATTCGGGCTCGGCCGACCGCGTCCCGTCCTTTTACCAGAGACCGCGGCGCGGGTCTTGCGGGTTGCGCTCGGCGAATTCGGCGAGTAGACGCTTGCTTTCGGCGTCGAGCGACTTCGGCGCGACGATTTTCGGCGCGACGAAGAGGTCGCCGGCGGGCAGCGTCTTCGAAGCGGGCGCCCCCTGCCCTTTGAGACGCAGTTTGACGCCGCTCGAAGTACCGGCGGGTACGGTCAGCATCTTCGTGCCGTCGATTGTCGGCACCTCGATTTTCGCGCCGAGCGCGGCCTCGTCGATCGTGATCGGCACCTCGACGACGAGGTCGCGGCCGTCGCGCTTAAAATAACGGTGCGGCTCGACGTTCACTTCGATCGTGATGTCGCCCGCCGGTCCGCCCGAAGGGCTGGGCTCGCCGCGACCGCGGATCCGCAGACGCGCGCCGGTATCGACGCCGGGCGGGATTTTCACGACGAGCGCCTCGTGCTCGCCGCCGGGGCGTTGCAGCTCGATCGTGGTTTCGCCGCCTCGGATCGCGGTCAAAAAGGGAATCGAGATCGACGCCTCGACCGAACGGCCGGCGCGCGGGGCCCGCGAACGGCCGGGCCTCTGGCCGCGTACGCGACCGAGGATTTCCTCGAAGAGGCCTTCGTTGGCCTCGCCGCCGGCTCCGCCCATGATGTCGGAGAAGTCGAAATGCACGCCCCCCGCGCCGCCCGCGCCGGAGCCGCGACGCGCCCAGTCGGCCGGTTGTCCTTGTGGTCCCGCCGCCGCCCCTTCGAACGCGGCGTGCCCGTGCAGGTCGTACATCGACCGCTTCTCGGCGTCGGACAGGATATCGTACGCCTGCTGCGTTTCCTTGAATTTTGCTTCGGCCTTCTTGTCGCCTTGATTCATATCCGGATGGAACTTGCGCGCGAGCGTCCGGTACGCTTTTTTGATCGCCTCGGGGGTCGCGTCCCGCGGCACTCCGAGTATTTCGTAATAGTCGCGATCCGCCATTTGCGCGTTCCGCCTTGCCCGTCGTCCCGCGGTTGCGTCCGGTTCAATTGCTCGGACTTCGCCGCGTTTTTCGCTCGTTGCGGCAAGGCATCATAGCCCGCGACGCGGCGCGGCTTCAAGGCGGGCGTCGCGGGGTCGGCGCCGAGGTTGCGTCGATTCGCGTCGAAGGATCGCTGCGCAAGCGCGGTTAAGGCTTCCGCAGCGTGAGGTTCTCAAATTTGGTGCGCGCGTCGGACTTGGTCCAGAGTCCGACCGTGCCCGCGCCTGGGAACGCATCGTCGTGGGCATCGAGATACTTCTTGTCGTCGAGATAGACCTCGATGTGGTTGCCCTTCATAATGACGCGCAAGCTATACCAGCGGTCGTCGTGCACGATGGCCGCGTCCTGAAAATGCTGTGATCGCACGCCGTCGACAACCTTATACACGCGTAGGTTGTCCTCGAGGGGATTGTAGCGTGCGACGTAGTAATTCTTCGCGTCGCGGGCGCGCCAGACGACTCCCCCGCCGCGGTCGAGTTCGCCCGCGACGGCGCGCAGATTCACGGAGAGGTCGACGTCGGTCGCCGAGACGCCTTCGGCGAGCATCACGTTGAACACCGGGTCCGCATTCGAGGCGTGCTGCACGACGAGCTTGCCCCGGGGCGACGACTCGACGATCCAGCTCCCGACGGGCGTCTTGAACCCGCTCGGCGCTCCGCCCGCGGCATCCGCGGCGAATTTCCAGACCCGCTCGCGACCGGCCTCGTCCTGCCCCGCGCGCACCAATCCCGCGCACGCGCCGCCTACCAACGCAACGCCGACGCACAACGCCCGAGCCGTCTTGCCCACGCTCATGTCAGCCTCGTTGAGATAGGAAACGAACGAAGATGCGACCCCGTCTCGCGGCCTCATTGTCGCGGAGCGGTCCGACAGACGTCAACCCAGCGTCGGAAACGCGACGCCGCCCCGAGTCGCTCTTCGATCCGCAACAGGCGGTTGTATTTGGCCAGTCGCTCCGACCGCGTGATCGAGCCGATTTTGATCTGGCCGGCGGCGGTCGCGACCGCGAGGTCGGCGATAGCGGCGTCCTCGGTCTCGCCCGATCGCGCCGAGACGATGGTCCGCAGCCCCGCGGCGCGTGCCGTTCGGATCGCGTCGAGCGTCTCCGACAGCGTTCCGACCTGGTTGAGCTTGATCAGGACCGCGTTGCCCGCGCGCTCGGCGATGCCGCGCCGGATCCGCTCGACGTTGGTCGTGAACAGGTCGTCGCCGATCAGTTGCACGTTGCGGCCGAGCCGCGCGGTGAGGCGCGTCCAGCCCGCCCAGTCGTCTTCGGCGAGACCGTCCTCGATCGAAACGACCGCGAACCGCCGCGTCCAGTCGGCGAGCCGCTCGATCATGTGGTCGGCGTCCAGCGGCGCGCTCGAATCGACGCCGAGCGTGTAGCGACTCTTCGCGGGGTCGTAAAAGTGAGACGAGGCGACGTCGACCGCGATGCCGAGACCGACGCCGGGGAAGAGTCCGACGGCGCGTCCGGCGCGTTCGAGCCAGGCGATCGCCGCGGTGTTCGACGAAAGCCGTGGGCCGAACCCCCCCTCGTCGCCGACGAGGACGTCGTATCTCGCGCTCCGCAACATCGAGCCGAGCTCATGATAAACCGCGGCGGTCGCTTCGAGCGCGGTGCGGGTCGAGGTCGCGGCGATCGGGATGTAGAGGACATCCTGAATATCGAGGTTGCCGCCCGCGTGCAGGCCGCCGGAGATCATATTGACCATCGGCATCGGCATGGCCGGATCGGGGTCGAGGGCGGGGTCGAGGCCGTGACGCCAGAGTCGATTGAGGTGCTCGTAGAGTTCTTCGCGGCGGGCCGACGCCGCCAGTTGCGCGACCGCGAGCGACGCGCCGAGCACCGCGTTCGCGCCGAGTCGCGCTCTGTTCGGCGTGCCGTCGAGCGCGATCAAAACGCGGTCGACCTCGCTTTGATCGTCGGCGTCGAGTCCGGCGAGCGCGGCGTGGATCTCGACGTCGACGTGAGCGACCGCGCGCAGGACGCCGCGGCCCGCGTGCCGCGCGAAGTCGCCGTCGCGGAGCTCGACGGCCTCGTGACGGCCCGTGCTCGCCCCTGAAGGGACGATCGCGCGTCCGCACGCGCCCGAAGTCGACCACGCCTCGACTTCAACCGTCGGCCGGCCGCGCGAATCCAACACCTCGCGCGCGTGCAATTGTCGAATCGTCGTCATCGGCGGCCGTTCTGTCGGGGTGGAGGAGTTGCCCGCTTCGAGGATGTCATAACGCGATCACTCGATCAAGCCGCGCGATCGCTTCGCGCCAATCCGACGCCGGATCGCTGAGCATGGCGACCGCCCAGCGCCGCGCGCGGTCGCGTCCGACGTCGTCGAGATAGTCGACCGGGCTCTTGCCGTCGATCCGCGCGAGAGCGCAGCCCGCGGCGTGCAAGACGGCGCGGCGGATCGTGGATGCGGTTGCGCAGGTTGGGGCGGCGTCGCGATAAGCCTTCCAAAAGGTCTGGAACAGCTCGAAAAACGCCGCGCGGCGTTCCGGAGCGCGGATCGCCTTGAGGAACAGATGGCTCGCGAAGAAGCCGTGATCAAACGCGGGGTCGCCCGCGTGCGCGGTCTCGAAGTCGACGAGCGTGAGGCCGCGCTCGTGCGCAAGCATGTTCTTCGGACTGAAGTCGGCGTGCACGAAAGTGACGGGCGTCGGCGGCTCGGTCGGCGCGATCAGCTCGTTCAAGCTCGCTTTCAAGTCGGGATAACGCGGCAACAGGAAGCGATAGTACGGGTCGACGCGGAGTTCGTCGAAGACCGATTGATCGACGAGTTCGCCCTCAAGCTCGGGCCGGCCGATCGAGCGCTCGTGCATCGCGCCGAGCAGCGCCCCCGCGCGGCGAGCGACGTCGTTTTCGATCCGCCCCGCGAGCAGCCGCGACTTCCAGACTTCGGCGTCGTCGGGCGCGCGGGTCATCACGAAGAGGAAGTTGGCGGGATCCTCGAAGAGGATTTCGGGGACCGCGCCGGCGGGCAGCAGATCGTCCAGAAGACGCATCGCGGCGGTTTCGCGTCGAATGCGTTCGAGCCGGCTGGTCCAGTGAACAACGGTGCGGAGTTGCCCGCGCGCCTGCTTCACGACGAGCCGCCGACCATTGACGTCGACCGCGCAGACTTCGTTCGAGACGCCGCCCGAGAGCGGCTTCGCTTCGATGCGCGCGGTCGCCCCGGCAAAGCCCGCGTCAACCAGGTATTCTGCGACATTCGCGGCGTCGACTTTGCGCACGGCGTCGGTTCCTAGGATCGTACCCGGGCTGAAATTTCGAGCGGCGCTCGCTTTCGCAACCCGCGCTCCTCCAATGTAGCCGCGCCGAGCGCGTCGGTGTGACCAGAGGCCAAAGATTCGCGCCGCCGCGAGTCGCGAGCGAGCGGCCGGTCGCGCCGCCCCTCATGAATCCCGCCGCGACGTCCGACCGACCCAACTCGAATCGCGCCTGCCGCGCGCTCGGGCGATATCATCAACAAGCGGCCGGCGAGTCGTCCGTCGTCGGCTCGCGCCGCAGGTCGATCGGCGACCGGTATTCCTCATTCCGCTCGGAGTCCGCGATGAACGTATCGGAAATTACGGAGGCTGTCCGTCGCCGTTACCAACAGGCGGCAGTCTCGCCCGCCGGGCTGTTTGCCTACCCCGTCGGCCGCGCGAGCGTTGCCTCGCTGGGCTATCGGCCCGACCTCGCGGCTCGAATCCCCGCGAGCGTCGTCGATCGATTTCTCGGCGTCGGAAATCCATTCTCTATGGGCGAGCCGCTTCCCGGCTGGAACGTCGTCGACATCGGCTGCGGCTGCGGCTTCGACACCCAGACCGCGGCGTACCACGTCGGGCCGACGGGGACCGTCGTCGGCGTCGATGTGAGCCTCGAGATGCTCGCCGCGGCGCGCGTCGGCCTGCTCGAGAGCGGGCTCGGCAATGTGGATCTGCGGGAAGGCCCCGCCGAGAAGCTGCCGGTCGATTCGGGTTGGGCCGACCTCGTGATCTCGAACGGTGTGCTTAATTTGGCGACGTGCAAGCCGTCGGCGTTCGCCGAGATTGCCCGCGTGCTGAAGCCCGGCGGGCGCTTGCAGGCGGCTGACCTGATCTTGGTCGGCGAGTTGCCGGCCGACCTGCTCGACGACGAATTCGTGTGGTCGAACTGAATCAGCGGCGCGATTCCAGGTAGGTCGTACCTGGACGGACTTTGCCGCGTCGGCTTGATCGAAGCCGAAATGGTCGGCTCAAGCGGATACCGCACTTCAAAATACACCGAGTCGAGGTGCATTCGTGCGCTCAAGCCGGCGTGATGCCGTCGGTCTCCTGCGACAATATGAGGCGGCCGATTGCTCTTGCCTCGCGTCGGCGGTTCGGGTTAAGTTCCCGACGTCGGCGACGGCGTGCTTGGCTCCAGGACGGGGTCGGGTCGCCACGCCGCCTGTCCGACTCCGCGATCACACACCTCGCGAAACTCCACCGCACGGCGTCCGGGCCGGTTTCAACCTGTGTTGGGGCATCCGCGCCCCGCGGGGCTTCTCGATGCGCACTCGGTCGCGTCGATCCACCCGCGTCGGCGACGAGTCGCGATCAAGCTCACTCAAGGCGGAGTGGGAGAGGAGTTCGAGGCAATGGACAGCCGAAACTTGCGTGCAACGCGTCGAGGCGGCGGATCGGGGCGGAGTTGGGGCGGCCCGATCGTCTTGTTTGCGACGGCTCTGGCCGCGGGCGCGGGCATCGCGAGCACGCGCGGCCTCGTCCGTGCCGACGACCCCGGCTCGTCGCGCTACCCGGCCGACCCCGTGAAAACGGCTCCCGCGCACGACGACGCGGCGAAGCCCGGCGCGACGTCGAAGTCGAGCGCGCCGAAGATCAAGGTCGAGCTCGAACTCGTGATCGCGGGCCGGCAAGGGAGTTGCGACGTCGAGGTGAAGCCCGCGCACTCGGGTTGCTCGTTCCGAGCGGTCAAGAAGCACGTCGACCGCGACCAGAAGACCCTCCGGATCGTCATCGACGACCTCGTTCTCAACAACGCCGACCGCGACTGCGCCTTCGCGATCACCCTGAAAGAAGCGGGCAAACCCGAAAAAACGATGAAGCGCGGCATGCGGCTCGACCCCCCCTCCACCGTCGCCGCCGACACACCGGCCAGCGTGCCGAAGCTGATCTGCTACCTCAGCTCGCCGTCGATGACGGCCCGCGTCGGCGGCCAACCGCCGCGCAAGTGATTCGACCCCAGCCGCCCGCCGCCCCTTGTCCCGCACACCCTCCGCGGCGATGATTCGATCAGTGTCGAATCGCGTCGCGGAGACCTCGTCATGACCGCCGAATCCCTTGAAAACCCGCCGGATCCCGCCGCGAGCGTCCACGCCGCCGACAAGCTCACGCTTCTCGAGCGCCGCGAGATCGAAGCCCGCATCGTCGGACCGCTCGTCCGCGGCTTCGCGCGCGCATTTGGACCGGAGCGCACCCTCGAAGTTGTCCGCGCGGTGATCGAGGAGTCGGCGCGAACCTCGGGCCGCGAACTGGCGCAACGCCTCGGCGCGTCGAGCCTCGCGGCATTCGCGTCGTGCCTCGACTCCTGGTCCGCCGGCGGCGCGCTGGAGATCGACATCCTCGAACAATCAAGCACCCGCCTCGACTTCAACGTCACCCGCTGCCGCTACGCCGAGCTCTATCGAGCACTCGGCCTCGACGACCTCGGCGCGAGCCTCTCCTGCGCCCGCGACTTCGCGCTCGCCGAGGGTTTCAGCCCAGACATCGCGCTCGAACGAACCCAAACGATCATGGAGGGCGCAACCCACTGCGACTTTCGGTTCCGCGCGAGCGGATCCGGCGTCGAACCCGCGGCGACTCCCGTGCCTACCGATCGGGCCTGAGTCGACCTTCACGCTCGTGTCGCCTTGACGCACGCGGCGATCCTCTTATAGTGCGGGCGGATCAATCGCGCGGCGAAGCGAGGCGACGCACAACGTCGCCCTCGTCTTTTATTCAAGGCCGCGGCCGGCCCAAGGAGGGGCGAGCGATGGCGAACGTCGAGAATCAAGGCCCGCGCGTGGTCGCGGTCAACACTCGGCCCGGGGCAAGCGTCGAGGGCGCGGGCGGCGGCTCGCGGGTCGCTCAGCGCGCTCCAACGTCGAAGTCGCGGCGATTGCGCCGCGGCTCGGACGCCCGACGCGCGTACATCGGCGCGGCGTTGATGCTCGTTTGCGCCTTCGCCTTCCCGGTGGGACTGATGATCTTCAACCCGACGCTCATGTTTGAGCGCGGTTGGGAGCAATATGTCGGCACCGCAATCTACTTTGTCGCGTTAACGGCGCTCGCGGGCGCGCTGGCGTCGCTCTGGCGCAACGAGAGC
>JAJYDB010000064.1 GCA_021777845.1 Planctomycetota bacterium
GCGGCCTTCGTCCCAATCCTCGCGGCGCGCGATCAGTTTCGGCGGGTCGAGCACGATCGCGCCGAAAAACCGGCCGTTTTGGTGCATCTGACGCAAGTAATGAAAGGCGTCGGAGTGGATCCAATTAATCTTCACGCCGTTCAGGTTCGCATTCTCGCGGGCGAGCGCGACGGCGTTTTCGTCGAGGTCGACGCCGGTGACTTCGCGAGGTTTCGCGAGCACCCGGGCCGCGACCGCGAAGCCGCCGGTGTAACAGCAGGCGTCGAGCACGTCGCGATCGTCGCAGAACGAGGCGAAACGGCGTCGATTCTCGCGCTGATCGCAAAAGAAGCCGGTTTTGTGGCCGGTTTCGAAGCGGACGCGGTAGCGCACGCCGTGTTCGCGGATGGTGGTTTTGGGGGGGAGGTCGGGGCTTGAGGCGGCGCGGCCTTCGAAGCCCTCGGCCTCGGCGATGCGGGCGTCGACGCTCACGCGCGCGTGTCGCGTGCCGAGCTTTTCCGCCAGAATAGCGACGATCGGCCCGATCCGCTGGTACATCCCGAGGCTGAAGACCTCGGCGGAAAGGACGTCGTCGTAGCGGTCGACGATGAGGCCGGAGAGCCCGTCGGCCTCGGCATGGACGACGCGGTAGGCGTTCGCGACGTCGTCGAGGCGGAGCGTGTCGCGTCGGAGCGCGACGGCGTGCTCAAGCCGGTCGGCCCAGAAGCCGCGTCCGGGGGCGTCGGGACCGCGCGAAATCATCCGCAGGGCGATCTGCGAGCGGGCGTTCCAGAGTCCGTAACCGATCGGGACGCGGTCGCGATCGACGATGCGGACGAGGTCGCCGCTCTCGGGACGTCGCGAGCCCTCGACGGTCCCCTCGCACATCTTACGATAGATCAGCGGATGCCGGCCCGAGGCGCGCACGGCAACGGTGGAGACCTGCTCGGGCGGGTCGAGCGGTCGATCGGGGAGCGGCGGCGGGGCCGTCGCGGTCGTTCGCGAACCGGGGGCGGATGGCGGCATCGTGTCGTCTGGGGATTAGGCGTCGTCGTCGGCCGCTTCGATCTCGTCGTCGAGGCCGTCGTCGGCGGTCAATTGGTTCTTGAGCAGACGGCGGAGCCGGACGAGCAGGGCCGTCGCGTACCGCTCCGCCGCGAGTTGCTTCGTCATCACGCGTTCGTCGGCGGCCTCGACGGCGATCTCCGCGAGCAGCTTGTGCGACGTGCTCAGCGCCTTCCACCCGAAGCGGAGGATCTCGGCGCGACGGATGTCGTCGAGTTGGCCGTCGCGGAGGTCCGCGCGGGCCTCCGCCAGGAGCCGCCTAGCCTTCTTCAAACCCGCCCGCGCCTGTTCAATTTGCCTTAAGGCGTGGGCGGAACTCATGGAACGCGTCATCGAATGTCTCGTCGCGTTGAACCTAAACCCGATTTGAGCTACACTCCACCCAGCGTATGGTATCTTGCATCGACCTTCAATGTCCGTGCGATCGGGGGAGCGAGTTAGATGGACGAAAACCGCGAGGAAGAGGTCGCGGTCTCCGTGCGGACGATGACCAAAACGCAGACGGACGTCGCCGAGCCCGAGGCCGACGCGGACCGGCGCACCAAGCGTCTGCCTCCGTACAACGTGATCATCCTGAACGACGAGGAACACACCTTCGAGTACGTCATCGAGTTGCTCGTCAAGGTCTTCGCGCACTCGGTCGACAAGGCGAAGGAGCTCACCTGGAAAATCCACTCGAGCGGTCGAGCGATCGTCTACACCACGCATAAAGAGCTGGCCGAACTCAAGCGCGAACAGGTCGTGAGCCAGGGTCGCGACCCGCGGATGAGCATCTCGAAAGGCCCGCTCGGCTGCTATATCGAGCCCGCCGTCGGCTGATGATCGAGTCGGCGGACGGTCCCGCGAGGGCTCTCAACCGTGGCCGTAGCCGCGGTCGAAGGCGTCGAGGTCGCGCAGGTGGGCGCTGTAAACCGTCCGGAACGTGTCCTGATCGATCGTCCAGCGCGGCGCGTCCTCGGTATGTCTGTGGCAGTGCTCCTCCATGAGTCTGTGGAGGAATTTAAACAATTGCCGGGGGGTGCGCAGGTTTCCGAGCGCGTCCTTAAGCTGATCGTCGCTGACGGAGTCGTCGACGAACTGCCGCAGTCTCGGCGGACCCGCGGCGTCCGGGTTGGCGGTGACGTGCGGGTCGGCGAGGTCGCCGTTGGTCGGCTGCTTCGCTGCGCAGGCGCCGAGGCGATCGCTCGCGAGGTCGTACAGCGACGCGCCGGTCCAGCGCAAAGGCTTGATAAGGTTGAGCTTATCGGGCCGAGCGCGGTCGTAAAACTCCTTGTCCTCTTTCTCGAGATAGTACGCGAGCTCGATCGGCAGCAGGAGCTTGAAACCAAGCCCTGGGTGTCGGAGAAACTTGTGGTCGAGGAGCGGCCAGATGAGGGCGCGCATCTTGCGGGGGTCGCCCTCGATGAGCTGCGGCTCGTCGACGCGGTCGACGAGGACGACGATTCCCGCGTGTCCGAGCGCGGCGAGGACGGCCTGGAACTTGCGGAACAGCTCGAAGCGTTCCTCGCCGCCGACGCGCGAGCCCCTCGGCATCGGCTGGCCGCTCAACTCGCTCGGCTTGAACCAGAGCAGTTCCCAACGGAGCGCGGCGGGGTCGCGGCCGAGGACGCGGACGGCCTTGCGGATATCGCGCGCGAACCACTCGGCCCGCGCCAGCCGCCAGCCCCAGTACAGCCACCCCGCGAGGATCGGCAAGAGCAGCCACGGCGCGAGGCTCCAGGCTCGCAAGCCCGGAAAGGCCGCGAGCAACGCCGCGACGGCGAGCGTCGTGCCGAAGCCGATTTGGAGGTCGCGACGGCTCCAGAGCGGGCGAAAACCGGAGCGTCGACGCAGACGACTCCAGCGCTTTTCGATCGGTTCGCCGGTCGACTGGTCGTAGATCGCGGCGAGCATGAGCAGGTCGCGGCGCTGGTCGAGCGAGAGTGCGGTGAGGTCGACGCGCTCGCCGACGAGGGCGTCGACGAGCTTGGTGACGCCGAGCGCGAGAATGGCGTCCATGTGGTCGGCGAGCCGGAATTTCGCGAGTGCGGCGGCGGCGTCGCGCGTGCCGAGGGCGTCCCGAAAATGGTCGAGGAACGGGTTGAAGTCGTCGTAGGAGATCACGAAGACGCGTTCGTGGGGGTGCGCGGCGTTGTAGTCGTCAAACTCGCGAATGGCTTGCAGGCGAAGCGCCGTCTTGCCGCTGCCCTTCTCGCCGAAGACGAGCGCGGTCGAGGGCTCGGACGGGCTGCCGAGAAACTTGTCCCACGAGGGGTGATGGATGGTCGCGAGGCAGGCGCGTTTGAAGACGGCGTCGGTCTGGGCGTCCTCCTCGCTGAACGGATTGCCCGCGACGCCGTGCCGCCGCAAAAACTGGTCGATTTTCATCCTGGATCGCGTCCTCGGCTCGCGGGAACTTCATCTAAACAACGCCGCGACCCCAGCGGATCACGACGCTTCGGGTCGCGACCGAGCTTGGCCGCGACGACTCGCATCACCGCTCAATTGATAACCGATCGCAACACCCGCCCGCAACGGCAACGCGAGCGGTCGCGCTTCGCCCCAAGACAAAGATCGCACGCAGGTTCGTTGATCACACCGCCGCGACGGCGTCGGAGGATTGCGCTGCGCCGGTGGTGGAGTCGAGGTCGGCGCCGTTGCCGCGCGGGGTGTCGTCGCTCGAGCTTGCGTCGCGATGCCTGTAGGCGATCGTCGCGGACTGGAAATCCGCGGCCGAGGGCGTCGAGTCTTCGGTTTCGTCGTCGCAGATCGTTTTGCGCGAGTCGCAGTGCGCGACTTCGATCCACCAATGGGCGGCGTGGGCGGCGTCCCAATCGTGCGCGCAGGCACAGCCCGCGAGGGCGCGTTCGAGTTCCTCGGCGTCCTGATAGCGCAGCGCCGGCTCTTTTTCAAGACATTTGAGCACGACTTGCTCGAGGTCGGCGGGGATCTCGGGTCGCAATCGCGTCGGCGGCGCGACGGTGTCGCGTGCGTGCGCGATCATCACCTGGATCGCGTTTTCGCCGGGGAACGGCGGGCGGCCCGTCAGCAAGTAGTAGGCGACCGCGCCCATCGAGTAGAGGTCGGACCGCCGGTCGACGACGCCTCCGCCCGACGCCTGCTCGGGCGACATATAGAGCGGCGAGCCGGTGATCACTCGCTCTTGAGAGAGGTCGTTCGACTCGGAGTCGATCGTCGGCTTGACGAGCCCGAAGTCGAGCAGCTTCGTGACGTCGTCGCGCCCGCCGCGTCGCGCCGCGAACAAATTCGCGGGCTTGAGGTCGCGATGCACCAGGCCGAGCGTGTGCGCCTCGGTGAGCGCCTGGCAAGCCTGCCGCAACAGGTAGACGACGCGCGCAGGCGACATTGGGCCGTAATGCGTCACGATGTCGGCGAAGCTCATGCCGGGCAGGTATTCCATCACGTAATAAAACGTGCCGTCGTGGGTGCGGCCGTAATCGTAGATTTCGACGGTGTTCCAGTGCGAGAGCCGCGCCGTGTGACGCACTTCGCGCTCGAATCGAGCCAGCGCCCGCGGGTCGTGCGCGGCGTTCGCGCGGATCAGTTTCAAGGCGCACGGCCGTTTCATCAATTGGTGCTCGGCCAGGAAGACCTCACCCATCCCCCCCGCCCCCAGACGCCGCTTGATCTTGTATTGCCCAAGCTGACGCGCCTCGATCGCCTCGACCCGCAACGCGTTGATCACATAAGTTCCGTAGATCAAGGTCGTCGCCGCGACCACCAGAAGCAGCCCGTTCTCGATCATCTGATGCAAGGTAATGACGCTGTGCGCGACCGCGCGGAGCTCGGGATGCATGAGCTTCGTCAAAACCGCAACGACAATCGGACCGAAGGCGATCGGGATGATGATTTTCGCCGCGCGCGTCCAAGTGTTCGGAATAAATAGGCCGTAGATCGCGAGAATAATGTAAACGTGGATGATCGTCGACTTCATCGCGAGCGGGGCCTGATCGGGGGCGAATCGCAACGCCAGCAGCGTATTTTGGTATTGGACGAAGGCGAAAAACGCGATCGGCGCCGCGAACATGAGCGCCTCGATCAGCCTCAGCTTCCCGATGCTCAGCCCGCGGGCGCGACTCAGAAACACGAGAATTGCGACGACCGCGCCCATCGAGCCGATCCGAGCGACCATGCGGGCGGCGTCGATCGGCGGCATCAGCAACGCTTGCAGCAAGAAGAGCGAGAAGGCGCCGAGCAGCAGCAGCCCGGCCGACTTCAGGCGGGCCAGCAGGAGCGGCTGCGAGGCTCCGCACGGCCCGAGACGCGTCAGTTCGACGATCGCCTCGCGTGTGCAGAAGCGCTTCATCGCGGCCTTGAACCCGACCTCGGACGACAAGTCGGCCTCGGGATGGGAGTCGAGATTCCTGCGCGCGTCCCAGTCGATTGTCACGTCGCTCGGGGTCATGGACTCGTCCTCAAGGCAAGCGGCTCGGGACTTGGCGGCATTCGCAGGCTCTGTTTGAGCCTCAATGCGGCGACAACGACGCCGACAACCCTATTTTACCCTTGTCGTCCAGTTTGGGAACCTAAGCCGCGCCTACGCGACGTTTATTTGCAACTTCTAGAAGTCGCCTACGTTTGAAACCGCGCGTCGTCGCGGACGGACGATCTTAGTATGATAGCTAGCTTGAAGTTGGCCGGTCGCGATGTCCACGAAGGGGAGCGAGCCTTGAAAGTTCTGGTAATTGGTCGAGGGGGGCGCGAGCACGTCCTCTGTTGGAAGCTGCGCCAGTCGCGCCGCGTCAAGCAGGTCTTCTGCGCTCCGGGCAATGCCGGCACCGCCATCGACGCCCGCAACGTCGCGATTGAACCCGGCGACTTTCGCGTCCTGATTCAGTTCGTGAAGTCGGAAGGCATTGGTCTGACCGTCGTCGGACCCGAAGAGCCGCTCGTGAACGGCATCGTCGACGCCTTTCAACGCGAGGGTCTGCGCATTTTCGGACCCGCGCGCGGCGCCGCCGAGCTCGAAGGGTCTAAGATTTTCGCGAAAGAGCTGATGCGTCAGGCCGGCATCCCGACCGCCGACCACCGCGTCTTTCGCAACGCCCCCGACGCCGAACAATACGTGCTCTCGCGCGAGGTCTCGCTCGTCGTGCGGTCGCGCGGCCGCTCGACGCTCCGGCATACGCTCCACTGCCGCGGCGCGCTCGAAACGATCGAGGCGATCGAGCGCATCCTCGACCCTCGCGAAATGATGTCGCCGGGCGTCGAGGTCGAAATCGAGGAGCGCGGCCAAAAGCACGTCTTCTCTAAAATCGCGGAGGCCCGCGAATTCGTCCTCGAACGCCCAATCGGCATGGTGATTAAGGCCGACGGGCTCGCGTCCGGCAAAGGCGTCTACGTCTGCAAGACGCTCCGCGAGGCGCTCGACGCCGTCGACTCGATCATGGTCCGCCGCATCCACGGCAAAGCGGGCGACCAGATTTTGATCGAGGAAAAGCTCGACGGCCTCGAAACGAGCATCATGGCGCTCACCGACGGCCGCACGATCGTCCCGCTCGCGACGAGCCAGGATTACAAGCGCGCCCACGACCACGACGAAGGCCCAAACACCGGCGGGATGGGCTCGTACTCGCCCGCGGAGATCGTCACGCCCGAACTGATGGACGAGGTGGAGCGTTCGGTGCTTGTCCCCGCGGTGCATGCGTTGAAACGCGCACGGCGGCCGTTCAAGGGAGTGCTGTACGCGGGTCTGATGCTGACGAATCAAGGCCCGAAAGTGCTCGAATTCAACGTCCGCTTCGGCGATCCCGAATGTCAGTCGGTGCTCATGCGTCTGCGGACCGACTTTCTCGACGTGCTCGAAGCGGTCGTTGACGGCCGGCTCGACTCGATCGAGCTGGACTGGGATCCGCGGCCGTCGGTGTGCGTGGTGATGGCGTCGGAGGGCTATCCGGGCCATTACGAGCGCGACCGCGTCCTGAACAACCTCGAGGAGGCCGACCGCATGTCCGACGTGAAGGTGTTCCACGCGGGCACGGCGCTGCGCGTCGACCCGACGCTCGTCCGCGACGGCCGAATGGTCACCGACGGCGGCCGCGTGCTCGACGTGACCGCGATCGGCGAGACCCTCGAAGCCGCCCGTGCGCGCGCCTACCAAGCCGCCGGCGCGATCCGCTTCAACGGCGCCTGGTATCGCCGCGACATCGCCGCCCGCGCCGTCCAAGCCCAGAAAAAGGCGGAGGAGAAGGTGTGAGACGTCATCGCGGCGGGATCGCCTTACCCCGCGTGATCGTCCAGCGCGCGTTCAATCCAGCCGCCGCCGAGGACGAGGTTGGCCTCGTAGAGAGCGACGACCTGGCCGGGAGTGACCGCGGACTGCGGCGCGTCGAAAATGACGCGGGCGCGGCGGTTCGGCAGCGGTTCGACCGTCGCCGGGACCGCCGTGTGGCGGGCGCGGATCTGGGCTAGGCAACGCGTCGGACCGGTCGGCTCGGGGCCTTGCCAATTGAACTTCTCGGCGAGCAGACCGGGACGGTCGAGCGCCGCGCGCGGGCCGATCGTGACCACGTTCGTCGTGGGCTCGATGTCGACGACGTATCGAGGCGCGCCGACGGCCACGCCCAAGCCGCGACGCTGACCGATCGTGAAGCGGTCGATGCCGTCGTGCGCCGCGACGAATCCGCCGTCGACGTCAACGATCTCCCCTGCCCCCTCGCGCTCCGCCCGAGGCCGTCGCGCACGCACGAACGCGAGGTAGTCGTCGTCTGGCACGAAGCAGATTTCCTGGCTGTCGGGCTTGTCGTGCACCGGCAGATTGAGGTCGCGGGCGAGCGCACGGATCGCCGCCTTCTCGAAGCCTCCCACCGGAAACAAGACGCGCGGCAGAATCTCGCGCGACAGCCCAAACAGGACGTACGACTGGTCTTTGTGCCCGTCCAGCCCGCGACGAACGCGCAAGCCGCCGTCGGCCGCGGTCCCAATTTGAGCGTAGTGACCCGTCGCGACGAAATCCGCCCCGACTTGCTTCCCGTATGACCACAGCTTGCCAAACTTAAGCCAAATATTGCATAGCGCGCACGGGTTAGGCGTGCGGCCTTGCAGGTAGGCGTCGGCGAACTCGTCCATGATCCGGCTGAAGTCGCGTTCGAAGTCGAGCGCGTAGAAGGGGATGTCGAGGCGGTCGGCGACGGCGCGGGCGTCGACGGCGTCGATCGCGCTGCAGCAGGTCTTCGCGCGACGCTCTTGGTCGACGTCGATCGCGCCGGTGCGCATGAAGACGCCGACGACGTCGTGCCCCTGCTCTTTCAGCAGATGCGCCGCCACCGAGCTGTCCACTCCTCCGCTCATCGCCAGCACAACCCGACCCGGCATCTTCGCTCACCGTCCCGTCAATTCATGAATGCACTTCGAGGCGAACGGCACGCGTCGTCCGCGACCTCTTGATTCGCAATGAAGATCGTATGCCGGCCCGGTCCAGATCGACAAGTCGGGCGGGCGGTTTCGGTCGATGCTCGTGGCTTCGGCTCGCCGCGCCTCTGGTCGATTGCGTCCCGCAATTCAATGTCGGACACTGCTGTTGATGCCGGAGAACCCTATTTGGGCGCGGCGCAGTCCTCGCGCCGCCGCTCGGCCCGGCCGGGACTCGAGCGAATATGGAGGGGGTGGTCGCGTTGAGCTTTCTCGCGCGCGAGCCGATCGACAGGCAGTCGGACGCCGTCGCGAAAGCGGACCTCGGACAAACGAGCGAGGCGATCCACGACTTCGATTTCGAGTGGGGGTTCAGCATCGGCACTTAGCCCGGCTCAGTGCGACTCAGAGTACGCCGTTATCGCTCCAGCCCGCACAGCTCGATCGCCCACGCGCGTCGATTTGTCCTATTGTGTAAGATAGAGCGCGAACGTCTCGAGAGCGGCGCGGAGTGATCTGATGGAGTTGAACATCCGAGTGACGTCCGGTCCTCACGACGGCAAGCAGTGCGCGGTTCTGCATGCGGAAACATTTTCGGTTGGTCGTTCGTCGCAGTCGCTGCTTTCGCTGCCCGACGACCGGCTGATGTCGCGCGAGCATTTTCTGGTCGAGTTCGATCCGCCGCTCTGCCACGTGAAGGACTTGGGCAGTACGAACGGGACGTTCGTAAACGATCGCCGGGTGGACCGTGTACGGCTCCGCGACGGCGATGCGATCTCGGCGGGTCAGAGCACGTTCTTGGTCCGTCTCAAGATGGCTTCGAGCGACGGCGAAAGTTCGCTCGAGTGCCCGGGCTGCGGCAAGCGTTTTTCCGGCGACCTGAGCGCGACGATGCGGCCCGGCGAGGAGGCTTATGCGTTGCTCTGCGACCAGTGCAACCAACGTCGACTCAAATTCCCCACGACCGCGCCCGACTATCTCATCGAGAAGCGCATCGGGGTCGGCGGGATGGGAGAGGTCTACCTGGCGCGCCAGCTTTCAACGCATCAACCGGTCGCGATCAAAATGATCACGACTTCGGATACGGCGCAGGAGGGGGCGAAAAACTACTTCGGCCGCGAGGTCCGGATTCTCCGCGACCTGCTCATGCCTTCGGGGGGCGGACACCCGAACATCGTCGCGTTTTACGACCTGTTCACGTACGGAGGCCAATTTCAATTGGTGATGGAGTACGTCCCGGGCAAAAACGCGCTCGAGTGGATGAACGGTCTGTCGGCCCCGCTCAGCGTCGCGTCGGTGGCGCGGATCGGGTTCCAACTGCTGTCGGCGCTCCACTACGCGCACGGCAAGGGGTACGTCCATCGCGACGTGAAGCCCTCAAACCTGCTCATTATGGGCCCCGCGCACCGACCGCGCGTCAAGCTTTCCGATTTCGGGCTCGCGAAAAACATGCAGACGAACGCGTTGTACCCGACGCTGACGCACCTCGGCGACGTCGGCGGCTCGGTGGGCTTCATCTCGCCCGACCATATCCGCAGCTTCCACGAGGCGAAGGAGCCCGCCGACATTTACAGCGCCGGCACCACGCTTTACTATCTGTTGACCAAGCGTTATCCATTCCTCGGTTTCGACCCGCATCGTTACGACGCCTATACCATGATTCTCGAGCATCCTCCCGTTCCGCTGCGCGCCCACCGGCCCGATACGCCCGAGGGTTTTGATCGGGCGATCCGCAAAGCGCTCGAAAAGAATCCCGACGATCGCTGGAAGTCCGCCGGCGAGATGGCCGCCGCGATGCGTCCCTACATGGATCAGACCGCCTCCGCCGAGACCGGGCCGGTATGATGCGGAACCGTGCGCTGTGCCGACGAGGGGCGACGTGTTCCTCGCCGGCGTCGAGGCCGAGTGTCTGATCCATTTTTTGGCACGGGTGGGGGTTGAGTCGTTGCGCGTCTATGATCGCGTGGTGATTTGGGGAGTGGGTCTGATCGGCGGTTCGGTCGGTCTGGCTCTGCGCAAGCGCGGCGGGTCGCATCGCGTGATAGGGCTCGGTCGCGATCGCTCGCGGCTCGACCAGGCCGTCGCGCTGGGCGCGATCGACGCAGGCACGACCGACGTCGCGCGTGCCTGCGACGGCGCCGATCTGGTCGTGGTCGCGACGCCGGTCGATCAGGTGGCTCGCTGCGTGATCGAGTCGGCTCGGCTGTCGAGGTCTGAAACGCTCGTCACCGACGCGGGCAGCGCGAAAGCGACGATCGTCGCCGCGGTTGAGAAAGACGCGGCGGCGCGGGGGATGTTCGTCGCGGCGCATCCGATCGCGGGCTCGGAGCGTTCGGGTGTCGCGGCCGCCCGCGCCGACTTGTTCGAGGGCGCGACGTGCGTCCTGACGCCCGGCGCGCACACGAACGCCACACAACTCGTCGAAGCACGCGCGTTTTGGGCCGGCATTGGCTGCCGCGTAATCGAAATGTCGCCGGACGAACATGACCGCGCCCTCGCACTCACAAGCCACCTGCCGCACGCGGTGGCCGCCGCGCTCGCAACCGTCGTCCCGCCCGAGTTGTTCCCGCTCGCGGCCGGGGCGTATCGCGACAGCACCCGAGTCGCCGCCGCCGACGCCGCGCTCTGGGCCGCCATTCTGCTCCAAAACAGCGACGAGACGCTCCGAGCCCTCGACCAATTCGGCCGCGCGCTCGCGGATTGCCGGCAACTCCTTGCCGACCACGATCAGGCCGGCCTCGAAGCCTGGTGGCACGTCGCCGCGGCGAATCGTCGCGGCTTCCGCGGAACGCAAGCTTGAGCACCGATCCCGAGCCGCGACGACGCTCGATTCGTCTCGCGCTGGATTTTCCGCGACGGCCGCGTTAATGTTTGATGGCCGGCTTGCGGCTCCCGATACTTCCACTGCCTCGGCCTTGCGGCCGGATGCGCCGATGCCGGCGGTTGGTCTTCGATGTCGTGCTCAATGTGTTGTCGCATGAATAAGCTTCATCTGGTGTTATGATCTTTGAACGAACGCATGCTTTGGCACGTGGATATCTCCCTCGCCGAGGGCCGGGCGGAATCTGAACAGCGCCGCTTGATTGCCGAGGCCGAAGAGTTGGGGCTGCACGGTCCGTGGCGGATCACGGCGGGCCGCGGCTTTTTGCTCGAAGGGCCGCTCGACGAGCGGGACGTCGCGCGCGCCGCGGACGCGGTCCTGGTCGATCGCGTCGTCGAGTCGCGCGTGATCACCCGCTGTGGCGTTGATGCACGGTTGAGCGACGCCGACTGCGCCCACACCGCCGTGGTGCACGTGACGCGCAAGCCGGGCGTTACCGATCCCGAAGCGCACAGCGCCGCGACCTTGCTGCGCGACCTCGGCTTCGCCGTCGAGAACGCGCGCTGCGTGCGCACCTATCGAATCGACGGGCCGCGCAACGCGATCGCTCGACTCGTCGCCAAAGTCCTCGCCAACGACGCCGTCGAGCACGCGACGACCGGCGCGATCACGATCGACCGGCTCGGCGAAGGTTCAAAGTATCGATTCGAACGCGTTGTCGCGAAGATCCGCGGACTCGACGACGACGCGCTCGTCAACGTCAGCCGCGCGGGCGGGCTGGCGCTTTCGCTCGAGGAAATGCGCGCGATCCAGGCGCACTTCGATGCGCTCGGTCGCGATCCGACCGACTGCGAGCTCGAAACTCTGGCGCAAACGTGGAGCGAGCACTGCTCGCACAAGACGCTCCGGGGCAAGGTCGAGATCGACGGCCGCGTGGTCGACAACGTGCTCAAGTCGACGATCTTCGAGGCGACGCGCGCCCTCAACCTCGACTGGCTCGTGAGCGTCTTCTCCGACAACGCCGGCGTCGTCCGCTTCGACGACGAGTTCGACGTCTGCTTCAAGGTTGAGACTCACAATCATCCGTCCGCGATCGACCCCTACGGCGGGGCGAACACAGGCATCGGCGGCGTGATTCGCGACCCGCTCGGCACCGGCCTGGGCGCGAAGCCGATCTGCAACACCGACGTCTTCTGCGTCGCGCCGACCGACTGGCCCCCCGACGGCTTGCCCGAGGGTGTTCTCCACCCGCGGCGGATCTTGAAAGGCGTCGTCGCGGGGGTGCGCGACTACGGCAATCGCATGGGGATCGCGACCGTCAACGGCGCCGTCGCGGTCGACGCGGGATACCTCGCGAATCCGCTTGTGTTTTGCGGGACCGTCGGCGTGCTGCCGCGCGGGATGTCCGAGAAACACGTCGAATCAGGCGACCGAATCGTCGCAATCGGCGGCCGCACCGGCCGCGACGGCATTCACGGCGCGACCTTCAGCTCGCTCGAACTGTCCGGCGAGAGTGACTCGCTCTCCGGCGGCGCGGTTCAGATCGGCGACGCGCTCGTTCAAAAAACAGTGCTCGACGTCGTTCTGCGCGCCCGGGACCGCCGCCTCTTTCGTGCGATCACCGACTGCGGGGCGGGCGGTTTCAGCTCCGCCGTCGGCGAAATGGCGGCCGAATCCGGCGCGGAGGTCGACCTCGACCGCGCTCCCCTTAAATACGAAGGCCTCTCTTATACCGAGATCTGGATCTCCGAAGCACAAGAGCGCATGGTTCTGGCTGCGCCTCCCGAGCGACTCGACGAACTGCTCGCGCTCTGTCGCGACGAAGGGGTCGAGGCGCACGACCTCGGCCGCTTTACCGACACCGGTCGGCTCGTTTTGAAGTACGAAGGGAACGTGGTCGCCGACCTTGCGATGTCGTTCCTGCACGACGGTCGCCCCGCCGTCGTTCGTCGCGCCGCGTATCGACCCGCCCCGTTCGTCCCGATTCGCGTTGATACAACCCGCGACTGGTCGCGCGACCTGCTTCGTTTGCTGGGGCACTGGGACGTGTGCAGCAAGGAGTGGATCGTTCGCCAGTACGATCACGAAGTGCAGGCGCGTACGGTCGTGAAGCCGCTGGTCGGCGTGCGCGACGAGGGCCCGGGCGACGCTTCGGTCGTACTGCCCGCGCCGGGCTCGTTTCGCGGCCTCGCGGTTGCGTGCGGTCTGAATCCGCGGTTCGGGAAACTCGACGCCTACGCGATGGCTAGGCTGGTCATTGACGAAGCGGCGCGCAACGTCGTCGCCGTCGGCGCCGATCCCTCGAGAATCGCGTTGCTCGATAATTTCTGCTGGGGCAACCCCGAACGACCGGAGACGCTCGGCTCGCTGGTGCGCGCCGCCGAGGGTTGCCGCGACCTCGCGATCGAATACGGAATGCCTTTCATTTCCGGCAAGGACAGCCTTTACAACGAATACAGGCACGAAGGTACATCGCACGCGATCCCGCCCACGCTTTTGATCAGCGCGCTCGGCCAAGTCCCCGACGTACGACGTTGCGTCACGATGGACCTCAAGGCCCGCGGCAACCTGCTCTATGTGATCGGAACGACGCGCGACGAATTCGGCGGCTCGCTTTGGGCCGAGATCGCGGGAAACTCCGGCTGCGGGCGCGTGCCGAGAGTCGATGCCGCGGTCAGCCGGTCGACTTTGCACGCGATGCACGCCGCGATCGTGCGCGGCCTCGTTCGCTCTTGCCACGACCTATCGGAAGGCGGACTCGCGGTCGCACTCGCCGAGATGGCGATTGCCGGCGACGTCGGAGCCGAGGTCTCGCTCGCACACGCGCCCTTCGAGGAAGTCGAACCTCGCGAACCCGGTACCGCCGCGAGTAACGACCGCGCCCTCTTGTTTTCCGAGTCGCCGTCGCGGTTCGTCGTCGAGGTCGAGCCGGGGCTCGCCGCGGCCTTCGAAGGTGTCTTTCGCGATCTTCCGTGCGCTCGTTTGGGAATGGTCGGCGCGGAGACGGACGGCGTGCCGCGGTTGCTGATCCGCAACGCTCGCGGCGAGACGCTGGTCGACCTGCCGGTCGATACGCTGCGAGCCGCCTGGAAAAGCACGCTTGACTGGTGATCACGACGTTAAAAGCGGTTCCGTCGGCGACGCGTCGCAAGGTCTGAAAGTGGTCGAACGACAGTGGACATAAAGGGGCGACCGGATGATACGATTTGTCACTTTTGTCGACGGCTCGAATCTCGACGGCGTGCTCAAGCATCTGTGTCTGCGCGTCGACGACTATGGTTCTTTCTATCGGAATGTTTTTGAAGAAAGCGTGCGTTACTGGGGTCGGACCTTTGCGGAGGGGTCGTCGTGGCCGACGGCTCAGCATTCGCGAATCTATTGGTATGTTGTGGGAAAGATGGACGAGTGGGATCTCGGCGACCCGAAGGCCGAGCATCGCCTCCGCGCCCGTTTCGAGATGAACTCCCGGCTCAAGGACGGCTACGTCGAAGACGTCTGCCGGCGTTTGCCCGATCTTTCTCCCGAGCGCGGCATCGACGAAGCCTGGCGGATGTGCTTCGCCGAGACCCGCGACTGGTACGACGGCAAGCGCAAGGCGCTCGAGCGCAAGAAGCGGTTTTATCACGGCGTCCAAGCCGCGACGGACTTCGTCGAGATCCGTCAGGAGGGGCATTGGAAGGTCGACCTCCTGCATCACACGCTCAACGAAAAAGGGCTCGACACCAGCCTCGCGGTCGACATGGTCGCCCTGCGCGACACCTACGACGTCGCGCTCTTGATCTCGGGCGACGCCGACGGCATCCCTGGCATCAACTACATCAAAGGTCAGTCGAAGCACGTCGGTGTGATCGAATTCCGCCGCGGCTCGCAGGTCGACTCGCCGAGCAAGGGGACTTCCTCTCGGCTTAAAATCGCCGCCGATTTCGTCGTGCAGATTTTCGAAGCCGACCTGCTCCGACGCGACCTCGCCTATCGATCCGAAGTGGACTCGGGACCCCACTATGGTTACACGAATCTGGACAACAATTATTAATCGCCCAATGAAAAAACAGTTCTTTCGTTTATTTGTTTTGACGTCGGATCTCGGACCATGCGCATGAACCGGCCTCGAGTCTTGATCGTGCGGGCTCCGGGAACGAACTGCGACGAGGAGGCTGCGCGCGCGTGGGGTCTCGCGGGTGCGTACCCCGAGACTCGCCACGTGAACGAGCTGTTGGCTCGCCCCGACGCTCTCGACGAGTTCGATGCGTTTACGTTGCCTGGCGGGTTTTCGCACGGGGACGACCTCGGAGCGGGCCGGATCTTGGCGACGCGGCTCGCGACGGTCCTGGGCGATTCGCTTCGTCGTTTGGTCGAGCGCGGCGGCCTTGTGCTCGGGATTTGCAACGGCTTCCAGGTGCTCGTGAAGGCGGGGCTTCTGCCCGGCGGCACGACAAAAACCGACGTTTCCCTCGCCGGGTTTGCGCCGATCGAAGCGACTTTGACGCACAACGACGCCGGCCGCTTCGAGTCGCGCTGGACGCGACTCGCGGCGACTCCCGGCCATTGCCCGTTTTTGCGCGGATTGGAGACTCTCGAGTTGCCCGTCGCTCACGGCGAGGGGAAGTTCGTCGCGCGACCCGCGGGCGCGCTCGCCGCACTCGAGTCGCGTGGACAGGTTGTACTGCGGTACATTGACCACGCCGGCCGGCCGACCGAGGTCTACCCCGACAACCCCAACGGGTCCGCTGGCGGAGTCGCGGGGGTCTGCGACTCCACCGGTCGCATTTTCGGACTGATGCCGCACCCCGAGCGTTTTGTCAATGTGATCCAACACCCGCGCTGGACCCGTCGCGATCGACCCCTCGACGAACCGGGCGACGGCTTCCGAATCTTTCAAAACGCCGTCGAAGCCCTCGTTTGAACCTAATCCGCCGTTCGGTCGCCGCTTGCACGCGCGGGGTCGACGCGGTGCCTCCTAGGGTTTGATCGCGGCGAGCGTGAACTCGACGCCGATCACATCGGTCTGATTCAGACCCGTACGCAGCCGGATGCGCCAAACACACCGCGACGAAGAGTCGTCGCCAAGCTCATCGAGAGCCTTTGTCTTGCTCACGACGAAAAGCTCGGCGGTTTGACCTGGCTTGAGGTCGGGGAAAGATTGCCCTTCGATCGACCACTCGCTCTCGACCGCAAGCGGAAACATCTCGATCGTTTGCCCGCCGGGAGCTTCAATCAACGAATCGAGAACGCCGGGCGCTCGTTCGCGGACGAATGCCTCGTCGAGCGGCGCGAACAGGAGGTTATCCGCAGTGTTCGTAAGCTTCAAACGCAACCAAAGTGCCGAGCCCTCTTCGTTGCGACGCTCGTCCTGGACGCTTTCGCGGACCAACGCGACCGGGCGCACCGTGATGTCCACCGGCGTTACATTCAGCGAGCCAACCGCGAGCGTCGCCCCGAGTGCAACTCGATGGTCGGCCGCGATGGTAGGCGGCGGCTCAAGCGTTTTCGACCGGTCGGCGCGGCGACCGGGGTCCGGACGCTCGTCGACCACGCTGTACACGTCGGACTCGGTTCGCGACGCCGATCGACCATTGAAGATCACGTAGGCAAGTCCCAACGTGACGGCGCTGGCGTAGCTCGCAAGCAGCAGGGTACCGATCGAAACGCCCCGGCGGTCGTCCTCGTGCTCTTCCTCGTCATCATCCTCGGAATCGCGGGCCGGCGGCTTCGTCGCGTGGATAAACGCTTTCATGCCGTCGAACGAACTCGGCGAGGCGGTGAGGTTTGGCAGTTCGGAGGAACCCGCGGGGGCGATGTCGACGTCAAGGGGAGGCGTCGCGTGCGGCGCGGGGGGGTTGCCGGCGGTCGCAAAATCGGGTCCGGGGCCGATCTCCCGGGGCGGGACTTGGATGTCCGGATTCGCCGCGGGGTCGAAGCTGCCGAGCAAGGGGTCCGCGACTTGAGGCGTGATCGACTTCGACAGCAGTCGTGCAAGTTCGTCCTCGCTACCCGTCAGACCGACGGGCGGCGTCGAGTGAGCCTCCGACTTCCAAATCATGTGCTCGTCGGATCCGAAAATCTCGGCCGGCGTCGGGACGCGCTCAGTCCTTTCAACGAGCGGTCGCGCGTCCGTACTTGCCGGTTCCTGGGGTATCGCGGCGTGCGGCGGATCGGGGTCGAGTCGCAGCGGTGGGATGGGGATCTCGGCACTTTGGGTTGACATTGCTCGCCCGCCGTGAGTTCCGGAATCGAAACGTCGGTCGCCAAATCCAAGCCGTCGCGTCGCGATCGTACCGTTCGATGTTACGGGGCGGTCGCATGTTCTCGATGCGTTTCAACCTCACCGCTCCCGGTCGAATCAACATGACCCGGGACCATCGCAGGGACGCGCGACTCCGCGGCCACGTCGTTCCATTCTACGAAACGAAGCGACACCGACAATGTCGTCGGATCTTCGCGATAAGGCAGTCGGCCCAGAATCGGGACGCCATCGAGCCGCGGCACGAGGTCGTCCAGCGCTTCGCCTTCCGCCGGAGCGATTTGGTTTGGCTCAACTTCATTGAACACGAGGCCGGCGATTGCCAACCCGCGACTGCGCGCGGCTTCGACGGTCAGCAGCGTGTGATTCAGCGTCCCCAACGATCGACGCGCTACGATCAGCAGCGGGAATCCGATCGATGCCGCGAGGTCAGCCACTGTCGCACGCTGCGCGATCGGGGTGAGCAACCCGCCCACGCCCTCGACGATCAACACCTCGCAACGCTCGCTCCACCACTCGATCGCTTCCCGCGTCACGCGCTCGACGTGCTTGAACCGCAGCGGTTTACCCGCCAGAATCGCAGCGACGGCCGGCGCCACCGCCGCCTCGAAGATCAACGGGGCCACCGCGTCGCGCGGCGCGTCGCGTTCGATCGCCGCGAGCAAGGTCCAAGCATCCTCGGGGATTAACTCCTCACCTCGACGTTCTGCGCCCGTGCTCAAGGGCTTCAGAACGCCGACCCGACGCCCCGACTGTCGCAAGCAGCGCGCGATCGCCGAGGCCACCCGGGTCTTTCCCACGCCGGTGTCGGTTCCCGTGATGAACAGCCCGCGCGGCACCATTCCCTCAATCCTTCTCAGTTTGTAGTTGCGCCTGTTTGTTCCGAAGAACACTCGTATAACGAGGCTAATACTGCGTCGATCAGTTCGTCAAGCGCGTTGCCGGGAATCGACATCGGAGGCATAAACACCAAAACGTCCCCGAGGGATCGCATTAAGACGCCGCGCTTTCTCGCCGCCGCGCAAATTTTCGCGCCGAACTGCATTGAGGTCGGGAACGGACGCTTCAAGACGACATCCTCGACCAACTCGACCGCGCCGATCAAGCCGCGAGAACGGACGTCGCCGACGTGCGGCAGACCTCGGAATTCCTCGAGCCTCGCGGCCAGACGAGCGCACTTCACCGGCAACGACTGTAGAGTCTTTTCCTCATCGAACACCCGGAGGCTCGCGAGCGCGGCGGCTGCTCCCAGCGGGTTTCCGCCATAGGTGTGGCCGTGACAAAAGGTCCGGCCGGCGGCCGCGTCGCCAACGAACTCCGCATGCACGCGCTCGGTTGTCAGCGTCGCCGCGAGCGGCAAATACCCCCCCGTAATCCCCTTCGCGAGACACAAGAAATCAGGCGTCACCTGCTCTTGCTCGCACGCGAACATCGTGCCGGTGCGGCCGAATCCGACGGCAACTTCATCGGCGATTAGGAGCGTATCGTAGCGGTCGCAGAGGGTACGGAGCCCCTTTAAATAGCCGTCGGGGTGCACGATCATTCCCGCGGCCCCCTGCACCAACGGTTCGACAACGACCGCGGCGACTTCACCGCGGTGCGCCGCGAGCAGACGCTCAACCTCGTCAAGGCAGGCCGTCCGGCAGTCAGGTCGCGCAAGTCCGAGCGGACATCGGTAACAATGAGGCGCGGGAGCCCGCAAGGTCGCGAAGAGCAAAGGTTCAAAGAGCGCGTGGAACCGCGCCACCCCGCCGAGCGACACGTCGCCGATCGTATCGCCGTGATACGCCCCCGAGAGCGCGAGAAAGCGTGTTCGTTGCGGTTCGGGATTCGCCTTTTGTCGCCAATATTGAAACGCCATTTTCAGCGCGACTTCGACTGCGGTTGCGCCGTCGTCCGAGAAAAAGACCCGCGTCAGCCCCGGGGGGGCGAGCTCGACGAGTCGACGCGCCAGAGCGATCGACGGTGCGTGGCTTGCGCCGAGCAAGGTCGAGTGCGCCACGCGGTCCAGTTGATCGCGAATCGCGGCGTCGATCGTGGGGTGTCGGTGCCCGTGTACGTTACACCAGAGCGACGAGACCGCGTCCAGATAACGGTTCCCCTCGATGTCGTAAAGATAAATTCCGTCGCCGCTTGCGATGATCAGCGGGTCGGTTGCGTACCAATCCGCGAGCGGGGTGAAGGGATGCCACAGGTGCGCGTGGTCCCAACCGCGCAAGAGATCGGCATCAACCTCCGCGCGGGCCTCGTTCGACGACGGTTCCGTGCCGCAAGTACTCAATGAATAAGGTCCTTGCGCATCCAGACGGTGGAGCCGGGGCCGGCATTGAGTGCCCGCGAAGCGTCCCCGTTCACGACCGCAACCTCGACCCAGCCCGAACTACCCACAAGCGCGACGAGCGTGCCCGACGGGCGGTCGGCGTAGGTCCGACAGAGACCCTCGATCCGCGCGCCGGCGACTTCGATCACCCAATTCGCACCCGGTTCGGCCTCCAGGCGGGAGCCTTCGATGTTCGTGATCAAGTTCCCGAACGAGTCCCGAAAAATGACCTCGGCAAGGAAGCCTCGCGAGTCGACGTTCGGCTCGAAGTTCCTAAGGACGATGAACTTCGATCGCGCCGGCCCGAGCACGCCGGGATCGTTTCCACAGAGCAAGTGGGCTGCGGCGGGGGCCATGATGTCGCGTCCGTGGAAGGTCGCCGAAACCGTGTTGCGACGCAGCACGGGGTTGGCGATTTCGTGAATAACGCGCGGCGTTCGCCCGCGAGCAACGCACGTGATCAAGCCGTTGTCGGGCACGACGAACCAATGGTCGCAGAGCGAGACCGCGATAATTGACCGGTCGGTCCCAACACCCGGGTCGATTACCGCTAAATGGACGGTGCCAGTCGGAAACGTTTCGAGAACCCCCGCGAGTACGAACGAGCCCTCAAGGATATCTTGCGGAGTGACCGCGTGCGTGACGTCGACGATCTGCGCCTGCGGCACAAGTCCGAGCACAACCCCTTTGATCGCCGCGACATAAGGCCCGCGCGCGCCGAAGTCGGTCGTCAGTGTAAGGATTGGTGGTCGCGCCACGGTCTCGTCTCCACGAGAATTACAATGCGGCTGGATCGCCGAATAAGGCGGTTCAGGTTGTTGCGGCGTAGACTGCGGTAATTCGCGACGAGATCCCGCCTCGGGGGGTGAAGCGACCGACCACGGTCATTTTCCGCGGTTGGCAACTCGCAACGAGGTCGTCGAGGATTGTATTGATCGAGTGCTCGTAGAAGATTCCGCGGTCTCGGTATGAGAACAAATACAGCTTGAGGCTTTTCAACTCGATAACCGACTGATCAGGGACGTACGTAATCACGATTGTCGCGAAATCGGGCTGTCCGGTTTTTGGGCAGACGGCGGTGAACTCGGGACACGTAATCTCAATCTCATAGTCGCGCCCGGGGAACTGATTCGGGAACGTCTCCAGCAGTTCGGGCATCGCGCGCCGCTCCTCAACCCCACTATTCAAATAAACGCCGACGGCCGAGTGCCGTGACGACCCTCGAGAGAGTCCGCTTAAATCATTGTACCGATTCCGGCAAGAAAGCGACGCCTCGCGAGTTGGTTGTCTCGGG
>JAJYDB010000330.1 GCA_021777845.1 Planctomycetota bacterium
ACATTCGTGCAGCCGCCCTCTTTGTGCACGAGGGCCGCGCGCTTGCCGAGCGGAGCGTGGATTTCGACCGAATACACGTCCTTCACCAGTCTCGACAAAATCGCCGACTGATACCCCGACCCCGTGCCCACCTCGTAAACCTTGTCGGTCGGCTTCGGCTCGAGCACCTCGGTCATAAACGCGACGTCGTACGGCGGCGTGATCGTCTGCCCCTCGCCGATCGGGATCGACTCGTCGTCGTACGCGAGCCGACGCGTGTCGGGAGGCAAGAACTTGTGCCGCGGGACCGTCCGAAACGCGTCGAGGACCCGCGGATCTTTGATTCCGCGCTCGACCAGGTGCCGCTCGACCATCCGCAGCCGCGCCGCCTTCTGAGAATCGTCGTTCGCGGCAACACCCTCCGTCCCCGGCGCTCGCGGCAGAACCTTGTCCTGAGCGGGCGCGCACCTCGCGCCGACGACGACCACCAAAACGCAGACCCCGATCCATCGCAACGCCGTTCGACGCGACATGCTTGGCCCTCCTCGCCCACGCTTAAACTCGACTCCTCACGGAGATAATCTTATCGGATTCTACGTTCCAGGTCGCGCGGTTGGGGAGCTTCGCCGCAAAATCTCGACCTTGCGCGGTCGCCGGCCTCCCGGGAAGCTCGCCCGACGCGTGACCAGTTGGCCGGTTTCAGCCGGCTTTGCAGTCATTCGGACTTGCGTCGCGCTCGCCTTCCGTACCCGCTCCCCTATCCAACAGTTACACGCGCCCTACAATAATGGTGCGATCGGATGCGGTCCCGACCCGTCGCGTCCTCGAGCTTGATGGAAGCCCGCCTATGTCGTTTATTAAACTGACTCTCGTCGCGCTGTCCGCCGCGATTTGCGTCGCCGGGGGCGGGACGGAAGACTTCGAGCAGGTCCGGCTCACAGGTAAAGTCGTCCCGCTGCACGCAGCCTTGCAGGCGCGCGGCCTCAAGGTCGACCCCGAGCCCGTTGCCGCCGAAGTCGTTCTGATACAAGACGACGGCACGCTCATCGCGCTCTTCTCGGACGAGGGGAGCCGGGCTCTCTTTCAGGACAAGCGACTCCAAAATCGTCGCGCCGCACTCATGACGCGCCGACACCGAGGAATGCCCTGGCATCAAGTGGTCACGTTTCAAGTCGAGGACGGCGGCAAACTCCGAACACCCGAATATTATTGTGAGATTTGCACAATCAGCGTACGCTATCCACAAACCTGTCCCTGCTGTCAGGGACCGATGGAATTGAGAATGAAGCCCGAAGCAAACTAAATCGCTCTTCTCAATCCGAGCCCAACGTGCTTTGATTCGTGATGCGGGGTGTTCGCGAACGAGCGTTGTCTGACACGCGCGCGCATCGACGCAAGCCGGCTCCCACGCGAAAAGCCCGGGGTGTTTCAAGATAGACCGCGAGAGACGGCGGGACGCCGCCGAGGACGTCTCAAGAGCCATGCCGATACCTTCGTCCGCGGGCAGTCTGCTTTTGGGCCTAATCGCCGCGGTCGCGGTGCTCTCGACCTTGCTTTCCACGGCGGCGCTGTTCTGGGTCACGCGCCGGAAGCGACCGCTCCCCGACTTCACCCCCCCGGTGACGATCTTCAAGCCCTTAAAAGGCGTCGACGACTGCCTCGAAGCCAACCTGCGCAGCTTTTTTCGGCTCGATTACCCCGTCTTTCAACTTTTGTTCCGAGTCGCCGACGAGAACGACCCCGCCGCCGCCGTCGTCGAGCGCCTCCTTGCCGAGTTCCCCGAACACGACGCCCGCCTGATCCTCGGCGGACCCGCCTTCGGCCTCAACCCCAAGGTCGAGAGCCTCGCGATCATGAGTCGGTTCCGCAAACACGACTTTATCCTGATCAGCGACTCGAACATCCGCGTGCGGCCGAGCTACCTCCGCGAAACCGTTTGCCACCTTCAGGATCCGAAGGTCGGCCTGGTGAGCAACCTGTTCGTCGGAACCGGCGACGTCACCGCCGGAGCGGCCTTCGACAACTTGCAGGTGAACGGCTTCGTCGCGGGCAACGTCGCGCTCGCGAGTATCCTCAACATCACCTGCGTCATCGGCAAGTCGATGCTGATGCCCGTCCGCGTGCTCGACGAAATCGGCGGTTTCGGCTCGGTCCGCAACTTCCTCGGCGAAGATCAACTGATCGGTATCCTGGTGAAGAAAGCGGGATATTCGATCCGTCTCAGCCCCCACATCGTTGAAAACGTCAACCAATCGCGCAGCACGCTGGGATTCCTCAGCCGCCAGTCGCGCTGGTACAAGGTCCGTCGCGGCCTGGCGCTCGCCGCGTTTTTGTCGGAGCCGTGCGTCAATTTGACGACGGTCGGCATCGTCTGGGCGCTCTCGAGCGGTTCGGGACTCGCCTGGAGCGGGTTCTTCGTCCTGACCGGCCTCGGCGTGTTTCGAGACGCGCTTCACACGAAACTCTTACGAAACACTTATCCTCGTGCTCGATACTGGCTGCTGAGCCCGGTCAAAGATGTGTTTCTCCTGCCCGTTTGGTTCGATGCGATCTTCAATCCGAAGATCTTTTGGCGCGGACGACAATACTGGGTCGGTCGCTACACGCGCCTCCGGGCATCGCGCGCCACCCGCGTCGTCCGCAAGAGGGTGCGCAGCGTGCGTCGCGTCCGCAAGGTCCGCGCCCGAGAAAAGGGCGATGCCTGATCGCAAGCGGCTCCGATCGCAATCACCGTTTTGACCCAAACGGCTCCTACCTTTTTTCCGATCCGACTCTTGCCGCCGCAGTTAATCGCGCTATCATTTTTCCTGTCGTTTCAAGGAATGTCGGTGCCCTCGGGATCTGCGTGTGAAATCGAGGCCGCTTGATGGAACAGCTTGCGTCGGGCCGCGTTGATTGGAACCGCCTACCCGCTCGTTCGAGCGTCGCGACCACGCAGCTTTTCCGACTTCGATTCCGTCGATTCCGCCTCCGCCGGCTCTCGTGCTTCCTTTTCTGCTGTTTCCAAGCGCTTGGCGCCGGCCCGCTCGAGGCCGGGTCGCTCGATCGCATCCGGGCCGCGGGCCGACTCGTCTACGGGTCGGACCAGGAAGGCGGCGGGCCTTATGCCTACGCCGACCCGCAACATCCCGAGCGTCTGATCGGCTTTGAGGTGGACATGATGAGCCGCCTTGCGACCGACCTCGGTGTCCGCGCCGAGTTCGCGCAAGGGCAGTGGGACCGACTCCTCCAACAGCTCGATACAGGACGGATCGACTGCGTCGCGAACGGCTGCGAGTGGACGCCGGTCCGCGCGCGGAACTACCTCGCGACGCGCCCGTACTACGTCTATCAACTGCAACTGATGGCGCGGCGCGGCGGCGAGGTCCGCTCTTGGGAGCAGATCGCGACGGCGGCGCGCGGGTTTCGCGTCGGCGTACTCGCGAATTCGGCGGCCGACGCCTTCGCGCGGACGCAAGGCGGACCGCGGATCGAGGTCGTCTCCTTCGACGGCGCCGTCGACGCCATGACCGCGACGCTTAACGGACAGATCGACGCCACGCTCCAAGACCTGCCCGCGACAATTTTTTATCGGAGCCGCTTCGAGGGCCTGGAATTCGCGGGGCCACCCGTCGGCCGCGGCTATTACGTCGTTTTCGTCCCGAAACGGGACCGCGACCTCAAGGACGCGCTCGACGCCGCACTCGTGCGCATGACCGCATCGGGCGAACTTCGGCGGATCCTTGAACATTACTCGATTTGGAACGACGAACAGGTCGCGCTGTCGTCCTGGAACGCCGCGGAATTTGAACGGCTCGAAGCCGCCGACGAAGCCCCGACGCGCGGCTGGAGATTGGTCCTGCTCTCGTCGCGACTCCTGCTCGCCGCCGCCGGCATGACGCTGCTGCTCTCGATCGTCTCGATGCCGCTCGCGATGGCGATCGGCCTCGCGGTCGCGCTTGGCCGCCTTTACGCGCCGCGAGTCGTCCAAATCCTGCTCTCGGCGTACGTCGAACTGCTGCGCGGCACGCCGCTGATGCTCCAGCTTTACGTGCTCTATTACGTCTTGAAACTGCCTGCCTTCGTGGCGGGCGTCGCGGGACTTGCGATCAACTATTCGGCGTACGAGTCCGAAATTTACCGCGCGGGCCTGCAGTCGATCCCCGTCGGTCAGATGGAGGCCGCGCTCGCGCTCGGGATGTCGCGCCGACAAGCACTGCGGCGCATCGTGATCCCGCAGGCGACCCGCGTGGTGATTCCGCCGGTCACGAACGACTTCATCGCGATGTTTAAGGATACATCGGTCTGTTCCGTGATCACGATCGTGGAGCTCACGAAGCAATATTCCTTTTTGGCGAACAACACCGGCGGCTTGGTCGAGGCGGCAATTGCGACCGCTGCGCTCTATCTCGCGATGAGCCTCCCGCTCGCATGGTTCTCGCGCCGGTCCGAACGACGGCTCGGC
>JAJYDB010000331.1 GCA_021777845.1 Planctomycetota bacterium
ACAGAATCACGTCGCGGATGCTCGCGCGGTCGAGCAGCAGCATGCAGAGCCGGTCGATCCCCACGCCCAGGCCCCCCGCGGGCGGCATCGCGTACTTCAGCGCCCGCACGAAGTCGTCGTCCACCTTCGCCATCGACTCGTCCGCGGTCTGACCCGCGAGCTGCTTGCGGAAGAGTTCCTCCTGGAGCATCGGGTCGTTGAGCTCGGTGTAGGCGTTCGCCAACTCCATGCCGCGCACGAACAACTCGAATCGCTCCGCGACGGCCGGATTTCCCGCCTTTCGCTTCGTCAAAGGACAAAGCGCGGCGGGATAGTCCACAACAAACACGGGACCCTCCAACCGACTCTCCACAAATTCCTCGAAGAGCTCGCCGACCTTCACCACGTGATCCTTCGACGCATGCGCGGCCGCGTCGGACGACCCCGGTTCGGCAAGCCGCGCGTGCGCCGTCGCTACCGCGGCCTCCTCGTCCATCGAGACGCCGACATGCTCTTGAAACAGGTCGGCGTACGTTCTTCGCGGCCAAGGCGGCGTGAAATCAACCTCCACCGCGGGCTCCTCCTCCTTCCCCGGAGGATGCCAAGGCCGCTTCAATCCCCCGCCGAGAGCCCCGATCGCATCCACGATCAAGCTCTCGGTTAACTCCATCATCGTATGATAATCACCGTACGCCTGATAGGCTTCGAGCATCGTGAATTCGGGGTTGTGCCGCGGGCTGATGCCTTCGTTGCGGTAGACCCGGCCGAGCTCGAAGACGCGCTCCATGCCGCCGACGAGCAGTCGTTTCAAGTAGAGTTCGGGCGCGATCCGCAAGTAGAGTTCGAGGTCGAGCGCGTTGTGGTGTGTCGTGAACGGCCGCGCCGCCGCGCCGCCGGCGATCGGCTGCATCGTCGGCGTTTCAACCTCGACATAACCGCGCGAGGTCAGCGTCCGACGCATCGACGCCGTGATTTTGAGCCGACCCAAAAACGTCGCGAGCGACTCGGGATTGCTGAACAGGTCGATGTAGCGTGCGCGATGCCGGGCTTCGACGTCGGTCAGTCCGTGCCACTTCTCGGGCGGCGGCAGCAGGCACTTCGAGAGGAACGTGAGCCGTTGCGCGAAAACGGTCAACTCGCCGGTTTTCGTACGGCCGAGCGTGCCGTCGACCCCGATCAAGTCGCCGAGGTCGAGCGCTTCCAGCAGCGCCCAACTCGCTTCGCCAACCTGATTTTTGCCGTTGAAAACTTGGATCCGCTCGGTCCAGTCGCGGAGCTCGAGAAAAACAACCTTCCCCTGCCCGCGACGCAACATCACCCTGCCCGCCACGCGGACCCGCGGGCCGGCGTCCGAGGCCGCCCCCTCGACGAGGCTCGACTCCAGCGCGCGCACGCTCGCGATCGACGCGTGGTCGTCGAACCGTTGACCCCACGGGTCATGCCCAAGAGCCTCGATCCTCCGCAGCTTTTCGAGCCTGACAGCCTCCAGAGACTCGTGCGACTCCTCCGCCATCACCCCCCCCAAACCGACCGTCGTCGTCCGCCGAACCCCAAAACTTGAGCAAACTTGCTCCGAATTCTAGCCGGCGTCGCCAAACGGTCAACCGCAACCGCCGTCCACCCCGAAATCGACCCTCGACCACCGCTTAATTTGGCTCACACGGGTTCGTCCAACTCATCCCCCAGCCTGGCCGCCTCGGAAGCAAGCCCGGCGAACCGACCGCGTGGGCGACCGACGCCGGCTCCGGTAAAGCGGAGCTCGAAGGTTCACCGTCGCGCCGAAATTTGTACTCCACTCGCGCGACGACGAGCCGGATTTCGGATGCCGCGACGCTCCACAACAAGATAATCCGCGCACCGACGGCGGGGCGTGATGGACGTCGTTCACGAGGCGGCTTCGTGGTTGGAGTCGCTCCGCGACAGGTGGGCGAGCAGTCGCTGAACGATCGCGCGCTGGGCACGAATGTGTTGCGAGAGAGCGCGCCGCGCCGTCGACCAGTCTTCGGCGATCAAGGCGCGCAGGATCGCCCGGTGTTGCCGCGCCATTGAGGCGACGACGCTCGTTTCGGGCGCGGCGTAATCAAAGATCGTATCGTAATAATCGCCGTAATGTTCAAAGAAGTCGCGGATATAACGATTCTCGGACGCGTGCACAATATAGTCATGAATACTATTATCGAGTTGTTGCCTGCCGATATGCTTTGTGTTTGCGGCAAGCATTCGGCGGAGGATTTTCTTGTCCAGACGCGGCCGAGCAAGTTCGAGCGCTTTGAGCTCGAGGACCTCGCGGGTTTCGATGTAGGCGGCGAGGTCGTCGTCGTCGAACGGGCGAACGCTCCAGCCTCGTCTCGGGACGTGCACGAGCAGTCCGCGGCCGGCCAGGCGGCTCAGCAGTTGGCGAATCGCGGTGCGGCCGACCCCGAAGCGACGCGCGGCGGCGTCCTCGCGGAGAAACTCCGAGTCGCGTCGAAGACTTTTCTCCACAATTTCGAGGACGAGCCGCTTTTCAATGTCGGCGGGGCGTTGCGGAGGCGCCGCGACCGCGGCCTTCGCGGGCCGCATTTTGGAAGCGAAGACGGCGTGGACGATCAGTCGGCCGTTCGGTTGCTTGAGCAGGACGCGGGCTTCGAGAAGGCGTCGGACGGCCTCGCGGACCGGCGTTAAACTGACGCTGTAATGTCGCGAGAGAGCGTGCAACGTCAGCGGACATTCAAACTCGCCTTTACAAGCAAGTCGAGCGCGGAGGTCGCGTTCAATATAGTCGCTGATCGTGTTCGACATCATCGTCAATGCGGAGGGCCGGGTCGCGCCGACGCGGCGGGGTCCGACGCGGAGGGTTCGACAAAAAAGCTCGACTCAAAGTTGACATTGAGCACGAAAACACATTATCGTATTCAAAGCGACGCTGTCAATCGAAATTGCTCGGCGAGCGCGATCGGGGTGGATAGACAGGGAGAAGCGACGATGAGCGGAGTGTGGCGCGGCGTATTTCCGGCGGTGACGACACAGTTCGAAAGCGATCAGTCGTTGGATGTGAGGTCGACGCTGGCTCATCTCGACCGCTTGCTCGAAGCCGGGGTCCACGGGCTGATCATGCTGGGAACGGTGGGGGAGAATTGTTCGCTCGAATACGGCGAGAAAGTGGAGTTGTTGCGTGCGACCGCGGCGCACGTCGCGGGCAGGGTGCCGTTGTTGACGGGGGTCGCGGAGTGTTCGACGGCGCTGGCGTGTCGGTTCGCGACGGACGCGCAGAAGGCGGGCGTCGACGGGTTGATGGTGTTGCCGGCGATGGTCTACAAGTCGGATCCGCGCGAGACTGCGACGCACTTCCGGACCGCGGCGCGCGCGACCGACCTGCCGATCATGGTGTACAACAACCCGGTCTCATATTCGGTCGACATCACTCCCGAAATGTTCGCGGAGCTGGCCGACGAGCCGAAGTTCACGGCGATCAAGGAGTCGTCGGAGGATGTCCGTCGTATCACCGATTTGAGGAATTGCTGCGGCGATCGCTACACTCTTTTTTGTGGAGTAGACGACCTCGCGCTCGAGAGCGCGCTGCTCGGCGCCGAGGGCTGGGTTTCGGGGCTCGTGAACGCGTTCCCCGAGGAGAATCGAGCGCTTTGGGACCATGCCGAGGCGGGACGTTGGGAAGAGGCGCGGGCGATTTATCGATGGTACACTCCGTTGCTCCACCTCGATACGCACGTGAAATTGGTCCAGTACATTAAGCTTGCGATGCGGGAGTGCGGCCTGGGGTCCGAGACGGTGCGCGCGCCGCGACTGCCGCTCGTCGGCGCCGAACGCGAGAGCGTGCTCGCGGTGATTCGCCGCGCGATCGCGACGCGTCCGAAGCTGTCGTAGTCGAGAGCGCGGCGCGCTTGGAGACACTCTACTTTAACGGAGGGATGGTCGCGATGACGACGAGTGGCGTGCGTCGCGTGAGCGTGATCGACACGCACACCGGCGGCGAGCCGACGCGCGTGGTGACGGCGGGCGGGCCCGATTTGGGCGGCGGATCGACTGCGGAGCGGCGCGCGATTTTTCGAGAGCGTTACGACGATTTCCGCTCGGCCGTCGTGAACGAGCCGCGCGGTTCGGACGTGATGGTGGGCGCGCTGGTCTGCGCGCCGGTCGATCCGTCGTGCGTTGCCGGCGTGATTTTTTTCAACAACGTTGGATATTTAGGGATGTGCGGCCACGGCATGATGGGAACGGCGGTCGCGCTGGCGCATCAAGGTCGAATCGCGCCGGGGTCGTATCGTTTTGAGACGCCGGCGGGGGTCGTCTCGGTAACGCTCGAGGACTCCAATCACGTCATTCTGGAAAATGTGGAGAGTCGTCGCGCCGCGCGAAGCGTTGCGGTGGAGGTCCCTGGACTCGGTCGGTACGTCGGCGACGTGGCGTGGAGCGGAAACTGGTGTTTTTTGGTGGACGACCACG
>JAJYDB010000065.1 GCA_021777845.1 Planctomycetota bacterium
AGGCGAGGCATCGTCGCCGCGAGCAGAACCTAGAAGTGCGTCAGGGAACCTTGCCATTGGAAAGGGTGGAGGCTGTTTCTTAATTCCGGGGGTCGATTGTGCCACTTCGATTGAAACGCTACATGGAGTCTGTGCGTCGAAGCCCATTTCTATCTGACGGTCGCGGCGCTCGCCGCCTGTTTTGGCTTGAGAGGCCTCGCGTTGCTGCCCGTGCTGATGTGCGCGGTGACGTTCCTGCGCGTCCGCGCCGGGCATGTCGCAGGGCTCTGGACGCACCATCGAGTCGACGAGGTTTTGGTCGGCGCCTCTTTGGCTGCGATCAGGCAGGGGATTTCGGCAAAGCAGGTCGCATGGTGCATCGGATGATTCGAGCGATCCCCACGGCGTGTTGGGGGGCGCTCTTCTTGCTGTCCTGCCACTCGATCTCCCATGAGCTTCAGTATGCGCGGGGGTATCTGGCCGCCGCGCTTGTCGGAAGCACGCTGATCGGCGTTGGACCGCTCAACTCGATCCTCGCTTCAAGGGCGTTGCGTTCCATTGCCGAAATCTCCTTTGCACTTTATATCATTCATCCGTTGTCGCATTTCGGCCGACTCGGTTCAGGTGGGCCGATCGAAAAGTATTTGAAGCGCATCCTCAGCTTCGCGATCAGCTTCGGGCTTGCCTATCTCTCGACGTATTATTACGAACGGCACTGGATCAATTTGGGCAAGAGCTGGGCGCGGCGTTTTGATCGAGTCCCTCCGGCCGGGGTGGCTTGGACGCGGCCTGAGACACGTTTGATCGTGTGATCGCGGCGCGGCTCCGATGCAAGCGATGCGGCGATCCGCTCGGCACGGCCGCGTTCCAACGCGGCGCGGATCAAGCCGAACGATCGGGCGCGGGTTGCGTCGCGGTCGCGGAGACTCTATGTTCGGAGAGAGCGTTGCGCCGGGCGCGGCCGCGTCAAAGCGAGGCCGGTCGCGCCGGTCGAGGCGTGCGCGGCATTGATTGATCATCCCACCGCGACTCTCCGAGGAGATCCCACCCCAAATGACTCGCACCCACCTCCTCTTAAGGGCGCGCGCCGCAGCGTGCGCGGCCGTGACGACCGCCGCCGGCGCGCTGATGCTCGCGAACGCCGCGCACGGACAGGCTGCGTTGAAGCCCGCGGGCACGCTCGACGGCCACACCGACCCCGTTTACACCGTCTCCTGGAGCCCCGACGGCAAGACGATCGCGACCGGCGGGTTCGACAACACCGTCCGTCTCTGGAACGCTGCCACCCGTAAGGAGTTGCGCAAATACGACGGGCATACGGGGCTGGTGCTTGCGGTGGCGATTGCGCCCGACGGCAAGCGGATCCTTTCGGGCAGTCTGGATAAGACGGCGAAGATTTGGCTTTATCCCGCGAGCAGCCCGCTCAAGGAGCTGCCGAATTTGGCCGTCGCGGCGAAGTCGCTGGCGCTCAAACCCGACGGCAAGCAAGCGGTCGCGGGGATCGGAAAAGTCGCGCGCGTGTTTGATCCCGCCACCGGCGTCACGGTGCGCGACCTCGCCGGCGCGACGGCCGACGTGCTTGCGGTGGCGTGGAGCGCCGACGGCAATACGATCGCGGTCGGCGACGCGGCCCGCGCCGTCCGTCTTTATAAGGCCGCCGACGGCGCGCCGCTCGGAGTGATCGAAACGCCCGCCGACGCCGTCAATGCACTCGCTTTCCTGCCAAACAATACACAGATCGTCTCCGGCGGCAACGACGGCAACGGCCGGATTTGGCAACTGCCCGTCGACGCCCCCCGCGCAGGCGACGCCAAAGGAAAAATCAACGCCGCCGCCGCAACCCCCGACGGCGCCAAGCTTATCACCGCGTCCGACAAGACCGTCCGGATTTGGAACGCCGCCGACCTCGCGCTTATTAAAGAGGTAGCGGGGCTCGAGCAGCCGGTCGTGGCGGTCGCGATGAAAGCCGACGGCGGACGCTTCGCGGTCGCGTACGCGAACAAGGTGATTTCGATTCGCGAGGCCGACGGCAAGGAGGTCAAGAAGACCGAGCCGTTGCCCGCGACCGTGACCGCGCTTGCGCTGCGGGCCGACGGCGCGCAGGTTGCGGCGGCGGGCGACGACAAGCAGATCCGCGTGATCAACGTCGCCGACGGCAAGGTGGTGAAGACCCTGGCGGGACACGGAGGCCGGATCAACGCGCTCGAATACGGGCCGAAGGACGGCAACCAGCTCTTTTCGGCGTCGGCCGACAAGCTCGCGCGGCTTTGGGACGTGAACGCGGGCAAGTCGGTGCGCGATTTCGGCGGGCACGAGGACGGGGTGACGTCGTTGGCGACGACGCGCGACGGGTCGAAGCTGGCGACGGGCTCGCTCGACAAGAAGGTGCGCATTTTTAACGTCGGCGACGGCAAACTTTTGCTGACCGCGGTCGGTCACGCGGGTGCGATTCGCGGCGCGGCGCTCTCGAACGACGGGAACCGCCTCGCCTCGAGCGGCGACGACAACACGACCCGCTTTTGGGACGCGACCAACGGGCGTCCTCTGCAAGTTTTGCCGACCGGCGCGCCGGCGGCCGCGACCTCGGTTTTGCCCGACAACGCCCGCGCGCTCGCCGCGACCGCCGACGGCAAGCTCCACCTGTGGAAGCCCGCCGCGACGCGCGTCCTCGCCGGGCACGCCGGTCCGATACTGGCCGTCGCGGTTCATCCCAACGGCTCACAAATCTACACGTCTTCGGCGGACAAGACCGTCAAGGTTTTTGACCCGAACAACGGCAACATGATTCGATCGCTCGAAGGGCACGGCGACGCGGTCCGGGCGGTCGCGGTCACGAAGGACGGTCAGAAGGCGTTGACCGGCTCGAACGACAAGACCCTGAAAATCTGGGCGACCGGCGACGGCCGCTTGCTTTTGACGACCCCCGCGCAGCCCGCCGGCGTGACGTCGGTCGCGGCTACGCTCGACAACAAAACCGCGGTGCTCGGGCTGGGCGACGGGTCGCTGAAGCTGATCGACCTCACGAAGGCCGAGCCGACGCTGGTGGAGCGTCTGGCGGTGCCGGGTCTGGCGCAAGGGGCGGTCGTCGCGACGGCGATCGCGCCCGACGCATCAACGATCGTACTCGCGTCGGACGACAAGACGGTGCGCGTCTGGCCGTTCCCGAGCGTCGACGCCTCGAAGACTTTGGCCGGTCACGCGGGCCAGATTTACGGCGCGGCGTGGTCGCGCGACGGCAAGCTGGTCGCGACCGCGGCCGCCGACAAGAGCTGCCGCATCTGGGACCCCGAGCAGGGCAAACAGGTGCGGAGCATCGACAACGCGCACGAGGCGGTCGTCTACGCGGTCGGCTTCAGCCCGAAGGCGGACGTGCTCGCGACCGCGGGGGACGACAAGCTGGTCAAGTTCTGGAACGTGGCCGACGGCAAAGAGTTGCGTCGCGGGACTGGGCACGGCGCGGCGGTTTATTGCCTCGCGTGGAGCCCGGACGGCGGGCGGGTGGCGACGGGGTCGGTCGACAAGACGATCCGGATTTGGAACGCGGCCGACGGCAAGGAGCTGTTCAAGCTCGACGGCCATCCCGACGACGTTTACGGGCTGTCGTTCAGCCCCGACGGCAAGAAGCTGGCCTCGGCGGGCTACGCGGGCAACGTGGTCGTGTGGGACGTCGCCGCGGCGCCGAAGATCGCGACGAAACAGCTGGTCGCCCCGACCACGCAAGCGTACAGCGTCGCCTGGCGGCCCGACGGCAAACAGATCGCCGTCGCCGCATCGGACAATAAGGTTTATCTGTTTGAGGTGCCGTGATCGGTCGTGAGTGCGTCGGCCTTCCGAAGCGCTCGCGCGGTCGCGAAAGTGCGAAGCCGCGTGGGATTCAAGCGCCGGGACCATCCGCTCATGCGGGTCGTCTCGGCGCGCGTGGGGTCGCGATTCCGCACGCGCGCGAGTCCATCCTTTTATGATTTTGTGATCGAATATCACCTTTGCTCGGCGCGGGGCGGGGTTGCCTTGCCGTCCGGGGCGGGTTTCCTATAAGATCGGGCCGAAGTCGCGGGGCGAGGCTGATCGATTTGCCGAATTCAAAGGAGTGCGGAGCATGGCGACGACCGACGTGGTTCACGGTCGCGGGCGGATTTACGACGACATCACCCAGACGATCGGCAACACGCCGCTGATCCGCCTGCGACGTCTCACCGCGGGCTGTTATGGTCAAGTGTTGGCGAAGCTTGAGAATTTCAACCCGCTTTGGTCGGTGAAGGACCGCATCGGCGTCTCGATGATCGAGGCGGCCGAGGCCGCGGGCAAGATCAAGCCCGACACGCTGATTGTCGAGGCCACGTCGGGCAACACCGGCATCGGGCTTGCGTTCACGTGTGCCGCGCGCGGATATACGTTGATGGTGACGATGCCCGAGAGCATGAGTCTCGAGCGTCGACGGCTTTTGAAGGCGTTTGGGGCGGAGATCGTGCTTACTCCCGCGGCCGAGGGGATGCCCGGCGCGGTGCGTCGCGCCGAGGAGATCGTCCACGACCACCCGAACGCGTTCATGCCGCAGCAGTTCAAGAACCCCGCGAACCCCGAGATCCATCGGCAAACGACGGCGCTCGAGATTTGGAACGACACCGCCGGGCAGGTGGATATCCTTGTCTGCGGCGTCGGCACCGGCGGCACGATCACGGGGTGCGGCGAGGTCCTGAAGGCGCGGAAGCCGAGCTTGAAGGTCGTCGCGGTCGAGCCGGCGAACTCGCCGGTGATCGGTCAGCAGCGGCGCGGCGAACCGATCAAGCCGGGCAAACATAAACTTCAAGGTTTAGGCGCGGGATTCATTCCTGATATCTTGAACGTGAAAGTGATTGACGAGGTGATCACGGTCGAGGACGAGGAGTCGTTCGAGGTTGCGCGGCGGCTGGCGAAAGAGGAGGGGATGCTGTGCGGAATTTCGTGCGGCGCGGCGGCGGCGGCGGCGATCAAAGTCGCGCGGCGGCCTGAAACGGCGGGAAAAACGATTGTCGTGGTGCTGCCCGACCTCGGCGAGCGTTACCTTTCAACGCCGTTGTTCCCCGAATGAGCGACGCCGACGAGTCGACGACGCGTGCGGCGGGCGGAGCGCCGGCCCGCCCGCCCGCGCTCGTGGTGCCGCGGTCGATTTACGACGCGATGGCGGCGCATTGCGTGCGCGACGCGCCGCTCGAAGCGTGCGGGCTGCTCGTCGGACATCCGCCGCGGGCGCTCTCGATCCACCCGCTGCGCAACGAACTCGCGAGCGCGACGCGGTACAACGCCGACCCGCGCGACATCCTCGACGCGGTCCGCGCGATGCGCCCGCTCGGCCGCGAGATCGTCGCGATTTACCACTCGCACCCAAGTTCGCGCGCCTTCCCCAGCCGCGTCGACCTCGCCGAAAACCACTACGGCGAGATCCCGCGCATTATCGTCTCGCTGCTCGAAAACCCGCCCGAAACCCGCGTCTGGAGGCTCGACCCGGCGTCGTACGTCGAGCTGATCTGGCGGATCGACGACGCGCCGGCGTGATCGACACGCGTCGGCGGCGCAGCGCTGTGCACGTCAGGTTGCGTCAAGCAGCGCCATGCGTTCAAACTCGGATTCGTCGATAATCGGGACGCCGAGCGCTCTGGCTTTTTCGAGCTTGCCGCCGGGTTCTTCGCCGGCGAGCACGAACGAGGTCGACTTCGAGACCGACGACGACGTTTTGCCGCCGAGGCGTTTGATGACGGTTTCGGCGTCGGCGCGGCTGCGTTTCGGCAGCGTGCCGGTGAGGACGAAGGTCTTGCCGGCGAAGAGCGCGCCGCCGACGGGCGCGGCGGGGGGTTCGTAGCGCGGCGGGCGGACGCCGAGCGCGTGCAGGTCGTCGAGCAGCGCGACGATCTCCGGCTCTCGAAAATAAGCGTGGACGCCCGCGGCCACGACGGGTCCAACCTCGGGGACAGCCGCGAGCGTGTCGAGGTCGGCCGCGCGGAGGGCTTCGAGCGTGCCGAAACGGGTCGCGAGGATTTCGGCGTTGCGAATGCCGACGTGGCGGATCGTGAGGCCGGTGAGCAGGCGGTCGAGCGGTCGCGACTTGCTCGCGGCGATGGCTTCGACGAGGCTCGCCGCCGACTTTTGGCCCATGCGGTCGAGCCCGAGCAGCGTTTCCGCGTCGAGCCGATAGAGGTCCGCGACGGTGTGCACGAGCCCCTCGTCGACGAGCTGCCCGGCGAGCTTCTCGCCGAGCCCTTCGATGTCCATCGCGTCGCGGTGCGCGAACCAGCGGATCCACTCCTTGAGCTGGTCGGGGCAGCGCGACGGCGGGTTCGAGCAATGCCGGTCGACTTCGCCCTCTACCTGCCGCGCCGGTGCGCCGCAACTCGGACAGGTCGCCGGGAACTCGAAGACGCGCTCGCTGCCGTCGCGTGCCGAGGTCTCGACCCGCACTACCTGCGGGATAATCTCGCCGGCCTTGCGGACCAGCACGACGTCGCCGATGCGGAGGTCCTTGCGGGCCACCTCGTCGGCGTTGTGGAGCGTCGCGCGCCGCACCGTCGTCCCCGCGAGCGGCACCGGATCGAGCTCGGCCACGGGGGTCAATTTGCCCGTCTTGCCCACTTGAATGATAATATTGAGCACCCGCGACAGCGCTTGCTCGGCCTCATATTTGTATGCGATCACCCAGCGCGGGCTTTTGGTGCGGACGCCGAGGCGCTCGCGGAGCGCGAGGTCGTCGACCTTCACGACCAGGCCGTCGGTTTGAAAGTCGAGCGCGTCGCGGCGCGAATCCCACTGCCGCGCGTGCTCGATCACCTCCTCGATCGTGTCGTAGACCGCGCCGTGCGGCGTCGTCGGCACGCCCCAGGATTTGAACATGGCTAGAGTTTCGACATACGTCGTTGCGTTCAAACCGCGCTGTTCGCCGAGTCCGTGCGCGACGAAGCGGAGTCTGCGCGCGGCGACGACCTTTGAATCGAGCATTTTCAGGGTGCCGGCGGTCGTGTTGCGGGGGTTCGCGAGCGGCGGCTCGCCGCGTCGGCGGCGCAGGTCGTTCAGCCGGGCGAGCTCGGCGTTGGTCATGAAGACTTCGCCGCGGATCTCGACGAGTTCGGGGGGGTGTCCGGCGAGCTGAAGCGGGATCGCGCGCACGGTGCGGAGGTTCGCGGTGACGTCGTCGCCGCGCTCGCCGTCGCCTCGGGTCGCGCCCAGGACGAAGCGGCCGGCTTCGTAACGCAGTCCGACCGCGACGCCGTCGACTTTGAGCTCGACGACGTAACGCAGGACGTCGCCCGGCGCGAGCGACTTGCGGATCCGCGCGTCCCACTCGCGGACCTCGCCGTAATTGTACGTATTTTCAATCGAAAGCATCGGCACCGCGTGCCGGACCTCGCGAAAGCCCTCGATCGGCGCGCCGCCGACGCGCTGCGTGGGGCTGTCGGGGGTGAGCAGGTCGGGACGCTCGGCCTCGATTTCCTCGAGCCGGCGCATCAGGCGGTCGAACTCGAGGTCGCTGATCTCGGGGGCGGCGTCGACGTAATAGAGCTTGTTGTGCCGATCGATCTCGGACCGCAGCCGCGCCGCCTCGCGTTCGACGTCTGAGCGGGCCATCGATGCCTCCGAGATGCGCGCCGGCCTACGAACGGTCGCCCGAGGGGGCCGATCGCGACGCTTTTTCCGGGAACCAGCGGTCGGTCGCCATCGCGAGCACGCCCGAAATCAGCATCGCGACGAACAGAATCGCGAGCAACAACGGCCCCTGACGATCGAGCCAGATCGTCACTCCGAGCGCACCCGAGCCCGCCACCTGGTCGCCCGCGGCGCGTGCCTCGGCGACCATCCCCAGGATCATCGGCCCGACCAAGTACGCGAGCACGACCACCATGAACAAGGTGCTCGTGATCAACAGCGCCACGTAAAACGGGTTCGGAAACAGACGCTTGCGCTGCGCGGCGCCGGGCTCGGCCGGCTGCGGGCCGGTGCTCGTCCGCGGGTCAGGCATTGAGATAAACCCAGCTTTCGCCCGCGATTTCGTAGGAGAGGATCTCGCCCGTCCGGAACCAGAGCGCCATTTCGCGTGCGGCGGATTCAGCGCCGTCGCTGCCGTGGACGAGGTTGTTTTGCTTGCTGATCGAGAAGTCGCCGCGGACAGTGCCGGGCAGAGCGGCCACGCCGCTGGTCGCGCCCAGAAGCGTACGGACGACCGTGATCGCCTCGTTCCCCTCAAGCACGCCCACGACGACCGGCCCCGAGGTGATGAAGTCGATCAAGCCCTCAAAGAAGGGTTTGCCGGCATGCTCGGCGTAATGTTTCTCGCCGAGCGGGCGATCGACCTGCATGAGCTTCAAGGCCGCGATGCGCAGGCCCTTCGCCTCGAACCGCCGCAAGATCGTCCCGACGAGCCGACGCTGCACGCAGTCGGGTTTGAAAATGACCAACGTCCGCTCGATCGCCATGTTCGCCGTCGTCCTCGCATGGTCCACGACCCGGCCGCGGCCGAAGTCGTTGTCGTTCATCAACCTGGGACTAACAGCTTAGCGACGGCCCGAGGCGTCTTCAAGGCGAAGCGGCGCGCGGTCGCATGCGCCGGTCAGCGATAATCCTCCCGGATCGGGTGGAAGACGTCGAGCGCGACGGCGGGCCCGTCGACGGCCCTGACGCTGTGCGGCACGCCGCCGGGGATCCGCCACATGTCGCCGGTCGAGAGCACCGCGGTCTGACCGCCGATCGTGAACTCGAGCCGACCCGAGATCAAAATGCCCATCTGTTCGTGCGGATGCGCGTGTTCGAGCACCGCCGAGCCGGGTTCGAGGGTGACGTACGAGAGCATCACGTCGTCGCCGGCGTGGGTCCGGATCTCGACGCCGGGGAAGATCGCGTGCCGCGACCCCGTCCCCGCGGGCAGAAAATAGGACGTCGACGCAACGTACTCGCCGGTGCTCTCGAGAGGCGATTTGCTCATCGTCGGGATCCGTAGTGTGACATGACCCAGACGCTCGACCTGACGAGGAACGCCTCGCGAGTGCCGTAGAGCGTTTTTTGGATGGTGTCGTCGAGCTTTTCTTGGCCGTCGAGCATGCCGCGCACGAAGCCCGGGAAGGAGGGGCGGGCCTCGGCGGCGACCCAGTCGAGGATCGCGTAGCCGACGGCGCGGACGTCCTCGGGCTTGGTCTGGCCGCCGAGTGCATCCTGCGCGAGCGACGCCCAGCCCTGCGTGCAAAGCACGTGCGCGTCGCGCTGCACGTTCCGCACGTAGATGCCGCGCGGGTCGGCGAGCTTCGAATAAAAGACGCCGAGGCCGAGCGCCAGCCAGCGCGGCGTTTTGCCTTTGCCGGCGAGGTCGGACATCCCGACCGCGAGTTGCTCGACGACCACGCCGCCGAGGCTGCGCGCGGCGTCGAGTTCACCGTCGCCCCTGTTTTTTCGCGCACGCCCGCGCGGCGCGGGCTTTTTGCCGGCGTTCGTTTCGGCCCGGCCGTTGAGCGGGTCGTGCACGGCGATGTAGGGCTGCGGCTCGTCGAACTTCGTCACGCCCTCGTCGGTCTCTTCAACTTCGCGGTTTTGGACGCCGCGGACGAACTCGACGAAGGCCTTGCGGTCGTTGAAGACATAGACGCTGATTTTTTCGGAGACGTCGACCGGCGCGCCGGGGCGGCTGAGCAGCGTCTTCAAGGTCGTGAACTGCGCGTCGATCAGCTTCGTCAGCGCCGTCGTGCGATCCTTCGGCAACGAGGCGAAGACGACGAAGTTCTTGGTGACGGCGAGTTCGGGTTTGACCTTCGGGTCGCCCTTCGCATAGCGCGCGCGGCCGGCTTTTTCGACGAGTTCGTCGCGCGCCGCGGGGGTGAGCTTCGCGAGTTCGAGCCGACGTCGCTGCTCGGGCGAGGCGGCGTACGTCTCCATTTTGGCCTTCGGGTCGATGCCGGCGTCGAGCCGCGCGCCCTCCTTGATCCACTTTTCGATGAGCGCGATCGCGGGCGCGGCAAGGTCGTTCTGGCCCGGAGGCATCTTCGGCGTCTCCTCCTGCTTGAGGCGGAGGACGATGTGGCTCTCGTCGGGCTTGCCGGGCGCGATCACCTTCTCTTTGTCGGCGCCCTTCATCAAGGCGTCGAAGGTGGTGAGGTCGAAGCGGCCGCGTTTGCGTTCGGGGTTGTGGCAATTCATGCAGTTCGCGACCAGGATCGGGGCGACGTCGCGCGAGAATTTGACGTCGTCCGCGCCGGGAGGGGTGGTCGGGGCGGCGGGAGCGGGGGTTTCGTCGGCCGGCTTGGCCGCTCCTTTTTTGGAGCGCGTCTTCTTCTTCGCGCCCGACTTTTGCGCGACCTGCCGGACGCGGGAGTCGTCGGCCCGCGAGGGGGCGCTCCAAAGCGTCGCACATAGCACGGCGGACGCCGAGGCGAACGCCGCCGCGACGAGAATCGGGACGCGTCGAGATGACATCGGCGGGAATCCTCCGCGAGGCAGTGGACAACGCTTGCGTGTATCGATTGTTGCGTTCGAGACGCGCGGGAGCAAGACCACGCGCGGCACCCGTCGCGAAATCGGGACCGACGCCGCACTTTTTTTCAACATCGGTGATGACGGCGCCGGAGGTCGTCCGCGCGGGTTCGAGCCGCCGCGCGCGCCGCACACGGGAATCAGACCCGACGACGAGTTTTCGCGCCCGCTTGCCGACGGGATCGCGGGCGGACTAAGATTGAAGTTGGACGCCGCTCGGTCCGAGAGATGAGATTCCGCGCGCAGCGCGGGTCGGGCCGTGCCGATTGCGAGGGGTGAGCGCAAGGAAAGGGAGCCGAGCCGTGAGCGACGCCGCGACCGATCTTCAGCAAAAATACCGTCAGTTTCTCGATCTCCTGCCGTTGACGATATCCTTGGCGGGTTTGCCGACGAGCGAGACGCGTCTTTACAGTGAAGAGCAGATCGAGGCGCGAGCAATTACCGTCCGCGCGGCGTATCGCGTGGCCCGCGCGACCGCAAAGGAATGCTTGAGCGGGTCGTAAGAAGGATGCCGAACGGGCGCGTCGCGGCTTCACGGTTTCGACGCGCGGCGCTGTTTGGCCTGGGCGAGCCTGCCGATAACAATCGCGTGGCGAGGAACGGGGGACGGGAACCCGAGCAACCCTCGCGTGCGACACCGCCCCTGGCGAAAGGCCCGCGTTGATGACAACCACTCAACCCGGCGGCGCGACCCGCCGTCGGTACCGCGCCGCGATTATCGGACTTGCTTTCGACGGCCGCGACCTTCACAAGCGCGTCAGCACCGGCGAGCAATGCCTGCTCGTCGGCGGTTCGACCGAGACGCATTCGGCGATGCTCGAGACGATGCTGCGGCTCGAGTCCGAGCTCGACCGGCTCGGCGTCGGGCTCGGCGAACTGGCTCCCGAAGAGCTTGCCGAGATCGGCTGGCGGATCGATTCGCCCGAACTCGTCGAAATCGCGCTCCGGATCGAGAGCGGCCTCGAAAGCCGCGGCATTACCTTTGAGGAAGCGACCCCCGAGGATCTGACCGAGCTGTCGGCACCCGGACTGATCTGAGTCCAACGTGCGACGCGGAGCAACCCGCGTCGTCGCGCTCGCAACGTGGAAACAAGCTCGATCGCAAGTCGGTCGGGGCGTCGAGGCGAACCAGCCCCGGCGTCCCGGCCGCTTTTTTTTGGACGTTCGGCCGAGGTTCCCCGCGATTCGGGGCCGAGCGCGCCGGCGGACGCTTCCCAATTCGATCGCGGCAGGCGCATCCTTGAAACTGGACGCCGCGACGCGGGGTAATAAGAGTCGTCCGGGCCGTGTGGCGACCGGACCCGTGTCGGGTGGGAGACGGCACGTGCACGCTTGGACCGACGAGGAAGCCTGCGACGACCGCGCGCTCGTCGACGCCCTGCGTGCGCGGGAGCCGTCGGCGCCGCGGGTGTTGGTCGAGCGTTATCAACGTTTGGTTTTTGGGTTGTGCGCGCGGATGCTCGGCGATCGTCACGAGGCCGAGGACGCCGCGCAGGAAACGTTTCTGCGGGCGTTGCGGTCGATCGACGGGTTTGACCGCGCACGTCGGTTGCGTCCCTGGCTGCTCGGGATCGCGGCGAATCAATGCCGGACGTCGCTGCAAAAGCGGTCGCGGCGGCCGCGACTGAGCCCGGAGTTGTTCGAGGCGGTCGACGCGCGGATTTTGGACGACGTCGACGACTTGGCGGGGGCGCTGGGGGCCGCGCTTGCGCGACTGCGGCCGGATTATCGTCTGGTTTTCATCCTCTACCACGAGCAACACCTGCCTTACGACGAGATTGCGCGGGCGGCGGGCCGGCCGATCGGCACCGTCCGCACCTGGCTGCATCGGGCCAGGCTGGAATTGGCGTCGATGCTCGCCGAGTTCGACGACGGGGACTCGTGAAACGACCCGCGGCACGCCCGTTGGGGGGGCCATTGCGATGAATTGCCGAGAATTTGAGCAAATCTGGCAGGCGCGGCTCGACGACCGCGCGGGCGGGCGGGATGACTTTGCCGGTTGCGCAACGGACGCGGTCTGGGCGGATCACGCGGTCTCGTGCGTTTCGTGCCGAACGCGCGCGGCGGGATGGGCTCGGCTGGGGCGGGCATTGGCGGGGGATTTGCCGACGGTCGAGCTGCCCGCGGGATTCGCGGAGCGGATTCTGGCTGGTCGCGAGCGCGCGACGACGGTCGCGTGGGCCGGACGGCGGGGAGGGTGGAGTCGACCGCGGATGTTCTCGGCGGCGGCGGCGGTTTTGCTGACGGCGGGCGGCGTCGCGTGGATGAAGTTGGCCGGCCCGGTCGGCGAAGGACTGCGTGCGCGACGCGCGGGAGCGTCGGCGTCGCGGTCGATCGGGCGTGACCTGGCCGAGGCGACGGCGGCTTCGTGGGCGTTGGCGCGACGCGCGGCGGGACCGGCGAGCGAGCTCGGTCGCGAGCTGATCGCGCCGGTCGACGAAGCGCGGGTCGCCGAGCGGGTCGACGTGCTCGGAAGCTCGGTCGAACCGGCGACGTTGGCTCTGGAGGACGCGCGCGAACGGGTCGCGGAAGGGGTGGCGCCGCTCTCGGCGGCGGCGCGGCGCGCGTTCGGATTCCTCGCGATCCCGGCCGCGCCGGTGGATGCGAAGCCGGCCGCGGGCGATCGTCGCGGCGCGGGGGCGGGGGCTTGAGCGCCGACGCCTTATCGTCATAATCTGAGTCGACTTAGATCAACGAGGAGACGACGATGCAAGCGCGACCGCCCCGATCGACCTGGTGCTTGATGTTGCTCGCGGCGGTATCGACGGCGGGCACCTCGCGGGGGGCCGACCCTGAGCGACGCGTGCTCGAATTGGCTCCGCCCGACGCCGCGTGCACGCTTGTGGTGACCGACCTGCGCGGACACGCGGCCAGGTGGGCGTCGTCGCCGCTCGAAGCGCGGGTGCGGCCGTTCCTCGACCACACGCGCGACGCCGAGCCGCGTCGGGGTCTGCGCGAGACCGTCACGAACCTCGAACGCGCGCTCGAGGTGAGCGCGACGCAGATTCGCGACGAGATTTTCGGCTCCGACGTCGCGTTTTGCCTGCGGATCGCGCCCGGCGCGCCGCCGGAACAGGCGCGCGGCCTCTTGCTGACCCGCGTCCGCGACCGCGCTTTACTCGGCCGTCTCCTGGCGCGAATTAACGCCGCGGGGCCGGCGGAAGGGGGTCCGAGCCGGGTCGTCGCGCGGCAATATCTCGGTCAAACCTACCAGCGTCGCGAGTTCGACGACCCCGCGCGCCCCGCCGAAAGTTACATCGTGCTCGACGACGTGCTCGCGTGGTCGAACGACGCGAGTTTGATCGAAGGGGTGATCGAGCGCGAGGCGCTCGTGGACATGCCGGCGGGCCTGGCGCGCGACCCGAAGGCGGCCAAAATCAGCCGCGCGCTGGGGAGTAGTCCTTTTTTGACGGTGCTGGTCGATCCGCGCGGGCTCGAGCGCTTGCTCCCCGGCGCGCCGGGCGGACCGCCGCCGAAGCCCGACGCGCAGCCCGACGAGGTGCGGGTCGCGCGGCTGCTCTTCCGCTATTTGCAGGCGGTCGAATATGCGGGCGCGACGTTCGCGTGGGGTGCGGGCGGGTTCGAGGCAAGGCTGGCCGAGGTCGTCGCGCCGGAGCGGCTCGACGCGGTCTGGCGACCTCGGAAGCGCGCGCAGGGGCCCACGACGCCGCCTTTGATTCCCGTCGCCGCGCTCGCGGTCGCGTGGGGCCGGGTCGATTTTGGACGTGCGTACGACCTCCTGCTCGCGGTGGTGCCCGAAGAAGCGCGTCCGCGGTTCGACTTGCTGCTCGATCTCGCCCGCGGCTTTCTGCTCGACCTCGACCCGCGTCGCGACGTCTTGCCGCGGCTGGGGCCGGAGGTGCTGGCGGTGATCGAGTCGCCCGCCGCCGATTCGGAGCGGCCCCTCGGCGCGATCGCGGTCGCGCTCGGCTATCAGGAGCGTCCGCCCGAGGCCGCCGGGGCTCGGCTCGAGGCCGCGCTCCGCAACGCGCTCCGCACGCTGCTCGTCGCGCGCGCGCTCGACGTCAAGTCCGGGCCGCACGCGCTCGCGACCTCGACGATCGACGGCCTCGCGACGACCTCGCTCGAGCCGACCCGCGGCCTCGCGTTCGCCGTGACCGGCGACCGCGCGCTCGTCGCGACCAGCCCCGCGGCGGTCGGCCGGCTCCACGCCGTTCCGCCGTCCGACGCGAAGCGCCTCGGCGAGCGCCTCGACGCCGCGCTCACGCGCGATCTCGAAGCGATCGCGCGCGTCGATCTCGAACGACTCGCCGACGTCGTCGCGCGCTCTCGAGGCCGCCTCGCGGGACGCCTCGCCGAACGCCGCGGCATGCGTCCCGACGACGCCGCCCGCGATATCGACGACTTCCGCGCCGCGCTCACGCTCTTCCGCGACGTCGAATTCTGGGCCGCCGGCAACGACGACGCCTCGACGGCGCGGTTCGGACTCAACCTCAACCTCCGCGGCAAGTGACCGCGAGGCCGCCGCCGGCCGCGCGCGCAGGCGCGATTTCGGCGTCGCGAATCCGCGTCGGCGCGCCGCGGCGACGACTGCGCGCGGATTTGCTATGATACCCCCCTGCGCGGTCGCACCCGCGTCTTTTGCGAATTTCGGAGACGGGGGAACCATCAGGATGCACGCGCCCGACAGCGATAGGGATCTGCTCGCCGATTTGACGCCGCCGCAGCGCGACGCGGTCACGCATGTCGAGGGTGCGCTGTTGGTGCTCGCGGGCGCGGGCTCGGGTAAGACGCGCGTGATCACCCGTCGCGTGGCCTATATGCTCCGTCGCGGCGTCCCCGGCAACCGGATCCTCGCGCTCACGTTCACGAACAAGGCCGCCGGCGAAATGCGCGAACGCATCGACGCGCTCGCGCCGCGCTCGGGCGTCTGGGTCGGCACCTTTCACGGACTCTGCGCGCGTCTGCTCCGGCAATACGCCGAACTCCTCGGACTCGACCGCAACTTCACCATCTACGACCAGGCCGACCGCCTCCGCGTCATCAAACAAGTGTTCGCCGAACTCGGCCTCGAGTCGTCGAACGTCACTCCCGAACGCGTCGACGGCGCGATCAGCCGCGCGAAAAACGTGCTCGCCTCGCCCGAAAGCCTCGCGCGCGATACGCACGACCCCGTCGCCGTCGCCGCCGCGAAGGTCTTCAAACCCTATCAAGAACGACTGCGGGCGAACTCCGCGGTCGACTTCGACGACCTGCTCCTGCACATGGTCCGCATCGTCAAGGAGCACCCCGACGTCCGCGCCGACCTCGACGCCCGTTTCCGCTACATCCTCGTCGATGAATATCAAGATACGAACCTCGCCCAGTACGCGATCGTCCGCGCGCTGTCGGTCGACCACCGCAACCTGTGCGTCACCGGCGACCCCGACCAGTCGATTTACGGATGGCGGGGCGCGAATCTCGGCAACATCCTCGAATTCGAGCGCGACTACCCAGGCTGCCGAGTCGTCAAACTCGAACAAAACTACCGCAGCACGAAGAACATCCTCGCCGTTGCCGATCACCTGATTCGCCGCAACCGCCGCCGCAAGCCGAAGGCGCTGATCACCGAGAACCCGAGCGGCGAGCGCGTCGAGGTCGCGGTCTATCCGACCGAGATCGACGAGGCGCGCGCGGTCGTCGGGCGGATCGCGTCGAAGGTCGCCGAGGGCGAATTCGGGCTCCGCGACTTCGCGATCTTCACGCGAGTGACGGCGCTGACGCGGAACTTCGAGTCGGCGTTGCGGGCGGCGCGGCTGCCGTATCAAGTCGTCGGCGGGATGTCGTACTACGAGCGCGCCGAGGTGAAGGACGTGCTCGCGTACCTCGGGCTGATGGGGAACCCGCGCGACGACGTCGCGTTCCTCCGCGTCGTGAACACGCCGCCGCGCGGGCTCGGCAAGACGTCGATCGACAAGCTCGTCGAACGCGCCCGCACGCTCGAGATCCCGCTCATGCAGATGGCGCGGCAGTCGAAGGCCGTGCCGGGCTTGACCGAGCGCGCCGCGGCCTCGCTGCGCGACTTCTCGCTCCTCATGGACGAACTCGCCACGCTTCGCGACCAGGCCGCCGAACCCGCCGTGCGCCGACTCATCGCCGCCGCCGGCTACCGCGAATTCCTCCAAAAAGAGTCAAAGGATCAGGCCGACGATCGACTCGCGAACATCGACGAACTCGTCTCCGCGGCGCGCGAGTTCGACCGCGAACACCCCGGCGGCTCGGTCGTCGAGTTCCTCGAGGACGTCAGCCTCTCGTCCGCCGTCGACCGTTGGAAATCCGAGAACGGCGCCGTCGCGCTCATGACCCTGCACGCTTCGAAAGGCTTGGAATTCCCGGTCGTTTTCATCGTCGGCATGGAGCAGGGGATCCTCCCGCACGCGCGCGTCCGCGACAACGAGGCCGAGCTCGAGGAAGAACGCCGGCTGCTGTTCGTCGGCATCACCCGCGCGCAGCGCGAGCTTTATCTCAGCCGCTGCCTCGTGCGCGAGTTCCGCGGCCAGCGCCAGGCGACGATCCCCTCCGAGTTCCTCGGCGAACTCCCCGCCGACGTGATCATCGAGCGCGACTACACCGGCACCGGCCTCGACCCCGCGTCGTTCGCGAGGCCGTCGCAGCCGCGCTCGTTCGGCGGCTTCGACTCGCGACGCAACGGCGCGCCGCCGCGATTCACGACCGCCGCCGCGCTCGCGGGCGGAACCTCGAACGGCGACGCCGGACCCGTCGACCTGCAACGCTTTCAGCCCGGCGTCTCGGTGATTCACCCGCAATACGGCCTCGGGCGGATCGTCGCGATCGACGGCGCCGGGCCCGACCGCAAAGGACGCGTCGCCTTCACGCTCGTCGGCGAAAAAACCTTCGTGCTCGCGAAGTCGCCGCTGCGAGCCGTCACGCGTCCCTGATCCCTTTGAACTCGATCGACCTGTGAGTTTGCCTGTGATTGACCACGACATTCGCCTCGGCGTGAACATCGACCACGTCGCCACGCTCCGTCAGGCGCGCGGCGGCCAAGACCCCGACCCCGTCTGGGCGGCCGCCTTGGCCGAGCTCGGCGGCGCAGACGGCATCACGATCCACCTCCGCGAGGATCGCCGCCACATCCAGGACCGCGACCTCCGCATCTTGCGCGAGACCGTCCGCGTCCCGCTCAACCTCGAGCTCGCCGTCGAGCCCGCGGTCGTCGCGATCGCGCTCGCCGCGCGCCCCGACCAGCTCACGTTCGTCCCCGAGCGCCGCGCCGAGGTCACCACCGAAGGCGGCCTCAACCTCCTCGCCGACGACCCGCGCATCGCCGACGCCGTCGCCCGCTGTCGCGACGCCGGCCTCAAAGTCAGCATGTTCATCGACCCCGACCCGCGCCAGGTCGACGCCGCGCACGCGCTCGCCGCCGCCGCCGTCGAGCTGCACACCGGCCGCTACGCCGACGCCCCCGACGAACCCGCCCGCGCCGTCGAACTCGCACACCTCCGCGACGCCGGAGCTCGCGCAGTCGCCGCTGGACTCGCGCTCCACGCCGGCCACGGACTCAACTATCGGAACGTCTCCGCCGTCGCGCGCATCGACCGCATGGTCGAGCTCAATATCGGCCACAGCATCGTCGCGCGCGCCGTCATGACCGGCCTCGAAGCCGCGGTGAGAGACATGAAGACGTGCATGGCTCAGGCAATCGGACGCGGAGATTGATCCGGCCGGCCGTTGATAGGGACTTTCTTTCGACATCACAACGCGCTAAGATGGGGAAAATCCTTTTCAACCGGGGTATGCGCAGAAGATGACCGAACCACGCGCGTTGACGAAGGGTCGCGCCTTCGCGGGATGCACAGTCGCTCTTGTGACACCGTTTCGCGACGGCGAGCTCGATGAACCGGCCTTGCGTCAATTGGTCGACTGGCACGTCGCGCAAGGGACCGACGCGGTCAGCCCCGTCGGGACGACCGGCGAGGCGCCGACGCTCTCGCACGCCGAACACGAGCGCGTCATCGACACCGTCCTCGACCAGGCCGCCGGACGCGTGAAAGTGATCGCCGGCACCGGCTCGAACTCGACCGCCGAGGCCGTCCGCCTGACGCGCTACGCCGCGAAGGCCGGCGCGGCCGCCGCCCTGATGGTCGCCCCGTACTACAACCGGCCGATGCAGGAGGGGCTCTACGCGCATTTCGCGAAAGTCGCCGAAAGCGTCGATCTGCCGATTATTCTTTACAACATCCCCGGTCGGACCGGGAGGAACATGGAGCCCGACACGATCGAGCGGTTGGCGCGGATCGAGTCGATCGTCGCGATCAAAGAAGCGGCGGGCTCGCTCGACCAAGTGTCTGAAATTGTCGCAAGGACGAATCTTACCGTCCTCTCGGGTGATGACAGCTTGACTCTACCCATGCTTGCGGTCGGCGGCGAAGGGGTGATTTCGGTCGCCGCGAACCTCGTCCCGGGCGACGTACAGAGTCTGGTGCGCGCGTTCCAAGCCGGCGACGTCGCCAAGGCCCGCGCCCTGCATTTTAAGCTCTTTACGCTCTGTCGCGAGCTGCTCGGACTCGCGGTCAATCCGATCCCGCTCAAGGCCGCGCTCGCGCTGCTCGGCCGCGGCAACGGCGAACTCCGCCTCCCGCTCACTCCCCTCGACGAACGCGGCCTGCTCAAGCTCCGCGCCACCCTCGAAGCGTACGGATTGCCGCTCGCATCAACCTAATGCTCACCATCTTTCACGATTTTCATCGAACTTTGTTCCGACGACCTTGATTTGATCGTCGCAAGTTCTAAGATGTGAGAGAAGGACGGAGAGGTCACGCCCGCCGATCGTACGTGACTCAATGCTTCGAGGGTTGGAATCCGCTCGACGTCGGTCGGCTCCATCCCGCCCCTCGCTTGTTGCATTATAAGATACGTCATCCCACGTGACTTCACAAATGTGTTCCTTCAATCGTGCACTCAACCAATCCGCCCGTCGAGGGTTGGTTGCGGGTTCGTGGGCTGGAAGCCCGCGGCTCACAACGCAATCGAGGAGATGACGAACATGGCAAAGAAGCCCGGTAAATCGACCGCCGTCGCCGCCGCGCCCGCCGTCGAGGCCGTTCCTGAAGTTTCCGAACATGCCGTGCGCGAACTCGCGCAGGTGTTCAAATTGTTGAGCGACGAGACCCGTCTGCGGATCTTGCTTTATCTGATCCAGAACAACGAGCTGCACGTCACCGACCTCTGCAACCGTCTCGGACAGAGCCAGCCCGCGGTCAGCCACCACCTCGCCTTGCTGCGCGTTTCGAGCCTCATCGAGGCCCGTCGCGAAGGCAAGCACAACTTCTACAGCGTCCGCACCGAGCATTTCGGCGAGCTTCTCGTCGACCTCTTCTCCGCCACGGGCGAGATGCCCAAGAAGATCCGTTTCCATGACTTCTTGCTCACCTACTCGGGTGAGTGATTGCTCCCGCTTCCCGCCGTCCCGACCGCGAACGATCCTGGTCCGCGTCTCGCCCTGACCGCACTCGTTGCGATCAACCGGGCAAACCACGCCGGCTTTGAGTCCTCAACGTCGGGCGGCGGAGCTTGCGTCGCGACGCATGTCCCGCGTCCGCCCCGCCCGCCCGCCCGCCCGCGCAACTCCCGATCGATTTCTCGACCCGCGCCTTCCGCGACGATCTCGCCTTTGATTCGGCTTGACCGAATTCTCGATCGCGGCCAAAATCCCGCGCAGAACACGGTTTCGTTCAGGTCTGGTCGCATGGACCAAGTGTCCGGCCGATCCCGCCCGACGGCGAAACACCACCGGCTACTCGTCGATGTGCGTCGTCGGCAACATTCGCGACGCGGCTGCTCTTCGGAATCACCGAGAACGTCTGATCAAGGAGGAGAGAGAGATGAACCTTCCTATGCGCGCTGTCGCGGCGGCGGGATGCGGCGTCCTGGTTTTGGCCGCAACCGTGGTGAGGAGTTTCGGCGACGGCCCGCGCGACGGCAACGTCGACCGCACCAACCAAAAAGCCGCGACGGCGCCCGCCTTCGCGCCCGCCGTCATCGGCACGATCGACATCGACGCCGTCAAGGAAGGCTACGAAAAGTACAAGATGCTCGACAACGAGCTCCGCGGCTACTTTCAGGCCCAAAACGGGCAGTTCATGAAGCTCAACGTCGAGATGAAGTCGAAGCTCGAGCAACTGCAAAAGCTCACGCCTTCCAGCCCCGACGCCAAAAAGCTCCAGGAACAGCTCACCGAGATGGAGATCAAGCGGAAGGCGTTCGCCGAAAACACGCAGCGCGAAATCGACCAGCGCGCGACCGAGGTCGAGGCGACGATCTACAACGAGATCCAAGACATGGTCAAAGCCGCCGCGATCAAATACGGCCTGACCTTCGTCGTCCGCTCGTCGTCGATGAAGCAGATTCCCGCCGACGACCCGCGCACCGTCGCGATGGCGCAGTCGCGGGCGGTGATCTATTCGGACCCCAAGCTCGACCTGACGACGATCGTCCTCTTCAGCCTCAATAAGCGCTACAAGGCGCTGAACCCGGGCGGAACGCCCCCGCGCGCCGACGTCCCCGTCGACGCGAACCCGGCCCGCTCCGCCGCCAGATCG
>JAJYDB010000066.1 GCA_021777845.1 Planctomycetota bacterium
CCCAAGCGAGAGCGCGGAGGCCCAGACCGCAAGGGAGGGCGTTTCGGACCCGAAGACGACGGCCCTCCTTTCGGCCCTGAAGACGACGGCCCGCGCTTCGGTCCCGACCCCAAGCGAGAGCGCGGAGGCCCGCCGCGCAAGGGCTTTGAGCCGCCGCCGCCGCGACGGGGAGAAGCCATCCCTCCGGCGATTGATTGAGCAGTCGATCGGATGAACAACTTGTTTGATTTTTGAAATGATGAGCATGGCCGACTCCCCCCTCGGCCTTGCTCGCTCGGATCGTCGTCGCAACGCTTCACCGCAGTGGAGACATTTCACATGATCTCTATGAGAAATCGTATTGGATTGCACGGCGCTTATTTTTTGGGCATGGCCGGAATCGGTTTCACGCTTCCCTATTTGCCTCTTTACCTCACGCGCGAGGGCCTCTCGGATCGTTCGATCGGCTTCGTCTCGACTCTCGCCGCGCTGGCGAGTCTCGTGCAATACCCTGTGGGAATCTGGTCCGATCGGCTCGCGCGTCGCAAGCCGTTTTTGTTGGTTGCATTCGGCACGCTGGCCGGGGCGACGTTCCTGCTGCGCCGCGATCACAACCCGTTTTTGCTCGGCGTGCTGGTGATTTTGTTTGCGGAGAACGGCGTCTGTCGGGCGGTCGTCGAGAGTCTCACCGGCGCGGTCGCATCGGCGTCGGCACCTCTCGGAGAGACCGCCTCGGCACTTGGCGCGCTGCGGTTTTGGAAACCGACGGGCATCGTTTTGATGGCTCTCGCGGGGAGTTGGATCGCACGTACGCAGGGAATCGCCGCGATTCTCGTCCCTTTGATCGTGATTCAATCGCTTGCGTTTGTCTTTGTGATGTTTTTGCAAGAGTCTCCTTATGATGCCGGCGTTCGGCGCGATATAACTACGTCCGCTCAGCGCGCCGGCGGCACCTGGAACGACGCCGCGCTGTGGACCTTTATCCTCGCCATGGTTCTGTTTCACGTCGCGAACGCTCCCGGCGGCCTCTATTTAAGCCTCCACATGCAGCGCTCTCTGGGCGCGACGGACTCCATGATCCCCTATGCGTTTGTCATGAGCATGTGCGCTTGGATGGTCGTCGTGCGGCCGGTGGGGGTGCTTGCGGATCGTTGGGGACGCCGCCCTTTGCTGATAGCCGCGTGGGCGATTATGTCGTTGCGACTCGCGTTGGCGGCGCTCGCGACCACCCCCTGGCAACTCATCATGAACCAGTCTCTCGACGGCGTGGCGAACGCGATGTTCGCGGTGCCGGCTGCGGCGTGGGTCACCGATCGTCTCGGCGATCCGGGTCGCGCGGGCGAAGCGCAGGCGATCGTCGGTACGTCGCTCGTGCTCGGTTCGGCGATCGGCCCGGCGGCCTCGGCGCTCGTCGTCGACGCGGTCGGCTATCGCGGGCTGTTCCTGATTCTCGCCGGCGTCGGAGCAGTCGCGACGCTCGTTATCGCGTTCTTCATCCCTGAAACTTTGGTGCTCTCAACGCGGCTTGACGACCGCGACGCACCCGCGCTGCAGCCCCTGCACGCCTCAACCCTGGGTGACGTCCCCGCAAGTTCGTCTTGACGTCGCACGCCCGCACGACAACTTATGCGGGCCGCGATCGAACCGCTCGATCAAAATGCGACGACCACGTTCCGTCATTGTGCCTAGGATCCTAATATGTATGAGTACACGCATCTTATCCCGGCCGGGGTCGCCGTGATTTTCGGCTTGAGTTATTTTTTTCTCGCGATCGGCCGCGTGCCGGGGCTGCGCATCGATCGCGCGGGGATCGCGGTCGTGGGCGCAACGACGATGATCGCCGCCGGAGCGTTGAATCTGCGCGAGGCAGCCGCGGCGGTCGATTACGAAACGATCATCCTGCTGTTCGCGATGATGATCGTCGCCGCTTATCTGCGGATCTCGGGCTTTTTCGCACACGCGACCGAGTTCGCCGCGCGTAAGCTGACAGGGCCGCGCACGTTGCTCGCGGCGGTGATTGCGGTCTCCGGCGTGCTCTCGGCATTCCTGGTCAACGACGTCGTCTGCGTCGCGCTCACGCCGCTCGCGGTCGAGCTTTGCCGCAAACTTCGCCGGGCGCCGATACCGTACCTGATCGGCCTCGCAACCGCGTCGAACATCGGCTCGGCCGCCACGATCACCGGCAATCCGCAAAATATCATTATTGGATCACTTTCGTCGATTTCGTACGTGCGCTTTAGCGCGCGTCTTGCTCCGATCGCGCTCATTGGCCTTGCGCTCGACTTTCTGGTGGTGGCCTGGGTTTATCGTCGCGCGCTCGCCGCCCCGCCCGCGAGCGAAGAGTTGGAGGCCCTCGAAAGCCCGTTTGTGCCGCACGACGACCACGCGCTGCTCTACAAAAGCGTCGGCGTGACGATCGTCGCCATCGCCTTGTTTTTCACGAGCATCCCGATCGCGTTGACGGCACTCGCCGCGGCGGCGATTTTGATGATCAGCCGCGTCAAGCCCGAGCACGTCTATCGAGCGGTCGACTGGCCGCTGCTTGTCATGTTCTGCGGACTCTTCGTGATCGTGCGCGGATTCGAGATCCACGTCGTGAGAAGCTGGGACATCGAACACTGGCGGGCGCTGCTCAACTCGCCGGTCGTGCTGGTGAGCATGCTGTCGGCGGCGCTCTCGAACCTCGTCTCGAACGTGCCCGCCGTGCTGCTTTTCAAGCCTTTGATGGAGGTGATGCCGAATCAGGAGCAAGCGTGGCTCGCGCTTTCAATGTCGAGCACGCTCGCGGGGAACTTCACCGTGCTCGGCTCGGTCGCGAACCTGATCGTCGTCGAAAACGCGCGTCGCGCAGGCGCCGAACTTTCCTTCGTCGAGTACCTCAAGGTCGGCGTGCCCGTCACGCTCCTGACGCTTTTGGTCGGCGTCGCCTGGCTCGCCTTCACATCCTATTGAGATCGCGGCGATTCGTGGTTTTATTGAGATTGTGATAATTTAATATGACCAGGCCGTTACTTTTATTGTACAGGGAGATCTTCATCTTACGCAGCCAGGCTTGCCGAATCATTTCGCCGCGGTTCAGATGACGGAAGAGGTCAACAACTGAATCAAGCCCGAATTCGTGCAGGTTATCGGCGATAACGTACAGGATGCGACCGAATCGCAGTGGCGGCTTTTCGACGAGTCGAGGGGCCGGCTGGATGCGCCTCACTTTGCTTTGACGGGCGACCACGACATCAAGGACGACCCCGCCGCCGACTGGTTTCGGGCGAGCTTCGAATCAACTTACGGCGCTAGGTTGAGCACCGACCGCGCTTTTCTGGTCGGGGTGCAACTTCTCGACGGCGTCGGCGCCGCCGTTTTGGACGTCGAGGGAGCGCTCGTCATCGCCGACCTGACGCGCGGGACAGGCCGATTTAACCTCATGCAAGGCGTGCTCGCGGCGGCGACCGGCGTCGGTGCATCGTCGAGTAATCTTATCAACGGATTCGTCGTTCATCATGCTGGATTCGACGCCGGATTCATAACTCTCGCCGGTTTCGCGACGCTCGCGTGGCTTCTCGTCCAGTTCAGGTTGCCCGAAACGCCGCCGTCGCCGTGCGTCGCAACATAGCGTGCTCCGCGACGTCTCCGGCCGGCTGCGCGCATGTGCTAAGCTTGCTATGAAGCACGAGCGCCGACGCGGGAGGTCCGCGACGCGGAGTGCCTCCCCTCGCGAGACGCCCTCTTGACGCGCAAGCACACGCGGCAATCGGTCTTCTCGATCGCACCGCTGCTCCCGGCGACGTGCGCGCTCGCGCTTGGTATCGTCCTCGACCGCTCTACGGATGCAGTATCCGTTCAAGTTTGGATGCAGATCACATTCTTGTGTGTAGGAGCGGGCGCTTTGCTGCGCTGGAGCGGCGTCGCGCCGCGGATCCGCACCGGGCTGTTGCTGGTCGCCTCGCTGTCGCTCGGTGCCGGTTGGCATCACACGCGTTGGTTCGAGATGTCCGCGGACGACCTCGGCCGCGCCGCGGTAGACCTCGAAACGCCCCGGCCCGCGTGGTTGCGCGGCACCGTCACCGAGATGCAAGGCACCCGCGCCGACCCCGACGACCCCAACCGCATCTTGACGCGATTCGTCTTCGACGTCGACGCCGCACGACTCGGCCGTACCTGGCGGAACGCCTCCGGCAGGATCTCGACTCTCGTGATCGGCGACCGTGAAGACCTCGTCGAGGGCGACCGCATCGAGGTCGCCGGTACGCTCTCCGCCATCGAAAAACCGCTGAATCCAGGCCAGGTCGACATCAGTCAATTCTATCGCGCGCAAGGCATTCGCTTGCGGCTCGTCGTTGAAGAACCCGAAGGCGTTTGGATGCTCGACCCCGACGTCTCGCGCACGGGTGGTTCATTCCTGCGTCGTCTCGGAGCGGCGCGCGCGTGGTGTCGCCGGCGACTTGAAGCCGAGGTCGACCCCGACGCCGCCCCGCTCGCCGCCGCACTCCTGCTCGGACGTCGCGAGGACGTCGACCCCAACCTCAACCAGGCCTTCGCGCAAACCGGCACCACTCACCTGCTTGCGATTTCAGGCCTGCACCTTCAAGTTCTCGCGGTGGCGATCGTCTGGTTGCTGCGGCTTATCGGCGTCGGCCGCCGCGCCCGGGGCCTAACCGTCGCCATCGCGGCGCTCGCCTACGCGACCCTCGTCGGACCCGCCCCTTCGGTCGTGCGCTCCACCGCGATGACCCTCGCGGGCTGCGTCGCCGTCATTCGCGGTCGCGACCCCAGACCCGCGAACACGCTTGCCCTGGCCGCGCTCGCCACCCTCGCCCTCAACCCGTCGCACCTCTTCGACGTCGGTTGTCAGCTCTCGTTCCTCGCCGTCGCAGTGATCATCTGGGCCGTCCCGCTCGCCCTTGAGGGCGCAAAATTCGTGAGATTGCGCTATTACGAAATGATCAATCGCCCGCGCTCGGCGCTCGATGACCTCATCGACAAGTTCCGGCCCCCCTGGGAACGCGCGCTCCGACGCGCCGTCGGCGCACTCGCCAAAGATGTGCTGCTGTCGACACTTGTGTGGATGGCCGCGATTCCTCTCGTCGCGGCGCGGTTCCATCTGACTTCGCCGATCTCCGTGTTGCTGAACCTGCCGCTCATCCCTCTCACCTCGTTGGCGCTGCTCGCGGGCGGCGTTTCGCTCCCGCTGGCGGCGGTTTGGAGGCCGCTGGGCAAGGCGCCGGCGGCACTTTGCGCCCTCTGTCTGCGCTGGACCGAAGGCATCGTCCGCTGGGGCGCCGCACTACCGCGGGGAGCGTGGTTCACCCCCGGACCGACATGGTGGTGGATGCTCATGTTTTACGGACTGTTGATCGTCGCCGTCGCGGCGTGGGTCAACCGAACCCGCGCGCGATTACCGGTTGCCGCCGCTTTCACACTCTGGGTGCTCGTCGCTCTGGCGGGCTGGAGCAACCCCCGTCCACCCCGCGACACCGAAGCCGACGTCCTTGCCGTAGGCCACGGACTCGCCGTCATCGTCCAAGACCCCGACGGCCGCATCTTGCTATACGACTGCGGCAAAATGCGCGACCCGAGCGTAGGTCGACGCATCATCGCGCCCGCTCTCTGGGCTCGCGGCGCAACGCGTATTCATCAGGTCATGCTCAGCCACGCAGACGCCGATCACTTCAACGGGCTCGACGACCTCATCGAGCGCTTCACCATCGACGAAATACTCGTCGGGCCCGGCTTCGAAGGATCCTCGAACCCGCGCGCGGGCGAATTACTCAGACGCGTCGAAAGCCGCGGAATCCCGATTCGAATCGTTGCCGCCGGCATCTCTTGGAATTGGAGCAAGACCCGGTTCTCAATTCATCATCCGCCGGCCGACGGCGGTCTGACGTCAAGCGACAACGCGCGCAGCATCGTCCTCGAGATCGAGTCGCGCGGCACTCGGTTTCTGCTCGACGGCGATATTGAAGGCCCCGGCGAAGTGCGCTGGATCAGCCTCGAAAACCCCGGCGCGGACGCCATGCTCGCGCCGCATCACGGCGGACGAACCGCCAATCAAAAATGGCTGTACGACGCACTCCAACCGAAACAGGTCATCGTCAGCCAACGACGCCCCACAATCAACGCGCGAGAGACACTCGACTTCTTCGCGCGCGACCCCAACTCCGCCCGCCTCTACCGGACCTACCGCGACGGCGCCGTCCAACTGCGTTTCAAGCCTGACGGACTCTCCATTCGCAGCTGGATTCAAGCGTCGAAAGCGTCAAATCGATAGACCGCCGCGACCCAACCCCTACTCACGTCGTGACTTAATCCGTTTCCGCAAACGAACGTCGCAAGTCGCCGAAACTCGTCTCGAAATCATCCTCGTCGAGCTCGGACCACTGCGCGAACACGAGGACCGTCTGATCACGCGACCGAAAGCAGCGAATCGAACACAGATTGTTCATGTCGAGACTCGTGAACTCGACGTTATGCCCGACGGCCTCCTTGCCGCAAATCGAATCGCCCGCGGGAGTTGCGCTCAGATCTGGGTATTCCTCGCGCATCGCCTCGAGCGCCTGATCGGCGAGGACCTCGGCGTCGGTGGCTTCGCGGTCGAGGGTGACGAGAGCGAACGCCAACCCTCCCGCGGGCTGAAGCGCCACCGTCGTGACCGGGCCGTCGTCGTTGATTTCGACCGCCCATTCGTCCGGATACTGAAAGCGAATGCCGTGCTCTTGATAAACGCCCGTCATGGCTGTTCCCTTGATGCTGCGCGTGAATCCGAGTCCGGATCAACGTCGAAAGACTGACCTTTTCAGTGTGACGTCGCGCTCGCCGGCTCGCCATGCCGATCCGCTGCGGCAACTCGGAAAACATCGACCGCGATCTAGGAGCCGCGCGGCCGCAAATGGTAGAGTGATCTCGCGGCGACGCTCCTCGCGATCGCGCCGTCCGCCGCGGCCACCACTCGAACTGTACTGGAATTAGTAAAATCAATGCGTGTACTCTCAGGAATCCAGCCCTCCGGCGCTTTGCACATCGGCAACTATTTCGGCGCGATTCGCCAATATATCGCGTTGCAAGAACATAACGACGCCTACTATTTCGTCGCCGACTACCACGCTTTGACCTCGGTGCGCGACCCTAAAGTCTTGCGCGGCTATGTGTTCGACGTCATCGCCGACCTCCTCGCCCTTGGTCTAAACCCCGATAAAGCCACCGTTTTCGTCCAATCAGACGTTCCCGAGACCACCGAACTTGCCTGGCTTCTCACAACCGTCACTCCCATGGGCTGGCTTGAGAAGGCCGTGAGCTATAAGGATAAAGTCGAACGAGGCCTCCCCGCCGATCACGGGCTCTTCGCTTATCCTGTCCTACAGGCTGCGGACATCCTGCTTTACGATGCGGACGTGGTCCCCGTCGGTCAGGACCAGAAGCAACACCTGGAGATCACGCGCGATATTGCCGAACGATTTAACCACATTTACGGCAATGTGTTCCGTCTACCCAAGCCGTATATTTTAGAGACCGTCGCGGTCGTACCGGGAATCGACGGTCAAAAAATGTCGAAGAGCTACCAGAACACGATCGACATCTTCGACGACCCCGCCGTGATCACGAAAAAGACTAAAAAAATCGTCACCGACAGCACTCCTGTCGAAGCCCCGAAAAATCCCGCAACTTGCAACCTGTTCAAGCTTTACAGCTTGTTTGCGGACCCCGGCGATATCAGCGAGGTGGAGCGTCGCTACCGCGAGGGCGGCATCGGTTACGGCGAGATGAAGAAGCGGCTGGCCGAGACGATCAGCGCGACGTTCGCGACGGCGCGCGAGCGCAGAGCCGAGTGGGCGGCCCACCCCGAGCGTATCGCCGAGGTCCGCGCCGCCGCCGCCGACCGTGCACGCACAGCCGCCCGCGCCGTGCTCGATCGCGTCCGGAACGCGTGCGGGGTAGGATAGTATCCTATTTACCGTCGCTAAGTTGCTCTCTAGTTTCGGAGCGACTCCACAATTTGCGTCGAGGCACGCGGCGTCGGTCGTACGCCGGCACTTGGTCAATCGGGATTGACCGGCCTCGGGGTCGGACGTAAGGTGCTGGTCGGGGCAGTCTTGCGCGGGGCGTCTGCCCGCGGCGGAAGGGAATTCGTCGAGGCGGTCCCGTCGACGCGGGAATGGATTCCAAGGACGGGCCTAAGGGCGAATGCGCGATGCAACGCGTCGGGGCTAAGACCTGTTGCGCGTGCGCGGCGCTGGCGGCGATGCTGGCAAGCCCGGGGTGCGCACTGTGGCGCGAACGCGAGGAGCGCGCGGCGTCCTCGCCCGAACACGTCGCCTTGGCGCGGCAGCTCAGCCTCGACGCGCAGACCGCGATCGACGGCCGCGACTTCGAGCGGGCGCGCTCGTTGCTCGAACGGCTGGCGTCGATCGCGCCGAAGTCGGCCGAAGCACAACAGCGGCTCGGGCTCGTCTGGCAGCTCGAAGGCAAGATCGACCAGGCAGAATCGTCGTTTCAACACGCATTGAGACTTGACCCCGAATACGTTGGAGCGCTCGTCGGCCTCGGCGAGGTCGAGGCGGCGCGCGAACGCTGGGCGGAGGCGCTCGCGCGTTTTGAACACGCGCTCGAAATCGACCCAAATCAGTCGCAGGCGCTGTTTGACATGGGCGGCGCGCTCGAACGGCTCGGGCGTCGCGACGATGCTCTCGCCGCATACTTCCGTGCCCATGCGCTCGACCCGAGCGCGACGGCGATCTCGCTTCGGATCGCGATCTTGCAGCTCGAACGGCGCGAGCCCGAGCAGGCACTCGCACGACTTGAACAATTGCTCGAGCAAACACCCGACGATCCCGAAGCCCGGCATCAGCGCGGCCGCGCGCGGCTTGCGCTCAAACGCACCGCCGACGCGCTCGCCGACCTCCGCTTCGCCGCAAGCAAACTTCCGGAACGAGCCGACGTCTATTACCATTTGGCGCTCGCGCTCGATGCCTCACGACTGCGTGCCGACGCCATTCTAGCCGCCGATCAAGCCGTCAAACTCGCACCAGGGTATGCCGACGCGCGCGACCTCTCGGCACGACTCCGGCGCTAGGCGCATTCCGAATCCGCGCGAACTCGATCGCTTTGTTCAACGCCCGCTTCAGTCCGCAGCGACGCTGTTCCGCAGCGTTCCCAGGCCGTCGATCCCCACTTCGACGGCGTCCGCCCGGCCTCGGCCTGATCGGCGGTTTCCACGCAATACCGACGCCCGCCGGAGTGCCTGTAAATATTATATCGAAGATTTCACGCATGAATATCTAAAATTGCTACGACACCATCGAATCGAATGCGAATATAAGTTTACTTGATTTTGAGTTTTTGCATCACGCAGCCGTTGAGGCGCAAACGCATGCCGAGCGAGTGAGGGTCTGGCACCTTGTCGGTCGCGACGAGTTTGGGCCCGATAGGTGAGCATGTCTCGCACTTTTTACACGCGACTCACTGCTTTCCCGGCTCGTGAAGCTGCCGGTTGCGCGCCGAACCATCGTGCCCGACCATCTAGCCCGAGACGTGTTGGCGCTTGCGACCGCGGAATATGCATGCCGCCGCGACCGATCACGGCGACCAACTCGGCCTCGTAATCGACCACTCCGCTCACTTTGGGAAGCACGATCGATGCGCCGTGCCCGCTCAAGGTCGTCGCGAATTTGTTGAAAATCACCGGCTCGATCGGTACGTCCATGCCGCTCTCGGCGGCGTGGTCGCGATAATTCAGACCCAGGCAAATAATCTTCGGCGGTTCGGGGATGGGGCAAGCAGGACGGCTTCGGCAGGGCTGTAGCGGACAGGCCCGCGTTCGGTCGCAACAGTCACCCGACGCACAGTGTACCTCTTCCGAAGCCGATTCGACGCGCGACCGCTCAGCCTGAAATTATGCCGAACGACCGGTTGCGCCGCCGTATTTGCGATCATCAAGATGAGCAGCCAACGCCGAATCCGCCGGCGTCGGGGGCGAGTTCAACCCTTCGGTCATCCCTGGATGTGCTCTGCGACTTCACTTGGCGCGCCGAGGATTCGGCAATATCTCGAAGCCCGGCGATCGTTTCGCCCCCGGCCTGCCGGGAGGCCGATCGAAGCTCAAAAACGCAATCAAATCCGCGATTTCCTGCGCGGAAAGCTGCTTCTCGATGGCTTCCGGCATCAACGAGGTCGAACCTGCTTTGACCTCCTCAACGTCGCCGCGCGCGATTGTTTCGAGCTTGCCGCCCTGCGTTTTTAGGACGATCCGTCGCGCGTCGTCCTCGACTTTAAGACCGTTGAGCACGCGGCCGTCGCGCGTCGCGACGGTCGTGGCCTGATACGACGTACCAATGATCAAGTTAGGATCAAAGATATTCGAGAGCAATTGATCGAGCGACGATCGGCCGTTGGTCGTGACGTCGGGTCCGACGTCTTGTCCCTCGCCGTAAATCTTGTGGCATTGAGCGCAGAGCTTCGCGAAGACGGAGCGGCCGGCGTGTGCGTCGCCGGGCGTTTTGCCAAGCATGGCGCGGATGCCGGCGACGACTTGTTCGCGGGCCGGGTCGCGAGTTTCGCGCACGGTCCCGAAGAGCGACTTTACCGCGGCGGCGAGGGCGGCGTCCTTGCTGCCTTGAAGTTTCCTCAATTGATTCACATTCAGCGCGCTTGACTTCACGCTTTGAGCGCGGATCGCGTCGAGGAGCGTGCGCGACCACGCCGATCGTTGCGTCAGAAGTTCGACGGCGCGAGGCTGAAGGTCGTCAGGCAGGCGCGGATAAACATCGAGCACGAATGCCGCGACGCGCGCGTCGTCGAGGCGTCCGAGTGTTCCGAGGACGCGAGCACGCAGCTTGTCGGAGCCTTCGGAGAGAGCGCGACGGGCCGCATCGAGAACCTTCTCGACGTCGCGTGCGGCGATCAGTGCCGCCAGCGCGGCGATTCGCGCGTCGTCGGGCTTCTTCGCGTCGGCAGCGATCTCGCGCGCCGCCGCGAGGCCGTCGGGCCAACGCAACGCGGCCGCCAGCAGGGCCGCCTCAATCGCGACGGGGCGGTTGAGACCATGCTCAAGTTGTTGTTTGATTTCGTCGTGAAACGCGGCACTGATCGAGTCGCGGCGGGCGTCGTCAAATTCGCCTTCAAGGATGCGTCCGCGCATTGATGCGAAGCCCGCTCGAAGGACGTCGTCGGCCTCGGGGTCGCGCGCGTCGTGGAGCGTGCGAAACAAGGTCGCGAGTGGGACGGCGTCGAACGCGCGACGGTCGAGCAGGCGTTCGATCGCGCGCGGGAGAATCGCGAACAGTCCGCGGTTTTTCATGATCGAGACGCTCTCGACGCGGCTGATGAACTCGTCGCCGCGCATCTCGAGCAGCGGCTCGAGATTCTGCCAGGCGATGTGCGGAATGAGCGGGTCGCGACCCGAACTTGCCGCGACCTCGAGCAGCACGGGCAGCGGGTCGACCCCTTCGATTTTGCGCGACGCAACCGCGACCTGAAGTCGAACCGCCGGGCTTTCGTCGTTCGCAAGCACGACGCATCGCAGACGAACCGCGTCGCCGACGCGACCCGCTTCGCCCGCCGCGCGAACACCCCACGCTCGGAACGCGGCATCGGGATGCTTCAAGAGTTGCAGATGAAAGGCTTCGTGGATAGGACCGATGCCGACGAGCGTCCAGAGCGCCTGCATCCGGCCTTTGCGCACCGCCGAGCCGTCGAGCACAAGCCGTTCCAGCGGTTGGATCGACGAGGCGTCGGCACGCTCGACGAGCAGCCGGCGTGCTTCGTCGCGAAAGTAAACATTGGTGTCGGATAAAAGTGCGATTAGGTCGTTGGTCGACGACGCCTTGAGGTTGAAGCCGGTTTTTCGCGGCGTATTGCCATATCGAACGCGGTAGAGACGGCCCTTCAGCCTATCGATCCCGGCGGGGTCGCGGCCGGCGTCCTGATAGCAATGGTAACGGTCGTACCAGTCGAGAATGTAGAGGCAGCCGTCGGGGCCGGTTTTTTGGGATACCGGCATGAACCAGGCGTCGTTCGCGCGGAGAAAGTCGGGCTTCGCGACCCCCTTGAACGTCGAGCCGCGGCTTTCAAGCGAGTCGACGTTGATACAATTGCCGTGGATATTGCCCATATAAAGTCGGTCGCGATATTCGGGCGGATAGGCGTTGGAGTCGAAATAGTGGATTCCGCAGTAGGCGGCCTGTTGGTGACGGTGTTCGACGATCGAGTTGATCGGCCAGGCGTGCGGCGGATACGCGCCGGCCTGTCGAACGTAAACGCCGGTTTCGACGAGGTGCCACAAATGGTCGATGACGCACGCGCTCGCGAAGAACGAACCTTCGTCGTTGAGCGCGATGCCCCACGGGTTGCTCGTCCCCTCGCAGTGGAGCTTGAACTCGCGCGTCTTCGGGTCGATACTCCAAATTGCACACGTGAACGCATAAGCCTTGCCGTTCGAGACGACGCGCGCGGGGTTGAAAACGCCGTTCCAACCGTAGAGGCGGCCGTCGGGTCCCCACGTCAACGAGTTTGGCAGCTCGTGCGTATCGAAGCGGCCGAACCCGGTCGCGACGACCTCGCGCGTGTCGGCCCGGTCATCGCCGTCGAGATCCTTCAGCAGCAAAATATCCGGCGAATTCGCGACCCAGACCCCGCCGCGACCGACCGCGATTCCCGACGGAATGTTGAGTCCCTCGGCGAAGATCGTGAACTTGTCGGCCTTGCCGTCGCCGTCGGTGTCTTCGAGAATTTTGATGCGATCACGCCCCGCGCCGGCGCTGTGACGGGGATACTCGACGCTCTCCGCCACCCAGATGCGACCGCGCTCGTCGAAAGTCATCGCGACCGGATTCACCAGGTTGGGTTCCGCTGCCACAACTTCAACCTGAAAGCCGGACGGCACCGTCATCCGTCGCGCCGCCTCTTCGGCCGGCAGAGGAGCGTTCGGCGGCCTCAGTTGTCCGTGCGGGATCGTGACGTCGTCGCCGGCGCGACACAATGTCGCGCTCGCGAACAGCGCGGCAACCGACAACACATGCGCGATTTTAGAGATCATGAGGTCAACAATTCTGTAGTACTCGCGGCCCCAAGCGGGGTGGGCGCGCGGAAAAAAAACCTCGCGCCAGTATCGCGAGGAGCGCCGACGAGGGCAAGTCTCGCTTAGTCGTGAAGCGACGTCTCGGGCGCGGGCGACGCGGTCAGCGAGGGGATTGGAAGCAGACGGAGTCCGTTGGGGGGAATGATCCGAGGTACGTCGTCGGGGTTGTCGGCGACGATGGGCGGGGTGACGGGTCGACCGTCACTCCAGCGTCCGAGGTTGAGAAAAAGCGCGCCGCGGTCGGCGGCGTCGTCGAGTGTTTGGCCGTGAAATGCAGCTTCAAAGGTGATGTCGGCCATCCGCCAGAGCGCGGCGCGGTCGAGCGCGTCGAGCCGAGCTTGACGCATCTGGATACCGCGGAAGGGAGCTTCGGCGGTGTCAAAGTCGCGCGCGGCGGCGGTCGGGGCCAGATGATCGGCGATGAGCCAGGGGCGTCCGTGCAAGTCCGACCGATACAAAATGAATTTTTTGCGCGCGGCGGGAATCGAAGTCGGGCGCGCGAAAATCTGGCGTGCGCGGTGGTCGCCGACGATGTAGTCGTCTTCACCGACCGTGACGACCAGCAGAGTTTGCGGCGGGATCGTCGCGAGGTCGGGCCCGCGCTCGGCGGAAACCTCGCCGGGCATCAGAGCAATCACCGCGACCGGGCTCGGCACGCCCTCTTGGTGCGCCGTCGCGGCAAGTTGAACGGCGATATTGCCGCCGGCCGAGTGACCAAGGAAAACGACGCGCGTCAGGTCGGGCCTTACGTGTTTCGAGGAGCTTGCCAGGACGACCAGCGAGTCACGCACGGCGTGCCCCGCGTTCGTCAGGAATGCCGCCGGCCTCGTCGACACGTCCTGATAACGCGGAAACACGACGATCCGACCACTGCGAGTCAAATGCAGAATCCAAGCGCCGTACGCCGCGGGGTTGTAAGCCTGCCAACCATGGAGCAGCACCACGACGGGCGCCCGTGCGGGTTGCGGCTTGTCAGGCTCGAAAATCCAGTACGATCTTGGACCGGTGCCGATCTCGAATTTGCGAAAGGCTTGGTGAGGATAAGAAGGCGCTTCGCGAGGGCACGCGGGCTCGGTCTCAAGGGCGGCACCGCCGTCTCGAGGCGAGGTCGCGACCTGAGCAGCTTCCCCCGACGACCTCGATACCGACGTCTGCCCCCAAACGGAGCGCTCCCCCACAAAGACGATGAGGACAACCGCAAGCGTGCAGGCAGTTGGTCTCTGAGATCCATCTGATCGCAATGGGGTCGCTCCTCGTCCGCTCAGGATCGATATCGACCCGCGTCCGCGCGCGAGGCTCGTCATCCGCCGTGGCGGAATGCCGCGACAGTCTGACCAAAGCGACTGAATTGTCAAGCCGGAATGAGTGTCCGGCACCAATGAATGAAAGCCCGGCCAAAGTACCCCGGACAAAGCAGGACCGGGACGAGCTTTATGTCGTAAACACTGATCAAATCATTGGTTGCGATCGCAACGCTTCAGGCCGCGCGCGACTTCGGTGCGGCGGCGCGGGGAGCGTTCGACGGCGGCAAGGCGGGCTCGGGAATGGAAGGAACCTCAGCCTCGGGGTTGGTCCTCGAATCCTTCGAATTCGCTCCGGAGGCTGTTGAAGCGCGCGACGCCGGCCGTGTTGACGGCCTCGTCGACTTCGTTTTCGGCCTTGAGGCCGCACGCGGTTTCGGCGGATAAACCTGTTCCAGCGACTTCGACGACCAAATCCCATGCCGCTCGTTGCCGGGACAATAGACGGGCTGGTCGATCTCAAGGTGTGCGAATTTATTAAACATGAAGACACAGATCGGGAATTTCGTCACATTCTCCATGTCGCCGATTCGGACTGCTTCAGATAGCGGCAGACCGCTCGCGCGGTACGCCTTTTCGGTCATTTCGACGCAGTAGTATGCGCGGTCGTCGATCGCAAGTTCGTAATCGAACGGAGCTTGCTTCAAGTAGAGGTCGTTGCAGAAGGCGACGGCGGCGGGTATGTGCGAGCGCAATTCGTTGCGGACGCGCTTTACGCCGAAGGCTCCTACGTTGTCGAGGATCCAGACATAAAACGGCTGCAAACGCGGACCGGCGGCGGTCGTATCGTACACCCAAGGCTCGCCGTCGACGAGCTTTACGATGCCGGTGTGCGAAAATGCGCTGCCAGTCACGTTCGCGAGAAATCGACTGAACGGGAAAAACCCGTGCAGAATGCGGGCGTCGGCGCGTCGGAAAACGATATCGCCCTCGCGTAGCACGCGCTTGCCCCAGACTCGCCACTTGCCCATCGTCTCACTGACGACGATCGGCGGCAACTCGCCCGCGGTGCGGGCCCGGTTCGCCTCAGGTCCCCAGGGGTTGCCGGTGTAACCTGCGGGAATCAAGCGGTCGGTCGGTTCCAGGCCGTCAGGACTTCTCGCGAGAAACATCACAAACGTCAACAGCGTCCACATCAGGCTGTCGCCCTTCAGTTAATCGTCGCCTTCGATTGCTCGCTCAACGCGAGGCCGCAACGCTTACGGCATGTCCGTGCTAATAGTTACGCTCGAAGTGCGTCGGTCCGTCCCAGTTTCATCCGAGCATCAAGACCCCGGCCTTGGGATCCGCAGGCATATCCATTGTCGCGTCTCACTCGCTGCGGGACCACTCTTTTTTTCAAGACCCCGCGCCGTCCAAGTCCGCCCTGCTTACCGAGGGTCGCCGCCATCCCTCATGATCCGACGCCTCTCGCATCGTTTTTTCGTCGTTTGGCGTCTTCGCCTGCGCGTTCTTCTTTTACAAATTTCGTCCGGCGAGCCGCTTCGGCTTTGAAGAATTTCGGCGCTTCAAAACGAGCACAATGTTCCGATTCGAGAGTTTATGACGATTTTTTCGGATTGTCGTTAAGTTTGAATCGCGAGATCGTCGACGATTCCTCTAGTATTTCTTGACGCGACATGGTTCGATCGGCGCGCACCAATCGGCGCTTCCGCGCCGTCCGCGCGACCCGCTGCGGTTGGATAGGTCGATTCCGACCCAACGATCGAAGTGACCGCGACGAGGAACACGACGACTGGACTTGCCGCGACATGGATGTCGCAGCGATTGAACACCGTCGCGCCCAGCGCGCGTCGACGTAAAGAGGGCATGCGCAAAGGAATGCGCTCGAGCCTCAGGCTACTTCTGGCGGTGCTCTGCTGCGCGGCGGTCTGCCGCGGCGGCATCTGGGGCGACACGGCCAGGGGTGACGCCTCCAAACGCGTGACGCTCGACGTCGAGGTTGTCTGGACGATCCCGGCATCGCCGCAAGCGCCTGTCCCCGACCCGACTTCGGGAATCGAGCTTGAGCTCGACGACGGCCGAGTCGTCGATGCCGTCGTGATTGCCGAGAACGATGACGTTCCCGACGGCGCTGCAGCCCCAAAGCGTTATAACGATTGCCTTTGGATGCTCGGCAATAACGCCAAGGGCCGGGTCCGCGTGCGCATTGAGGCGAATCCCGAGGCCATTCTGACCTTTCGAGGTGCGGGGCAGACGGCTCGAATCCCGCTGCCGGCGGTCCTTGAAGGCCGTCAGCGGACACCCGAGAACGCGGCGTTTATCGTGAGTGTTGAACGACTTGCGTGGGATCCGATCGCGCTCCGGCTGAAGGGCGACGGCGTCTTCGCGCCAGGCGGGACGATCGAGGCCAACGTCGCCGCGAACATCCTCACCCCCGAGCAGGTCGACATCGAGATCCGGTTAACCGCGGATCTCCGCCCCGTTCAAGGCGGCGACGCGGTCTGGTCCGGCGACCACCGGATCGACGGCGTCGTCTCAAACCGTCGCGAACCTCCGGCGTTCGCTTGGAATATCCCAACTCCGCGTGAAGAAGGGACTTACGTCCTTGAGACGCGACTGGTTTGGGAGCCGGTCGAGACCCGCGCAAACGGCGGTCGGATCGCGCGCTGGCTACGTCGACGTCGCGGTGCGGGGCGAGGCACAACGGTCACGCGCCGCGTCACGCTCGCCGTCATTACGCCCGAGGGCGCGAAACACACCCGAGCCGCCGCGCCGTCGACTCCCGCCAAATTCGCCCCGGAGCGCGAAGTTGACCTCGTCGACCTCGCCCGTCCTCGCGGTCGGCGCCTGGTCGCGATTGGCCGCGCGCCGACCAATGCACTTGAAGCTGGTTGGCGCATTCCCGAGGCGGCGCTTGTCGAACCCGCGCGGCGCGACGGTCTCCGCGGCTGGATCCCCCGACCCGCCGGCGAAGCCACGATCCTCGGACCCGCCAATGTCGACGGCTGTTCTTGGGCCGCCGTCGCGCTCAAAGCCGGCCACCTCGGTCGCCCGCACCGACTGACGCTGAACGTCCTCGACGGACCCGTCGAAGCGCTCGGCGTCGCCGTTGTCGACGTCGCCGGCCCCCAACCCCGCCTCCTGCTCGACACCCGCGCCTCGAAGATCCTCGAAAACGACGGCAAATCCCGCGCTCGCTCCTCGTGGATCACCTGGGTCGACACCCCGGAACCGATTTTGATCGTCCTCAATCACGGCTCAAAGCCGATTTCACTGGGCGCGGCCACCCTGTCCGAAATGAATGAGATGCCTCCCGAATCCGGGATCGACCTCCCTCCCGCCGAGTTGGCGCGCGACCTCGCGCTCGACGCGACCGCCGCCGGGATACTCGAACGCTTCGCCGCGCAGCGCGACGTCGTGAACGTCGCCGAACGTCTGGCGCGTTATCTCGCCTACTGCGGCGCAAACGCCGTCGTCCTTCCCGAAATTCCCCGCGAGCGCGAGCGTAGACAGGTGCTCGAAGAACAGGCGTTCGAAGATCCAATCGGCCCTGATCGGATCCCGACGCTCGTTCGATTGCTCGGTCGACACGGCGTTAACGTCTGGATCCAGCCGGACTTGCGCGGCGTCCTACCCGGTTTGCCCGCACCCGACTCGATCGACGCGCTCACCCGCGGTCTGGTCCGCGTGGACCGACGCGGCCTGCCCGACGCACCCGTGTACAACCCGCTTCATCCCCAAGTCCACGATGCGCTCGTGCAGCGCATCACCGAGGCCACCGCCGGACGACTCAAAAACGCACCCAACGCCGCCGGATTCTACATTCCGCTCGGCGACGGCCCCACGTTGCTCGGCTCGCCGAATACCGGACTCGATGACCCCGGCTTCGAACGCTTCGTCAAGGAAACGTTCGAGTTTCCGCCAGCCGGAATCGATCCCAACAGCACTGACCGCTTTGACTTGCGTGCGAAATTTGTCGCGGGGCCGGGTGCGGTCCCCTGGCAACAGTGGCGCGCCCAAGGGCTCGCAAAACTCCACGCCGATCTCGCCGCCGCCGCCCGCGCCGCCGCTGGACGCGACGTCGGCTTCGCCGTCGTGACCCCCGGACTCGACGACGGGCCCGTCGGTCGCGAGGCGCGCTCCAACAACCTGGCTGGACTCGACCCAGTGCTCGCCTGGAAGGCTGTTGGGCTGGACCTCGGCGTCTGGTCGCGCGAAGCCGACGGGCCCATCGTCCTCCGCGGCCTCGAACCGGGCGGCGACCCGCTCGCGCACGACCTTGACGCCAGCCCCGAGCTTGACGCCGTCGTTGCCGAGCGACCACGACGAGGTCTTGCGCTGACCGCCCGTGACGAGAACCGCTCAAGCCGTCGTCCCGCGACCCCTTCCGACGTCGCAACTCTCACTCTAAAAGCGACTTCAATCGACGGCTTTGAGAGTTTTGACGAGCCTCTCGGGCGTGCCGCGACGACGCTCGACGCTCACATTGTTGTGCTCGACCCGCAGACTCTCGCCGGCCGTGAAGACCGTTTTCGACGTTTCGCGCGCGTCTTTCGAGCACTCCCCGCCACGCCGCCCGACGCCCCCCCCAGACTCGAGCGCGCTCCTTTTGGCATCGCGCTCCGCGCCGGATCCGACGGCACTCGCACCGTCCTTGCATTCACCAACGACACCCCGTATCCCACCCGCGTCGAAACCTCCCTCCTCAATGCCGACGCCGCCGACGTCGACGACCTCGGCCGTTCGATTCGTCTTGCACCCAGCCTCCTTCCCGGCGGCAATGGTCGCCGGCTTGTTCTTGACCTCGAACCGTTCGGTACCGCGGGCATCCGTATCGCGGCACCCCGCGTCGAGCTCGGCCCGCTCACCCCGTACCCGTCCGAGAAAGCCCTCGAAGACCTCAAAACCCGTTATCAGGCGCTTACTGAACAACTCGCCAGACTTGGCGAACATCCAACGGCATTGGGTGGACCCCGCCCCGTCGACCCGTCTGCGAATTCGAACGCCGGACCCCTCGGCGACTCCGAAAGCAAGACCGCCCAGCGCGCCCTTCTAGCCGCGCTACAAGCTTATCGCGAAAGCCGTTACGCCGATTTCAACCGCCTTGCCGCCTCGCATTGGGCCCGTCGAGCCACGCCGAATTCCGTCGACAATCTGCTCCGCACCGGCGACGCGTCTGCCCTACCCTCCGCGCGGCGTCTGAGGTAAGATCACCCCGCGATTTCGTGGTTCCGTGATCGCGTTCCGTCGCCGTGATTCGTATCTCGATTTCTCTCATTGCCGTCGCGCCGAGGGACCGCGATTCTGCTTTGCGCAGGCGGTTCGTGCGCAATGCCGTCGATCTCGCAATCAAGGATGAAGACCCGGTTCGTGGGTCAAGGAGGGTTGAGTGTTCGTCGCCTGCAGCACGTCCTGTTTCTCGAAAATGCCCCTGGAATCCGCGCTCCGTAAAATCGTCGAGCTCGAATTCAACAAGGTCGACCTCGCGATCGACGAGCACTCGTCGCATCTCCGCGCCTCCGATGTCGCTGACCACCCCGAGACGGCCCTCGCCAAACTCCGCGAAGGACCCAGTTTAACCCCTTCCGCGCTCAGCCTCGACTTCGGTTCCAACTTGAACGACGCCGTCTTTCGACGTCGTTTCGAATCGATTTGCCGACTCGCGAAGCCGTTGACCGTCGCGGTTGTGACCTTGCCCGCCGCGCCTCTCGGCTCTTCCTTCGACGACGAAGTGCGTCGACTCTCGAGCCTCGCTGCGCATGCCCTCCGCGAAGGGCTCGTTCTCGCCGTCACCACCCACTCCGAAACGATTACCGCCGACCCCGCCGCCGCCGTCGAACTTTGCAAAGCCGTCCCCGGGCTCGGCCTCTCGCTCGACCCCAGCCACTACATCCAAGGTCCTAACCACGGAAAGAGTTACGACGCCGTCTTTCCCTACGTCCGCAATGTTCACTTCCGCGATACAGGCAAAGGTCCAGGCGAGTTTCAGGTCCTGATCGGCCAGGGCGAAATCGAATACGGGCGCATCCTCAACCAACTCGAACGCTACGGCTACAACCGCGCGCTCACGGTCGCCCTGCGCGACGATCTCGACAGCCCCTTCGACGTCGAAGTCGAAGTCCGCAAGCTCAAACTCCTCCTCGAAAGCCTCCTCTAACTTCCTTCTGTGAGCAGTCGTCGGCCGCCTTAACTCCACTTTTGCGCGATCGCGATTCCACACCACACTTCAATCCAGGCGGCTTTGCGGGCGGAGCCGGCTCCGAAGGCGTTCGGAGCGGCCTTGCCGGCGACGGTCGAGACCGGGCCCGCGCAGCCGCGCGCGGCGTTTCGAGGTCGGCCGCACGCGGATTCTTGAACGTAACGTGCTTCTCAGCTTGACTTTGACCTCGATTGGCTTCGTTTCGTCAAACTGCTTTAGAGCATTTTCCAGTCCACTCTAGCGCCCGCCGTTCACACATGTTATGACTTATGCGAATTCCCCGCACGGAGGGTTCGCATGAGAGCGTATTCGAGAGATCTTCGACTCAGAGTCCTCTCCGCCTGCGACGCCGGCGAGGGCACCAAGGCGGTC
>JAJYDB010000067.1 GCA_021777845.1 Planctomycetota bacterium
AGGACGGCGTCGACGGCGAGCTTGCCCGTGCCGAGCGTGAGCGCCTCCGCGATCGTCTTGAAGACGGGCACGCCGTGCCTCTGCGCGGTCGCGAGACCGACGTCGGTCGCGGCGGGGGTCTGGTCGATAAAGAGTCCCGCGACGTCAAAGTCGGGCTTGTGCAAAGTTTCGCCGCGGGCGTCGTAGATCACGAAGCCGTCGAGAAACCGCCCCACGATGTGATAAGCGTGCGAGAGATAGAAGTATGTGGTGCAGACGGCGGCGACCTTGGGGCGTCGCGCCGGCTCGGCCGCGACGATGCCCGAGTGTGCGCCGAGCGCGAGTCCGGCGGTGCTCGCGGCGGCCAGAAAATCGCGGCGCGTCGGTTCATGTCGCATAGGTGGAGTACTCCATTGCGTGAGTGAAGATGCGCGGATGGTTAACGCAGGATGATGGAGATCGGTCCGTCGCGTTTGACGACGTGTCCAACGATCGCGACGGCGTGCGCGCCGAGGTTGCGGGCGGCGTCGACGAGGGCGTCGGCGCGGTCGGGGTCGACGGCGATGAGCAGACCGCCCGAGGTCTGCGCGTCGAACGCGAATTCAAGCGCGAGCTCGTCGACGCCGGGCTCGATCGCGATTCGGCCTTCGAGGAACGCGCGATTGGCGGCGCGGGCGCGGTTGTAGTTGTCGGGCGTCGCGAGCGCGGCGGCTCCGGGCAAAATCGGCAGCGCGCGGAGGTCAAGGACGCAGGTGACGCATGCGCCGTCGGCCATTTCGGACGCGTGCCCCGCGAGGCCGAAGCCGGTGACGTCGGTCATCGCGTGGGCGCCGCCCGCGGTGCGCGCGGCGTCGCGGCCGATCACGTTGAGTTGGATCATCGAGGCGACCGCGGCGGAGAGCGTTTCGCTCGGGCAGTGGTCGCGTTTGAAGGCGGTCGTGACGAAGCCGGTGCCGAGCGCCTTCGTGAGCACGAGCACGTCGCCGACGCGTGCGCCTGCGTTCGTGAGCAGCTCGCGCGGGTGCACCAGGCCGGTCACCGAGAGGCCGAATTTGACCTCGGCGTCGCGCACGGTGTGCCCTCCCAGCGTGACCGCGCCCGCCGCCGTCACCCGCTCCGCCGCGCCGCGGACGATCTCGCCCAAAATCGAGATCGGCAGCTCGTTGTCGGGAAAAGCCGCGATGTTCAGCGCCGTCAACGGCCGGCCGTTCATCGCGTAAACGTCTGAAAGCGAGTTCGCCGCAGCAATTTGGCCATATGTGTACGGATCATCCACCAGCGGCGGGAAAAAGTCGAGCGTTTGCACCAGCGCGAGGTCGTCCGAGAGACGATACACGCCGGCGTCGTCCGCCGTTTCCGTGCCGACAAGGATGTTCGGGTCGTGCCCGCGACCCGGCAAACCGCGCAAGACCTGCGCGAGGCCGATTGGGCCGAGCTTGCCGGCTCACCCGGCGCAGTTCGCATAATTGGTCAGGCGTTTCTCCCGTCCGGACATGAGTTCTCCTGCTGATTTAATCTCGCCGCGGCTTTCCGCTTGGACGCGCAGGCGTTCTACGCGAGGCCGAGTTCTTGGGCGAGCTGATCGACGAGCGCCGCCTCGTCGGGAAACTTACCCGTCGCGAGTTTCGAGTAGAGCAGTTTGTCGCCCGCCTTGAGCTCGAAGCATCCCCCTTGCGAGGGGATCATGAGGAAACTTTTGATTGCGAATTTGCAGCGCGGAAGCAGTTTCGCCGCCAAACTGACGGCTTGCGGTTCGTAGTTTCACTTCGCGCAGTATTCGAGAGTCACCTGCATTGCGTTTCTCCTCGGGTTGGTACGGGTCGGGATCACGATCAAGGGTTGCTCCGGGCCGCGGGCCGCGGATCGGGGCTGGTCGCTGCGTCTCAGCCTGGCCGAGCGCTTGCGTAGGCTTCGTCGGCGTCTTGGGGGTTGGGCGGTCCGGGGCTGTCGGGGGCGGATTCCTCGGCGATCGACTCGGCGATCGACTCGAGGCCGATCTGGGCTTCGGGCATGCGCCAGTCGCGGCTCATCAACTCGGCCCAGCGGTGGAACTCGGGGACTTTCTGAAACACGAGCTTCATGCAGACGGTGATCGGCATCGCGAGCACCAGTCCGACGAGTCCCCAGAGGAAGCCCCAAAAGAGGCACGCGATCAAGACCGTGGTGCCGTTGAGGTCGAGCGAGCGGCCCATGATATAAGGCGTGACGATGTAGCCTTCGATACCGACGAGCGCGAGGTAAATCGACGCCGCGATCAGCGTGTCGCCGAACGAGCCGGTCTGCACGAGCACGAGCAGCGCGGTCGCGCCGCCGCCGACCACCTGGCCGACGTACGGGATGTAATTCGTGAGCGCCGCGAGCAGTCCGACCAAGATCGCGTAGCGCAGGCCCATTGTCATGAGCACGACCGTCAAGACCGCGCCGAGGCCGATGTTGATGAGCGTGCGCGCCGTGAGGTACGCGCGGATTTGGTGCGTGAGCTCGGTGAGCGCGCGCTCGGCGGAGGCGGCGTCGCCGGGCGTGGCGGCGAAGAAGCGGATCAGCTTCGGCGTCAGCATCGCGCTTTCGGCGAGAATGAAGATGACCAGCATGAGGACGATAAATGCCTGCGCCAGCCAGCTCAACACGTCGGAAAAGCCGTAGCTGAGGCTGTCGATGAGCATCTTCGAGTTCGCGTCGCCGAGTCGGTCGATCGTGCTCGGCTCGGGCAGCAGCGAGCGCAGCGACGGGTAATTTTCGCGGATCATGAGCAGCTTGTTGCCGAGCTCGCGGGAAAGGTCGGCGATTTGTCGCGGCAGGGTCACCGAGGCGCGGTCGACGCTGTTCGCGGTCAGGCCGGCGAGGTACGAGATCGGCAGCAGCGAGAGCAGGATCACGCCGACCGCCACCGCCGTCGAACCTTGCACCACGTTCAGGTCGCGACGCATCAGCGAAGTGAGCGGCGAGAGCAGGCAGGCGATGACGACCGCGAGCGTGATCGGGATCACGATCGCTTTCAAAAAGTAGAGCGCCGCGATCACTCCCAGCACCGCGATCACAACCTGCGCGGGAGTGCCGAAGCGTCGTCCGCGATCGCTTCCCGATTCTCTCGATCGCGATCGTCGCATCGTGACCCCCGGCCGGTTGTTCGGATCGTCGTCGGGTTCGCTCAACCCTTATCATGTCCCGACGGCGACGCGTCCGCAACCTCCGCGCCGACCGCGATCCGATCGGGACGCGCGAACCGTCGCAGGAGTCCGAGCAAAAGCGCGGTCGCCTCGGCGTCGGAGTCAGGGTCGATCTCGAGCCGCGCGCCGGTCGCGAGCGGTTCCAGCCCGTTCCAGCCGAGCCGCCACGGTCGTCCGGAAGTTTCGAGGGCGCGATTGAAGCGCTCGCGGACCCGCAAAGCCCAGACGACGCCCCAGCGATCGCGAAACCACTGCCAGACGCGATCCAAGCCGCACCCCGGCGCGCCTGCGGTCGCGACGTTCCGCGCGCACAGTCCCGCACCGACCACCGCCCCGGCGAGCAACGACGCCGTCAACGACCACGCGTGCGCGAGCCGCTCCGGCGCGAAGTCGCGACGCGTGAGCGCGAGGAACGCGACGATATACGCGGCCGCAGTCATCAACGACGCCGGCCCGAAGCGCGTCGGCAGGTGATTTGTCACCGCGGCCAGCACCAGCAGCCCGTAGAAGATCGACCACGGCGCGTCGAGCCGCAGCCGCTCGAGCCCGCCCGCGTGCCTCGCCAACCCCGGCGCTTGCAGCCAAGGGATCATGAACACCACGAACAGCACCGCCGTCAACAACGCCCACGCCCCCGCCCCCGGTGAACGCGCGTTTAAAATCGAAATCTGACTCGCCAACGCCGCGATCACCATCAAATACGTTAGATGCCCGCACCACGGACGCCCCCCCGCGACCGGCTCCGCCAACGCAATCAATTGACCCGCCGTTCCCAGCGCGACCAGCACCCAACCCCACGCCAACGCCCCGCCCAACGACGTTCCGCCCACCGATCGAGTCGCGCGCAGCAGCGGCCAAACCGCCGCCGCCAACAGCAACAACGCTCCCGCCGGAGGCCAAATCGACGCCGCGACGCACGCGATCACCAGGTCCCAACCGAGTTCGCGACTCCTCAGTCCAAGCCAACGTTGCAATCCAACCTCGCGGAAATATGGGCCGATTGGGTAATATGGGGCGACGTTTCTTGCCCGTCGTCCTCGCGTAGGGTATTGTAAAGGTTACATACTTGCGATGTGAGTCGAACCTGCCAGGGAGGGCCGACCGAGCGGAGGCCGTCTCTGTGTCCGCAACCCTTCTGAGTGTGGCCGTCGTGCTTTCGGGAACCGTGATCGGCGGCGCGCAGCCGCTCGAGCGCGACCAAAACGCGCGCGGCGGGACCTCGTACGAATTCGTGTCGCCGGTCGGCGCGGCGGTCGCGACGACGCCGGAGGATCCCGCGGCGTGGCGGACGCGCGAGGAGACGACGTTCGTGGTGCCGCGATCCGCCGGCTTGATGCCGAACCGGAGTCTCGCGCCGCTGCGCGTGCCGGAGCTTCGTCGGCCGAACCTCGCGCCTTTGCTTTTGGACAGGCCCGACCTCGTACGCGACTGACGCGTTGAGAGCGCGGTCGGTTACCGCTTCAGCATGCCGCGCGCGATCGAGCCGGGGTCTTGCTCGAGCTTCCTCGAGAAGACGCGGAGCGACTCGATGATCGGCCGGATCGTCGCGAGGGTTTCGGAGGCGCGGACCGAGAGCCGATTGATGTTGTTGTACAACTCGGCCTCGAGCAGCAGCTTCTGAACCGTGCCGTTCGTGTTCAGCGTGTTTTGCCCGTCGTTGAGTTCGCGCGTGAGCAGCCCGACGTCGCGCGCCACGAGATTCATCCGCAACATGGTCTGGCCGAGGTTGGTCGTCGGCGTCGCGCTCACGGGCGAGCCGAGATCCTTGAAGGCGGGACCGGCGTCGGCGAGCGAGGCGTTCAACTTTTCGGACGCGTCGCGGATGCGAATCAGACTGTCTTGCAACGCCTTCCGCGTCGGCTCGTCGAGCGTCTCGTTGAGCTTCGTCGTGATCGACCCCAGACTCTTCAGAGTCAGCGACACCAACCTTTGGTTGCCGTCGGTGAAGCCCGCGATCCCGTCCGACGCCTTCTTCATGCTCTTGCCCGTCTCGGACCAAGTCGCGATCAACTTATTGATTTCGGGGGCGCTCTCCGACAGCTTTTTGACGCCCCCCGACGCCTCTTCGATCGCGCCGAGCGCCCGCTCCACCTTCTGAAACGCCGACATCAGCTTCTCGAGCGCCATCGCGGGGTCCATCACCGGCGCGCCTTCGATCATCGGCGCGTCGGCCGCGGTCTTGGACGTCGGCAGCGGACCCGTCTCGGTGCCCGGCAGCATGTCGATCGCGACGTCGCCGATCAAGCTCCGCGAAATGCGCGGCTTCGACCCCGCGCGCAGCTTGTATTTCGGGTCGAGCGACATCACGACGATCACGCCGTCGGGCTGGTCCGGACGCTCGTCGATCCGAATCGAGTCGACCTCGCCGATACGGATCCCGCTCTTGCGGACCAGAATCCCCTCCGCCACGCCCGGCGCGTTCTCGAACCGCACCGCCACATAAACATGATCGCGCAACAGCGCCGGGGATTCACCGAACCAAACGATCAACATCGTGAGGATCAGCCCCGCGGAAATGACGAACATGCCGATCCGAAATTGCATGATCCGTTCGTTCATCGCCGCCTCGCACTGTCGGGCCGGACTCGACCGGCGCGCAGCGCGGCGAGGTCGAGGTCCATTGCATCAAAACTATTGCCGATTGTTGTCATGATTCCCTTTGGCTTGCAAGCTCGCGCAGCCGCTCGCCGGCCTCGCCGCGGACGAATTGCCGGACCCGACCGTCGGGATGGTCGTGCATCTCGGCGGGAGGGCCGTCGTAGATCACCTGCGGCTCGCCCGGCTTCAGACGCCCCAGCGGGTAGAGCATGATCACCCGTTCGGCGACCTTCGAAACCGTTTTTAGGTCGTGCGTGACCACGACGCCGGTCGTCTTCTTGACGCGACGCGTTTGCAAGATCAGCTCGTTGATCACGTCGCTCATGATCGGGTCGAGCCCCGTGGTCGGTTCGTCGTAGAGCATGACCTCGGGGTTGAGCGCGAGCGCCCGCGCCAGACCGACGCGCTTGCGTTGTCCGCCCGATAATTCCGCGGGTTTCTTCTGCTCGAGACCCAGAGGCAGGCCGACCTCCTGGAGCCGGTCCGCCACGAGCCGCTTCAACTCCGGCCCGGTGCATCGATTGTGCTGTCGAGGCCCGAACGCGATGTTGTCGTAGATCGTCAGGCTGTCGAACAGCGCCGCCATCTGGAACACGAACCCAAACCGCAGACGCGTCTCGTTCAGGTCGTGCCGCGACAACTTCGCGAGGTCGAGCCCGTCGAACACGACTCGCCCCGCCGTCGGACGCAACAGCGCGATCATCAACTTGAGCAGCACCGTCTTTCCGCAGCCGCTCTCGCCGATCACGCAGACCGTCTCGCCGCGATGAATCTTGATGGTGACGTCGCGGAGCACGCACTGACGTCGAAATTGGATCGAGAGGTTGTCGATCCAGATGATCGGCGCGTCGGACGTCATCGCGGCCAGGCGCGCGGCTTTGGCGGCCGGGGACTCGTCCACGGCGTCTTCGGCGGCGGCGTCGGTCTCGTAACCCCAACTCATAGAAGGTTCGCCGTTTGGGGCCAAATCGCGTTGTAAACGCTGTTCCAGGCGATCCCGATCGTAAAGTCGAGAAACAGGATCGCGATGAACGAGTACACGAACGCCTCGGTGGCCGCGCGTCCGACCCCCTCCGCCCCGGCGCGCGAGTTAAACCCGCGGTGGCAACTGATAAGCGCGATCGCGCCTCCAAAAAAGTAGCTCTTGAACACCCCCGCGAATAAGTCGAGCCCGCCCACATACTCGCGCGAGTGTTGCCAATACGCGAACGAATCGACGCCCATGAGCTGCGTGCTCACCACGGCGCCGCCGATCACCCCCATGAAGTCCGCCATCAACGTTAAGAGCGGGATCAGCAGGAAACACGCCAAAAATCGCGGCACCACGAGGTAATGGACCGGGTTCGTCCCGAGCGCGACCAAGGCGTCGATCTGCTCGGTGACGCGCATCGTGCCAAGCTCGGCCGACATCGACGACCCCACCCGACCCGCGAGCATCGTCGCCGCCAGCACGGGCCCCAGCTCTTTCACCAACGAAATGTTGATCACCGACCCGAGCCGCGTCTCGAGCCCCATCAGCGCGAACTGACTGTGCGCCTGGACCGCGAGCACCATGCCGATGAACGTGCCGGTGATCCAAACGACCGGGACGCTCGAGACGCCGATCGCGTAGAAATTCGGCGTCAAAACCCCCGGATTCGGGCGTTTTCGCACGAGCCAGGTAAACGTGAGCGCCGTGAAATGCGCCATGTCGCCGATTTCGGCGATCGCTTCGAACACCTGCTCGCCGAGCCTCTGCACCGGCCCTGCGCCGGCTTCTCCGAGGTTGGTCGTCGCGGTCGCCATCCGTAGGACATCCTCTCTGGGACGCGACGCGGCGAGATCGCCGACGGCATCCGCCGGGAATCGACAAAGTGCGCGAGCAGGGCGATCCTTCGCCTCAGCGCGACTTATTTTGGACGAGGGTCCGAAAAATGGCAAGGCGAAGTGCGGGAGGGAGGGCGCGGCGGCGCTCACTCAACCGCTTCGGGAAGATTCCGAGTCTCCCCCTCCGCGTCGCATCGGCGCCCTTCGACGAGTCGAGCCGGAGCGACTTGCCTTTGTTGCAACACGCAAGCACCCCGAAGGCGACGGTCGCCGCACGGGGTGCAGGCGTAAAGAACCAAGCCCGGCTTCGAGGCGTCGGCGTTCGGGTTCTCCTCAAGAACGTGGATGGCCGAGGCCACCGGCGCCCCGCGCAGCCGTCAGGGTGCATTTACGAGGTGCGCGCGACTGCGTTCTGCGAACTCTCGGGAACGTCGGGCTTCGAATAATCAAACCAGTTCGGGTTGAACTCGATCCGACGCTGTTCCTTCATCGCGATGTTCGAGGTGAGCGCGATCACCGCGTCGGCGAGCGCGACCTCGCCGCGGCAGCGCGGCTGATGCTCAACGTCGGCGTGGTAGTTCGACGCGTCGCCGTGCCGGATGCAGTACGCGAAGTGCTCGAGCTCTTCGCGATAGCCGCGCGAAGGGTCCGCGACCGCGAGTCCGCCCAAACTCTGCGCCGCCGAGGGACCCGCCGTGCTCGGGCTGGTCTCGATCACCGCCTTGCCCGCCGCGTTTTTCTCGACGGCGATCGACGTCGATCGCGACGTGTACGCGTTGCCGGCTTCCTTGTAAAGCATAATGTCGTGTTCACCCTCGACGATCATCGTGCCGCGGGTGCCGTAGACAATCTCGCCGTAATTCTCGAACGAGTTCGTGTTGATCGACGAATACGTCACGATCACGCGTTCGTTGTCGTCGAGCGAGGGGAACTCGAACGTGCAGAAGACGTGGTCGTCGACTTCGCGGTCGTCGTGATAAAAAATCTTGCCGCCGTAGCCCGAGACCGCGAGCGGGTGCTTTTTGCCGAGGAAGATCGAGCAGGCGTCGAGCTGGTGGCTGCCGAGTTCGGCCATCAAGCCCGCGCCTGTGCGGTTGAAGAGCCGCCAGCGGACGAGCTCCTCGAGGCTCTTGTAGCCGTACTTGGCGAAGTCGACCTTCTTGTCGAGCTCGGGCGTATCGGGCCGCCACGAGTCGCGGTAAACGATGTGTCCGTCTTTGTCGCGGACCCAGACGGGGTTGCCTTGGGCGTCGTACTTCCACGAGTTGTCGGGATTCTTCGCGACGAGCGGCTGGGCGTTGTTGCGGTGCCAGAGCGCGCGGATGTGGCGGATATCGCCGAGGTGGCCGTTCTGGACGAGGTAGTTCGCGTTGTCGTAGAGCACCGAATAGTGCCGCTGGTGGCCGACGGCGAGCAGTTTGTTCTGTTTGCGGGCGGTCGTGCACATCTCTTTGCACTGGCCGACGGTCCGCGCCATCAGCTTTTCGGTGAAGACGTGCTTGCCGGCCTTCAGCGCCTCGATCGCGACCGGCGCGTGCAGCCAGAGCGGCAGCGCGATCACGATCATTTCGACGTCCTTGTCGGCGAGCATCTCCTTGTAGTCCGCGTAACGCCGCAGTTTTTTGACGTCGGCGGCGGAATACTGCTTATGCTTGCCGAACTCTTTGAGGCCGCGCTCAAGCTGCGACGGGCGAATGTCGCAGAGGCCGACGAAGTCGATGTAGTCGCGGTTGTGCTCGTGGATCATCGCGCCGCAACCTTCGTTGCCGGTGCCGATGATCGCGGCGCGCACGGCGGGGCGATCGAGTTGCTTGTAACCGAAGTAGAAGGCGCCGAGCGCGGGTGCGGCGGCGGCGGCCTTCAGCATGTCGCGGCGGGTGTAGCCGATCACTTCGTCGGCGTTCGCCTTGCCCAAAGCCCGCTGTTCCGGGGTCAGGTTCGTCATCGATCGCTCCCGTGTTCAAGCTCGCTTTTCGAGGTTCGATCCGCGGGTGTTTGGGAGGGCGGATCCCGCGGAAAGAACCGTTCAGCATTAATTTTAACCGTTCAACGTCTTTGCGACGACCCCGCCGCCTCGCGCGACGTGAATTTTTCGAGCCGCGCCTCGGCCGCGTCGTCGGATTCGAGTTCGGGCCGCGTCCGCTTGCGACCGAACAAGAGCGCATCGAAGCCGATCCACATCCCGCTGGGCGTGCTTGCGACCACGAGACACGCGAGCATCTCGACGAGGTTCTTGTTCACGATCCAGTAGTGGCCTTCGACGTTCGGCGGCGCGGGCAGGCCCGGCCAGGGCGGCATGCTCAGGTAGATCTGGCCGAGGAAGACGGCGCCCGCGAGCGCCGCCAGGGGCGTCATGAAGCCCGCCATCAAGGCCAACCCCATCGCGACCAAGCCCCACTTCGTCGAGAAGTTGACCCAGTCGAGCCGTGTCCACGGGGGCGTGTACGCGGCGGTCGACTTCGCCTGCTCTGCGGTCGCGACCGCGACGACGTCCGCGCGCAGCTTGTCTCCGCGCGCGACCAGATCCGCGGTCAAGGTCCGCCGCGCGGCGTCGAGGTCGCGGCGCGCCGCCGCCGCCCGCTCACGCTCGAACGACAGCGCGTCCGGGTCGCGCTCGACCTTCTGGACGGCCTTGAGTTCGTGGTAGTACTTGCGGATCTTTTCTTGATTCTCGTTCGACGCGAACCAGTTCTCGGCTTCGGCCTCGGCTTGTTTCAGGACGACGGCCGCGCGGCCGCGTTGGTCGGCGTCGAAGTTGTAGTGTTGCGCGACGCGTTCGACGTCGTCGGCCCAGTGCGCCTTCAACCGCGGCGGGTCGAGCGTTTCGAGGCCGTTGACGTCGGGAATCAGGCCGCGAAAGTACGGCGCGAGCGGACCCGTGGCGTACCGAAGATACCCTTCGGACGAGAACGGCTTGCCCCCGCCCCTGCCCGCGTCGACCTTCTCGAGTCCTTCGTAGAGGAAGTGCCAGCCGATCGCGATCCGGAGCAGGATCAGGAAAAAAGCGCCGAAAAACCCTGGGTAATATCGTCTCGAAGCAGCCAGAAAGACCTCCCTTCAGTCAAATCTCAAGATCAACGCGGCGGAGGGAACTGTCACGCCGTTTCCGTGGTCAACAAATCCTCGACCAACAATCCAAGAGTCGGTTCAAAGGCGTCCTCGGCGAGATTCGCGGCGAGCAGCCGGGGTTTCGTCAGGTCGTCGCCCGCGAGCAGAAAGATCACCGCGACTTCGGGGTGTGCCGCCAGGTAGGGCCGCGAGGCGTCGGGACCGAGCACGTAAAAGGCGGTCGAGAGCGCGTCGGCCGCCGCGGCCGAAGGAGCGAGCACGGTCACGCTCGCGGCCTTGGGTTCCGCGGGGACGCCGCTGCGGGGGTCGAGGATGTGCCCATAAACGCGTCCGTCCGCCTCGAAGCTCTGGAACGCCGCGCCCGAGGTGCCGATCGCGCGGTCGCGTAGTCGGACCTCGCCGACGGGCCGTTCCGGGTCGAACGGGTTCCGCACTGCAACCCTCCAGCGACCGTCGCTCGCGCCGGGACAACGACCGAGCGCGAACAAGCTCGAACGCCCGCCGTGAATGAGCGCCGACGTCGGGAACCAGTGTCCGCGCGCGACCTCCGCCGCCTGGTCGATCGCATAACCTTTGCCGATCCCGCCCAAATTCACAACGACGCCGTGACGGTCAAACGCGACCGTCCGCCGCTCGAGATCGAGCCGCCAGTGCGCTCGTCCCGAACAGGCGCGGGCCGCGGCGAGCGCCTCGACGTTCGGAACGCGTTTCGGACCGCGGACGAACCCCCAGGCAATCGACAGCGCACCCGAAGCGGCGTCGTACGCGCCTTCGGTCTCGACCGCGATCTCGTCGGCGAGCCTGAGCAGATCGAACAGGCCGCGCTCGACGCGTACCGGCCTTCGATCCGCGGTCGCGTTCAAGATCGACAGCTCGGAATCGTCGCGATAGATCGACATCTGCGCTTCGAGCACATCGACGCGGTCGAGTGCCCGCGAGGCAAGCTCGAGCGCCCCGGGCGTGTGCGCGGGGAGGCGAACCTCGAACGTCGAACCCATCGCGGGCCGCGTCGCGCGGAGCAGGTCGAACGCGCCTGTCACGGCGGCGTCGGGCTTGCGCGCACCGCCGGCCTGTCGCCCCAACGTGTTGGGACGCAAGAAGTCGCGACGCGAGACCGGTCGGCGGGGCGTCATCGGGATCGAACCGTGCGTGGACATCAAGGCGGGTCACTTTCCCCTACCTAATATAACGGCGGGTCGCGGGCGGGAAAGGGGCGCGCGGCCGGAACGTGTGCAAGGAGGCGGCTCGCTTGCCGGCGGAACTCTCCGAAACACCGCCGCGCGTGACCTAGACTTGCTGGGTGGAGGAAGAGCGGAGTCGGCGAGCGGAGTCTGGACATGCGTGAGTGGATCGAGCGGGCCTGCGGGATGCCCGACGTCGTCTTCGGGTTGGTCCTGACGGCGTGTTTGGTGGGAGGCGGGGGCGCGTTCTTCAACGACCCCGGCACCGCGTGGCACGTCGAACTGGGCCGGACGATCCTGGAGACCGGTTGCGTTCCGCGCGTCGATCAACTGACGTTCACTCGCGTCGGCGCTCCGTGGGTGGACCAATCCTGGCTGTTCGACGCGGGCCTCGCGTTGGTGGTGGAACGCGCGGGCTGGTCGGGGGCGTTCCTACTGGTCGCGTGGGGGCTGGCGGCGCTCTACGAGCAGGTTGCGCGCGGGCTCATCCAAGACGGCGTCTCGACGATCGCCGCGGCGTGCACCGCATTGATCGCATTCGGCATCGGCAGCATCCATTTTCTGGTCCGACCGCACCTGTTCACATTCGTCTTCTTTTACGCCGCGCTGCGGCTCTGTCGTCGCACTCACGAGCGCGGCGGCTGGTCCGTTTTCTGGGTCGTGCCGATGACGGCGTTGTGGGCGAATTTGCACGGCGGGTTTCTCGCGGGACCTCTGGTGGTCTTCACGGCGGCGGTCGGGCACTTGCTCGCGGGTCCAATTGACCGAGCGCGGCTCTGGACGTCGTCGATATTCTTGGTCGCGGGAGCCTGCGCGCTCGCCGCCGCCTTGGTTAATCCGTACGGGTTCGGGTTGTACAAACACGTGTTTGCTCTGCTTGTTTCAAGCGGCGTGACGTCGATGATCATCGAGTATCAGCCGATGCCCTTCGGCACGCCCGACGCCCGCGTGATGGAAGGCGTGATTCTCGCGCTCGTCGCACTGCCGGCGTTCAAGGTCGCGCGGCTGGATCGCTTCGACCTCGTGCAGTCGCTGGTATGGCTGCATTTTTCGCTGACCCAGGTGCGCCAGGCGCCGTTGTTCGCGTTCGCGGTCGCGCCTTTGCTGGCGAGGTCGCTCGACGCGTTGCCGATCGCGTTTCGCGACGTTCTGGGCACGCGACGTTGGTCGCTCTGGCCGGCGAGCGCGGCGGCGGCGCTGGTGGTCGCGCTGTTGACCGGCAGTCGCCTGGGCGGTCACGACCCCGAAAAATGGCCGCTCCGCGCGCTCTCCGCGCTCGGCGCAGCCCCTGCCGAGGCGCGTCTGTTTCATGAACAAGACTGGGGCGGTCTCCTCGAACTGGCCGCCGTTCCAAAGCGGCCCGCGTACATCGACGACCGCTTCGAGCTCTTCGGCAAGCCGTTCCTCGTCCAGTATTTGAACGCGCTCGAAGGCGGGCCCGACTGGGACGCGATCCGCGACCTGCACGCGATCAGCCTCGTTTGGATCAAGCCGAATCGCATGCTCGCGCGACGGCTCGAATTCGACCCCGGCTGGGTCGCGCTCTATCGCGACGACGTCTCTGTGTTGTACGCTCGCCGGGACACGAGCCCGTCCGAGCAGCCCCCCGCCGTGCCCGCGACTGCGCCCTCCCGCGAGTCTCCGCTCCACGCGCGCTCGTTCGCCGACAACACGGACGCTCGTTGAGGCTGGGGCGAGGACGGCGCGATTCATTCGACCGCGCGACCTCGCTTAATCCGGCCCCGCCGCCTCGACCGTACGCTCGAGTCCGACGGCCTTCGGCGTTACGCCTCTGGCCCCTCACGGATGTCACGACACACAGCAGGTCCGACGCCCGGGTGTTTGACTTTGCAACTGAGTTCGATCGTGCGCGCGATCGCTTTCGTCATCGCGCTCAAATTACCGCGATCGTCTCCCCCCCAGAGCGTTGAACGAAAGGATGGTTAGGATATCCTCGATGTTCCTGTCGTCGAACATCACTCGCCCGTTGTAGCGGTCGAGCTCGAATCGGATTCGCACGGCTCGCTCAAACGTGTCTTGGTCCGCCTTCTTGAGGGGCTGATCGTTCGCTTTTTTGCGAATAGCGTACTCCGACATTCGTTCAACAAACCCGCCGAGGAGCGGGACGTTCGCATCATGGGAGGAGCCGGCGCCGAGAATGAGGGCGTTGTCAGACATGCGGTTTCACCGATAAGGGAGAAGGCAGGTCGGTGAAATGGCGACGCAGACTCATTTTCAAAGTCCTTGAGCCACCTCCTGCTTGCAACGGCAAGGCGACCACGGTCGAGGCGGAATTCATGAAACACGACCGTCCGATTTATAAACTCACGAGGCAGTGCCCGCGTACCACGCGTCCAAGTTCGACCACACGGAAGTGGTCGCCGGCGTGAGGAACGCGCGGCGATACCGATCGCGACGTCCGCAGCGATTGAGGCGAGGTCGGTGGAATTCGACGTGAGCTTCGCGTCAAAACGTCTCTCGACTTTTGGTAAAACCGATTGCTAGATTAAATCTTCTCTTCTGAGGATCGGCGGCATCGAGAATCAAAGAAGATGTTGTCATCTCGTGATGATAAGCATTGTCGACTCCGCGCACCTCGACGGTGGGTGCTTGCGTTGACCTCGCTGGCCTGCGCGGCGTTGCTTGGCGTCCGGCTTGGCCCGCACGCGCGGCATGGAGGCGCGGAAGAGGGAGTCCGGGGCGCGCGGTCGAAGGAGCGGGCGGCGGCGTCTGGAACGAGCCGTCGATCGCGCGGGATACGGCCGTCGAAGGCATCGAAAGGCCGGCCGAATATCCTCTTGATCGTCGCGGATGATCACGCGGCGGGGACGCTCGGCGTTGAGGGGGACTCGCGGGCGGTCACGCCGTCGTTGGATGCACTGGCGAAGTCGGGTGTGCGTTTCACGCGCGCGTTCTGCAACTCGCCGCTGTGCACGCCGAGCCGGCAGTCGTTCATCACCGGGCGGCTGCCGCACGCGGTCGGCGTCACGAAGTTGCAGACGCCGCTGCCCGCGAGCGCGGTGACGCTCGGCGACCGCCTCGGCCGCGCGGGCTATCGGACCGCGTCGATCGGGAAAATGCACTTTAACGGACCGTCGCATCACGGCTTCGAGCTTCGCCTCGATACGGCCGAGTGGGAGTCGTACCTCGGCGAGAATCCGCCCCCCGGCGGCGACTTGCGACGCCCCTGGAGGCCGTTTCGCGAGCACCCGCGGCTTTGGCTGAACGCCGACTGCCGCGACTGCGGCCTGCCCGCCTCGCACATGGAGTCGACCTACTACGTCGACCGCGCGCTCGAATTCGCCCGCCGCGAAGACGATCGCCCGTTCTTGCTTGTCGTCGGCATGTACGAGCCGCACGCCCCCTTTCGGTTCCCGCGCGAGTGGAACGGACGCCTGCGCAGCGATCAGTTCGAGGTGCCGCCGCTCGAGGGCTCCGACCGCGACGCCCAGCCGAAAGTGTTTCGCAAGCTCTCGGAGACCGATTTTCTCAACATTCAGCGTGCGTATTTCACGTCGCTGTCCTTTCTCGACGAGCAGGTTGGGCGTCTGGTGCGCGGACTCGACGCGTCGGGCGTCGGCGCGAACACGATCGTCGTCTACCTCGGCGACAACGGCTACATGCTCGGCAAACACGGGCGCTTCGAGAAGCATTGCATGTACGACGCCGCGACCCGCGTGCCGTTGCTGATCCGCGCGCCGGGAGCAAGCGGCTCGGGGAGGGCTCTCGACGATCTCGTCGAACTCGTCGATCTTGCGCCCACGCTCCTCGACCTCGCGGGCGTCGAGACGCCCTCCGACCTGCACGGCCGCAGCCTCGCGCCGCTGCTGCGCGGCGAACCAGGCGCGCACGGCCGCGACGTCGTCGTCAGCGAATACCTCGAGGACGAAGTCGCGATGGCACGCGACGCGCGCTGGAAGCTGATTGTCGGCACCGGCAAGAAGCACGAGCATTATTACGACGCCGAGCAAGAGCGCGGCGAGCCCTTCGTGCGACTCTTCGACCTTGAATCCGACCCGCGCGAGACGACCGACCTCTCCGACCGCCCCGACCTCGAGCCCGTCCGCGTTCGCCTCCTGGCCGCGCTCCGCGATCGTTTTCTCTCGACGCGCGGCCGCTTGCCCGCCGTCCCCGCGAACCTCGACGCACTCGCCGCGGTCCGCTACTGCCTCGCGCCGCCCGATTGACGCGCTGTCCGACTCCGCCCGTCCCGATAATCCTCTTGCCCGTGCGACCTCGCCCGCTATAATGACAGTTGTACTCGGACAGTCGTCCGTGGTATGTCTCGGTTCACGTCTTGAAGCGGAGCGAGGGAGGCGAACATGTCGATCGACCGGTGTTGGGCAATGTCGTCGGCGGTGGAGGATCGTCGTCCGTCGTCGATGCGCGAGGCGCGGCGAGCGCGGTCGAAGTCGTCGCGGAGGTTGCGCGTTTTTGTGCTGTTCGGCTCGTTGGCAACGGTCGTGGTCGCGACGCCGTTCGTCGAGGAGCAGCTGCGATCGTTTGATCGCGCTCGCAATCTGGAGACGTGTCGCGGGCGGTTGGCGAAGGTATCGACGGCGTTCCTGACGACGACGTCGCAAGGTCGCGGCGAGCTTGCGTTGCCGCCGGCGGCGATCGTCTCAAAGGACGGCAAGCCGCTCTTGAGCCGGCGGGTCGCGCTTTTGCCGGCGTTGGGATATCAGTCGGTTCACGACCAATTCGCGCTCGACGAGCCGTGGGACAGCCCGCGGAATCGCGCGCTGATCCCGCTGATGCCGGTCGAGTTCGCGTGCCCCGCGGGCGAGCCGGCGTCGACCGGGCGGACGCACTTGCGCCTCTTTGTCGGCAACGCCGACCCGCTCGACACGCCGAAACCGGCGTTCGACTGGACGCGCCGCGTCGACTTCCGCGAGTTCAGCGACGGGACTTCGAGCACGATCCTGATGCTGGAAACCAAGGAGTCGGTAATCTGGACGCAGCCCGACGCGATCGAATTCAAGACGGATCAGGCGGCCTACGAGCTTGCGAGCCCGCACACCGTCGGCGCGTTCGTGATCTTCGTCGACGGCTCGATCCGCCTGCTGCGCAAGGAGACCGACCCGAACGCCTTTCGGTCGTTCATTACGCGCGACGGCGGCGAAGTGATCGGCGATTCCTGATAGCCGCGGCGCGGCGCCGGGCGTGCCCGGTCTCGACCCGTCGCGGACGGACGCGCGGACAGTCACCTCTCGCCGCGCGTCCGCCTGCGACTTCAACCTCGCGTCTATCGATGTCAGTCGCTACGACCCATCAGCGCGTTCAGGATGAGCATGTCGAGTTGTTCATAACGCCGGTTCGAGCGCAGATGCTCGACTTTCGCGTGGTCGACGCCGCGGACGATCTCAAGCAGCCGGAGGAACATCGTCTTCGAGTGCGCGAGGTGGAACATCGACTCCTCCAGCGTCGTGGTGCGCATCGCCTTGACGTCCAGCCCGACGCACTCGCCGTGACGGCCGTAGCCGTTGTGCTCGAGGGTCCAGACCTGGTCGAAGGCGCGGCGCAGGTCGGCGGATCCGAACACCTTGTCCTGGTCGTACTTGAGGCCGTTTTGATCGTTCAGGTGCACGCTCCAGAGCTTATCGTGGTAGAGCGCGTAGGCCATGTCGTCGGCGGGGTCGAGCCCGGCGAGGATCGAGTGCGCGCTCTCGATCAGGACTCCGGTCCGCGCGGGGTCGATCGTTTTGTAGGCGATGCCGATCATGTGTCCGACGGTGGGCAGATAGGCTTGATCCATCGGCTCGTTCGGCTTCGCCTCGCCGAGGATGCGGATCTGCGGGTCGTGTTCGAGAACGGCGTTGCAGGCGTCGACGATGCGGCCGACGGCGGTCTTCGCGTCCTTCGCCTCGCGGATGTAGGTGCCTTCGCGGGCGAGCCAGAAGACGTAATTCACGCAGTCGAGCTCGCGGGCGATGTCGACGCAACGCTTGGCGCGATCGAGTGCGTAGCGGCGGTCGGCGGCGCTGTTCGAGGTGAAGGCGCCGTCGATCGTGCGGGCGTCTTCCCACAATCGCGGCGCGACGATTTCAACGAACAGCCCTTCGCCCTCAAGCATCGTCTTGACCGCGGCGATCCCCTTCTTTTGCTCGTTCCAACCCCACTCGGAGGGAACGACGTCGTCGTCGTGGAACTGGACGGCGTCGAAGCCGAGCTCTTTGTACGCCTTGATTTTGCGCGCGAAGTCGAGCTCGTTGCGGACGGGCGGTCCGAACGGGTCCGCGCCGGTGCTGATGTTCCAAGGCCCGAACGAAAACCGATACGTCACAGGCGTGTGGGTCGCCGACATCGCTCTCGCACTCCCAGAGTGAAGGATGGACACGCCGGGCGGTGCCGCGGCGGAGGGTCTGGTCGCGACGCGTCCGCACGAAGCCCGCGCCCGACTCGCGTTGATAGCGTAACGTCCGTCGCTCCCGCGGACACGGTCTTTTTTTTCCGTCGGCGCGCGCGGATCTCGGCGTCGACGTGCGGTCGAGCCCGCGGGTCGGCAAAAAACAGAGGCGGTTTGCCGCTCCAAGCGACTTTGGATTTGAATCGTCATGACTTCGGTTCGCGGCGCGGTTACGATGACCTTTGGAAGTTCGACCGCGGTCTCGCGTGGAAGCACGAAACAATGATTGTCGAGAAATTCGTGGCGCCGGCGTCGAAAATCGCGTCGAGGCGCTTGATCGTCGGGATTTACGAGGATCAAACCGTCGCGCCGCGGGCGCTGCGGGGAGCCGCGATCGAGCCGATGATCACGCGCCTGCTGGCCGCGAAAGAGCTGAGCGGAGGCGTCGGCGAGGTGACGACCTTGCTCGGCGTCGAAGGCATTTCGGCGGACGGGTTGGTGCTCGTCGGGCTGGGGGCGCGGCCGAAGTTCGACAACGGCGCGGCGTTCGCGGCGGGGGTCGCGGCGACGAAGCGGATCGCAGGGAAGCAGCGCGACGTCGTGGCGCTGGCGGTGCCCGAGGGGCCGGACGAAGAGCGGGCCGAGCTGACTTCGGACGCCTTGCGCGCGCTCGTCGAAGGAGTGATCGTCGGCACCCGCGGGCCGGGCTTGTGCAAAAAGGAGCCGTCGCGGCACGCCTTCGGACGTCTCGAGGTCGTCATCGACCCGGCCTCGGGGATGTCGCTCGACAGCGCGCACGCCGCCGTCGAACAGGCGCGGATCGTCGGCGAAGCGGTCAACCTGGCGCGCGAGCTGACGAACCTGCCGCCGCGCGAGAAGACCCCGCGTCTGCTCGCCGAGCGCGCCCGCGCCGCCGCGAGCGAAGTCGGCCTGTCGGTCGAGGTCTGGGATCAAGCGCGGATTGAGGCGGAGCGGTTCGGCGGGCTGCTGGGGGTCGCGGCGGGGTCGGACGAACCGCCGGCGTTTGTCGTGATCGAGCGCAAGTGCGGCGCGCCCGATTGTCCGACGTTGGCCCTCGTCGGCAAGGGGGTGACGTTCGACTCCGGCGGGCTCTCGCTCAAGCCGTCGTCTTCGATGGAGGACATGAAGAGCGACATGACCGGCGCCGCGGTCGTGCTCGCGACGATGGTCGCGGCGGCGCGGCTGTCTCTGCACGTGAACGTCGTCGGCTACCTCGCGATCACCGAGAACATGACCGGCGGCAGCGCCGTCAAGCTCGGCGACGTGCTCACGATGCGCGACGGCACCACGGTCGAGATCCTGAACACCGACGCCGAGGGCCGGCTCATCCTGGCCGACGCGCTCGCGTACGCCGCCGAACGCAAACCCGCGCGGATCATCGACCTGGCGACGCTGACCGGGGCGTGCATGGTCGCGCTCGGATCAAAGGTCGCGGGGCTGTTTAGCAACGACGAGCACTTCGCGACCGATGTCGCCTCCGCTGCGCGACGCGCCGGCGAACGCGTCTGGCGGATGCCGCTCGACGCCGACTACAAAGAGTTGCTCAAGAGCAACGTCGCCGACCTCAAGAACGTCGGCGGCAAATACGCGGGCGCAGTCACCGCCGCGAAATTCCTTGAGGTTTTCGTCGGCGAAACCCCCTGGGCGCACCTCGATATCGCCGGGCCAAGCTGGTCCGACGGCGACTCCGCCGCGCAGGACCCCGGCGGCACCGGCTGCTTCGTCCGGACGCTCGTCGCGCTCTTGATGGAGAAGGCCGGCCGCGAAGGACGCGGGTATTGAGACCTTCGAGATCGTCGCGGCGCGGGCTTGATCGCTCACGCCGACGCGGCATAAGGAGCGACTGACCGCAACATGGCCTCGACAACCGGCACCCGCGGCTACGAGGTGATCGAGCCTCAATCCGCCTGGACGATCGTGACCGACGCGCCTCTGCGCGGATTGGCCGCCGCGCGCGAGTCGGGTCGCGTGCTCGTCTGGGACGAATCCGACGGGCTGACGCTGCTCGACCTCAACGGCGAGACGTGCTCGGCCGCGAAGGCGCCCGCGAAGATCGCTCACGCCTCGATCAGCGACGACGGTTCGTTGATCGCGCTCGTGCTCGCGGGGCCGCGTTTGCTGCTGCTCAGCGCCGATTTGGAGCCGCTCGAGGATCGCGCCGCCCCGCCCGAGCCGCTCGCCGTCGCGATCGACCCGCACGGTCGCTTCCTCGCGGTGTCGTCGGCGGTCGGACCGACGTATTTATACAACAAGTACGCCAAGGCCGCGGGGATGTTCCAAACACGGCAGGCGCTCGCGCATTTGCACTTCGTGGCGGGGCGGCCGATGCTCGTGGGCGCGGCGGCTCACGGCACGCTCTCGGGCATCGAACTCGAACACGCCGGCAGCGGTAAAATCGAGCCGGTCGTCGTGTGGCAGGTGAGCTTGCTCTCCAATGTCGGTCGCCTCAGCGCCGACGGCGACGGCGGGATGATTCTCGCAAGCTGCTACACGCACGGTCTGCAGCGCTACGACCGCGGCGGGCACAACGAAGGGTCGTACCACCTGGGCGGCAGCGTGGCGCACGCGGCGTCCGATTTCGCCGGGCGGATGATCGCCGCGGCGACCCTCGAAGGCGAACTGGCGCTGCTCAATCGCGCGGGCAACATCCTGTGGCGCGACAACCTGCCTCGGC
>JAJYDB010000068.1 GCA_021777845.1 Planctomycetota bacterium
CGGCCTGCTTGTTAATTATTTCGTGTCGGGAGCTCCTCTCGGAATCGAGAGACTCCACCTCCACGCAGGGACCTTCGACGCAATCAATCAGCGTCTTGAGGAGCTTGGAGAAGCTCCCGCGACGCGTAACGATCTCGCTCTGCTCCTTGATCCGAGGACTGATGCCCAACGATGAGTCGCGACGCGCGGTGTTGCAAGCCGGCTCCGTGTCCGAGGTCGACGCCCATCCGCAGAGGGAATTACGTCAATGCGAGAGAACGTCGAGATCGTGAGCGAGGACACGCTGCGCAAGGTGCGGATCCCGCCCGGGCAGTTTGAGACGAAAAAGTGGCCGATTTTGCACGCCGGCTCGACGCCGCGGGTGAATTTGGAGACGTGGTCGCTGTCGTTCTTCGGTCTGGTCGAAACGCCGCTCAGCCTCAATTGGACCGAGCTGCGGGCGATGCCGGCATCGCGGGTCTTCGCCGACATGCACTGCGTGACCCGCTGGAGCATGCTCGACAACACCTGGGAAGGCGTGCTTGTCGGCGACCTGATGCCGCGCGTCCGGCCGCGGCCCGAGGCCAAATTCGTGCTCGTGCACGCGGAACAAGGCTGGACCACCAACTTGCCGCTCGCTGATTTTCTCGCCGACGACGCACTCTTCGCGTGGTCCCGCAACGGCGAGGAGCTCGCGCCGGACCACGGCCGGCCCCTCCGCCTGGTCGTGCCGAAATTGTACGCCTGGAAGAGCGCGAAGTGGGTCCGCGGGATCGAGTTTCTCGCCGACGACCAGCCCGGCTTCTGGGAACAAAACGGCTATCACATGCGCGGCGACCCCTGGGCCGAACAACGTTTTTGGTGAGCCCAAGGTTCGCGTCGCGGGCGCGTGGACGGACTGTCGACGGGGCGATTCGAAGGCGGTGATCGAACGATGAGCGATTCCTCCGTCGCGCCGAACACCGAGCCGTCAAGCTCGCGGACACCGCCGCGCCGCGCGTTCAACCTCACGCTGACGCCCGCGTTGATCGCCTGGGCGGCGGTGTTCGGCGGCGCGGCGCTGCGGATCGTCGAAGCCGCGGGCGATCGCGGTTATTACATGGACGAAGTCTCGCTTGTGCATAATATTGCGGGACGGGGCGTTTTTCATTTGACGTCGCCGATGGTCGAGCATCAGCTTGCGCCGCCGGCGTTTTTGGTCGTCGAGCGCGGCGTCGCGTACTTCGCGGGGGCTTCGAGGCCGGCATTGCGCGTCGTGCCGCTGCTGTTCGGACTGGCGTCGCTGCCGCTTTTTTACGTCACCGCGCGGCGCTACGTCTCCGAGGTCGCCGCGACGCTCGCGATCTGGCTGTTCGCGCTCAACGACTCGGCTCTCTATTACAGCAACGAGATCAAGCAATATTCATGTGAGCTGTTCTTCGCGATTGCGACGCTCTGGGTTGCCGACCGGCTCGCGCGCGTCGAATTGACGCCGCGTCGCGCCTGGGCCGCGTGCGGCTTCGGCGTGCTTGCGACCTGGTTTTCGCTGACGGCGTGCTTTCCGCTGGGCGCGGTCGGCGGCGTGCTCGTCGCGACGGCGCTGCACGCGCGAAAGCGGCGCCGCGCGGCGATCTTAACCGCCGTTTCGGCAACCTGGGCGGCAAGCTTCGTCGCGGTGTTTCTCTTGTCGGAACATGTCATGATGAAGCATGAATTCATCTGGAACTGGTGGGACTTCGCGTTTCTGCCGATCCCGCCGCGCAGTCTCGCCGACCTGCGTTCGCTCGGCCTCACGTTTCTCAATGTGTTCACGAATCCGTTCGCGCTCTTCACCCCGCTCGGGACGATTCTGTCCGCGATTTTAGCCGCGCTGCTGTTCTTCGTCGGCTCGGCCGCGCTCGCGCGACGCGACTGCGCCCGCTTTTTGATCCTGTGGGGGCCGATGGTGCTGACGGCGGCGGCGTCGGCGACGCACAAGTACCCGTTTCACGGCCGACTGTTGCTTTTTTTGGCGGCGACGGTGCTGTTGCCGATCGCCGAGGGGATGGCGGTCGTTGGTCGACGCGTCGGCCGCGTCCCCTTGATCCTGCTGGCGGCCTTGATCTTCGTCATCCCCTCGTGCGAGGAGCTCGACAACGTCGAGCGGCCGCGCTCGCGCCCGTTCGACTCGCACGGCGACCTTCGCGGCGACCTCTTCGACCACCTCGAACGGAACTCCGCCGGCTTCCGCTGGCCGATGGATTGAGGCCGCTCGAACGGCGCGCGACCCAGGTGCTTGTATCCCGCGGCCGCCGCCGCCATACTTAAGTTTTAATAGAATAGGTCCATCTCTCAACCGACGAAGGACGTCCGTCATGATGCCGCGCTTGCTCCTCACGCTTGTGTCCGCGACGTCGCTGTGCGTGACGGCGATCGGTTGCGAGGCCGACTCGAAGTCGACCCCGAAGGCGAGGGTCCAAACCCGCGAGACGATCGGCAAGACGACGCAGGAAGTCCGCAACCTCAAGCCTGAACTCGACAAGGGCGGCCAAGTCACCGACGGCAAGATTCACGCGACCGACTACATCACGATCCAGGCCGACGCCTACCGCACCAGCGTCGCGAAGATCGCCAAACTGAAGGTCCAGATGGACCTCGACCAGTACGAGGCCCTGAACGGCGAAAAGCCGAAGACCTACGAAGAATTCATGGAGAAGATCATCAAGAAGGGCCAACCCGACGGCATCCGACTGCCGATGCTGCCCTACTACCAAGAGTACGGCTACGACCCCGACAAGCGGGAGCTCGTCGTCATCGAATACCCCGAGAAAAAGAAAGCGTTCGAGGCCCAGCAGGACAAGGACCTCTCGGCGCATTGAGGCGGCGCGACGCCGGCGGACCTGTCGCATTGGCTTCAAACGGCGGCGATGGTACGATGGCTCAATCGTGCCGAAGTCCCGCCCGACGTCTTACGGACCACTGCCGACATGTCGACCGCCGTTGTGAACGCCGCCGTGCGGCTCGTCGATGAATTGACCGCGATCGTCGGGGTCGAGAACGTCCTCACCGAGCGCGACGAGAAGCTTGTCTACGAGTGCGACGGCTATGTGATCGAGAAGAACTTGCCCGACGTCGTGGTGTTTCCGACGTCGACGGCGGACGTGGTCGCGATCGTGAAGTTGTGCGGGCGGATGGGCGTGCCGTTTGTGCCTCGGGGCGCCGGCACCAGTCTCGCGGGCGGGACGCTCGCGGTCGGCGGCGGGGTGATGATCTGTCTCACGCGGATGAAGCGGATCGTTGAGATCAACATTCGCGATCGTTATGCGGTTGTCGAACCCGGCGTGGTCAACGTTTGGCTGACGCGGGCGCTCGCGGGGACCGGGTTCCACTACGCGCCCGACCCGTCGAGCCAGACGGCGTGCACGATCGGCGGCAACGTCGCGACGAACTCCGGCGGGCCGCACACCTTGAAATACGGCGTCACCGTGAACCACGTCCGCGGCGTCGAGATGGTGATGCCCGACGGCGCCGTCATCGAGACCGGCGGGCTGTGCGAGGACGACCCCGGCTACGACCTTACCGGCCTTGTCGTCGGCAATGAAGGCACGTTTGGGATCACGACGAAGGTGATCGTGAATCTGACGCGCGACCCCGAGGGGGGACGCACGTTGCTCGCGGTGTTCGACTCGGTCGACGCCGCCACCGAGACCGTCAGCGGCATCATCGCGGCCGGAATCGTGCCCGCGGCGCTCGAGATGCTTGATCAACTGATGATCCAGGCGATCGAGGCCGCGTTTCATTTCGGCTTTCCCGTCGATGCCGGCGCGGTCTTGATCATCGAGGTGGACGGCGTCGACGCGGGCATGGAGAAAGACACCGCCGCGGTCGCCGAAATCGTCGCTTCGAAGGGGGGATCGGTGCGGAAGTCGATCGCCTGGTACACGCGGAAAGAGCCTGAATACGTCGCGATATGGAAGAGTCGGAAGTCGGCGTTCGGCGCGATCGGGCGGCTCAGTCCGACGTTCTGCACGCAGGACGGCGTCGTCCCGCGCACGAAGTTGCCGCATATCCTCAGGTTTATCAACGAGGTGGGCCGGCGGCACGGGATTCGGGTGGCGAACGTCTTCCACGCGGGCGACGGCAATATTCATCCGATCTTGCTGTTCGACGAGCGCGACGCCGACCAGGTGAAGCGGGTCCTGCTCGCGAGCCACGAGATTTTGGACGAGTGCATCAACGTAGGCGGCAGCGTCACGGGCGAGCACGGCATCGGCGTCGAGAAGATGGAGTTCATGCCGAAGTTGTTTTCGCCCGAGGATTTGGCGGCGATGGTCGCGTTGCGTACGACGTTCAACCCGACCGGCTTGTGCAGTCCGTCGAAGATGTTGCCGAGCGGCGCGGCGTGTCTCGAGCGCAAGGGTCCCGGGCGTCACTCTCCCGCGTGAAACCGTTGGTAACGTCGAGCAAGATCGCCGCTTGTAGAGACGGTGAACCTGATGCCGCGTGGGTCCAAAACCGTGCCGAAGCGCCCCCGACGATTCCGGATGAAACGCCTGATGGGGGCGTATCGGCTGGGCGACGTCAAGCCGCGCCGCGAGGCGCTCGCGCGCGAGCGTTTGACGCTCGAACTCGCGGGCGAGAGCATGAAAGAGGCGTTGCGGCTCGCCGAGGCCGCGGGCGAAGCGGGCGAGGACGTCCGCATTCTGTGCGCGCGGCTGCTCGAACGCGCGCTCGAAATCGAGTCGATCCGCGTCCAGCTCGCCGAGGTTGAGGAAAAACGCGGCGGTCCGCTCGAAGGGCTGAACGCCGTTGCCGAGGACCCCGGCTATCTCGCGGAGTGGTCGGCTCGATCGTCGGCGCGCGACCGTACGCCGCCCGATGTCGACTATCACGTCGAGCACGCTCACGCCTCGTTGAAAATCGAGATGGTCGACCACAACGAGGACGATCCCGCGCGCGACGCCCGTCTCGAAGCGCTCCGGGCTCACGCCGGACTCGTTGAAATCGACGATCGCGCGCCCCCCGCGCGCGGCCTCGTCCCGACGCTCCGCCGCGGCGACGACGTCGCGCCCGCCGACGCCGACGCCTTGCTCGCCGCGCTCGACGACGTCGAGGTCGCGGTCCGCGCGCGCTCGGTCATCGACCGGCGCATCGCCTTCGCGCTCCACAGGCTCGCGTTCGAGAGCCAAGTGCTCCACACCGACGCGTTCCCGGGCCGATTCGGTGCCGCCACCATCGCCTTGCTCGTCGACGTTCAAGAACGCGTCGACCGCATCCTCTCGGGCATCGAAATCCGTTACGAACAGTCGCCGCGACCCGACGCGGCCGGGGAGATCGCCTTGTGAATCACGCCGCCGACCACGCAGCCGACACCCTCGGCGACGGTTTGAGCCCGCTCGCCGTCGCACGACCGGAGTCGATCGAGCAACTATGTGATGTCGTGAAGACTCGTGCCGTCGAGGGGACGCCGCTCTTCCCGCAAGGAGGCCGGACCTCGCTCGATTACGGCGGGATTCCCGACGCCGCGGGCGTCGCGCTCGACCTCCGCGGCCTGGCGCGCGTCGTCGATTACCCCGCCGCCGATATGACCATCACCGTCGAGGCGGGCGTCACGCTTGCCTCGCTCCAAGACGTGCTGGCGCGAGAGGGACAGCGGTTGTTGATCGAGGCCCCGCGCGACGCCGAAGCGACTTTGGGCGGGATTTACGCGACGAACACCAGCGGACCGCGGCGATTCGGCGCGGGGCGGCCGCGCGACCAGATCATCGGCGTCTCGTTCGTCAATGCCGCGGGCGAGGTGATCAAAGGCGGCGGCCGCGTCGTCAAAAACGTCGCGGGCTACGACCTGCCGAAGCTGCTCACGGGCTCGATGGGGACGCTCGGGGCGATCGCTCAATTGACGCTCAAGGTCCGGCCCGTTCCCGAGGCGTCGGCGCTCGTCTGGGGGACGGTCGCGGCGATCGAGCAGGTCGCCGCGCTGCTCGACGCGCTGAACACGTCGGCCACGCGCCCGATCGCGGTCGAGCTGCTCAACGAGCAGGCGTCGCGACGCGTCGCGGACGGCCTCGACCTCCCGCACGGAGCTTGGACGCTCGTCGTCGGCTTCGAGGACAACGCGAAGTCGGTCGCCTGGCAAGTCGCGCGGATCAAGGAGGAATGGGCGGGACGCGCAAGCGCGCTCGCGACGCTCGAAAACGCCGCGTCGACGCCGCTCTGGGCCGCCTTGACCAACTTCGCCGACGCCGCTCCGGGCGACGTCTCGATCCTCGCGAACCTGCGTCCCTCGGCCGCGGCCGCGTTCGCCGCGCTGCTCGACGCGTCGCGCTGGGAGGTGGGGGCGCATGCGGGCAGCGGGATCGTTCGGGCGCACCTCGCGGTCGCGACCACGCTCGAAGTGCTTGCCCCCGAGGTTGAAACGCTGCGCGCCCGAGCCGTCGCCGACGGCGGCAACTTGACCCTCCCGCGCTGTCCGACCGCCTGGAAGAAGCGGCTCGGCGTCTGGGGCGCGCCCCGCGCCGACTGGGAAATCTGCAGGCGAGTCAAGGCCGCGCTCGACCCCGGCCGCGTTTTCAACCCCGGCCGGTTTGTCGGCGGAATCTGAACCGAAGCCGGCGTGTGATCGAAGTATCGTCATCCTTGCGGACAAGAGTGTGATTGTATGGAAGACGTGATTGAGCATAATGTCGATCGGCCGGCGGCGGGCGCGGGCGTCGATCTCGCGTGGCTCGCGGGCAAGATCGACTATCGCCTCTATCAAGACTGCGTCCATTGCGGACTCTGCACCGCGAGTTGTCCGACGTATGTCGAGACCGGCGACGAAAACGACAGCCCGCGCGGCCGAATTTATTTGATGCGCGCCGTCGCCGACGGCCGGCTCGCGATTGCGCCGCAGGTCCGACGTCACCTCGACCTCTGTCTCGACTGCCGCGCCTGCGAATCGGCGTGCCCGTCGGGCGTGCAGTACGCGAAGATCGTCGAGCCGTTCAAGATCGCGCTCGGACGCACCGCGCCCGCCGCATCACGCCCCAGCGCACTCATGACGCTCATTCTTCATCACTTGTTCCCGTATCGACGTCGGGTCAAATTCGCGTTGGCCCCCGCGCGGATTGCGCAGCGGCTCGGGCTGACGGCGTGGGCGGAGCGCGTCGGCCTGACGACGCTGTTGCCGCCGACGTTGCGCAAGCTCATCGCGATGTTGCCGCAGCTGCGCGCGGCGTCGGGGCGTATGCCCGAGGTTGCGCCGCCGATCGGTCCGCGGCGCGCCCGCGTCGCGCTGTTCGTCGGCTGCGTCGCCGACGCGATGTACCCTGAGACGAATCTCGCGACGGTGCGCGTCTTGCAGCAAAACGGCTGCGAAGTTGTCGTGCCGCGCGGGCAGGTGTGTTGCGGCGCGATCCATTATCACTCCGGCGCCGAGGCTCCGGCGCTCGCGCTCGCGAGCACGAATCTTGACGTCTTCAACCCCGAGGATTATGATGCGATCATCGTGAACGCCGCGGGCTGCGGCGCAATGCTGAAGGATTACGCGCACCTGATGCCCGGCGCTCGGCACGACGCGGCCGCGCGGTTCGTCGCGAAAGTCCGCGATGTCTCCGAGTTTTTGGTCGCGCTCGGACCGATCGCGCCGACGCACGAACTGCCGATCACCGCGACCTATCACGACGCGTGCCACCTCTGCCACGGCCAGCAGATTCGCAGTCAGCCGCGGCAGTTGCTCTCCTTGATTCCGGGCCTCACACTCGTGCCGCTCGAAGAGAGCGAGCTCTGTTGCGGCGCGGCGGGGACGTACAACCTCACGCAGCCTGAGATGTCCGACCGGCTCGGCCGGCGCAAGCTCGACAACGTCGCCGCCACCGACGCCGACGTCGTCGCGACGGGCAACGTCGGCTGCATTATGCAGATCGCGCGGCACGCGAAGCTGCGTCACAGCGACGTTGAGGTTGCGCATCCCGTCGACCTGCTCGATCGCGCGTATCGAGGCTCGAAATAGCGAGTCAGATTCACGGCGCGCGTCGATTCACGGCGGCGGCGGCGCGGGTTCGGAGTCGATATCGAGCCGCATCACGACGCACTCGATCAGCGAGCCTAGTCGCGGCGCGGCTTCGAGCCCCGCGGCGACGACCTCGTCATGCGTGATCGGCGCGTCGGTCGCGCCCGCGGCGGCGTTCGTGACCAGTGCCAGCGCGAGCACCTCGAGACCCGCATGCCGCGCGACGATCGCCTCGGGGACCGTCGACATCCCCACGACGTCGGCCCCGAGGGTGCGCAGCATCCGGATCTCGGCGGGCGTTTCGTACGACGGACCCGGCAAGCACGCGTAGACACCCGCCTTGATGTCGATATCAAGGATCGTGGCTTCTTCGACCGCGAAGCCGCGCATCCGCGGCGAATAGACTGAGCCGAGGTCGAGAAACCGGACGCCTAGACGCGGGTCGTTCGGGCCAAAAAGCGGGTTTTTGCCGAGCAGGTTGAGGTGGTCGGAAATGATGACGACGTCGCCGGGACGCAAGTCGTCGCGAATCCCGCCGGTCGCCGCGGTCAGAATTAACGACCTCGCGCCGAGCCGCTGCAAGACGCGGATCGGGAACGTCACGACGTCGAGGTCGTGGCCTTCATAATGATGAAATCGTCCTTGATACATCAGCACTCGCGTCGCGCCGAGCAGGCCGACGACGAGCCGACCGCGGTGCCCTTCGACCGTCGTCGCCGGAAAGTGCGGGATCTCGGCGTAGTCGATTGCGACGGCCTCCTCGAGCCGGTCGGCGAGCGGGTTCAGCCCCGAGCCGAGCACGACCGCGATTTTCGGCGCCGCGCCGACGCGTTCCCGTACATACGCCGCGGCTTCTTCCGCGCGATCAAACAAGGTGTGTGTGATCATAGCAGAATCCCCGCGATGCAAGCCGAGAGGAAATTGGCGAGCGTCCCGCCCAGGAGCGCGCGCATGCCGAGCCGCGCCAGGTCGGCGCGACGCTCGGGGACGAGCGCGCCGATGCCGCCGAGCTGGATCCCGATCGAGCTTAGATTCGCGAACCCGCAGAGTGCGAACGTGGCGATCGTGAACGACCGCGGCGTGATCGCCTGCCGCAACCCGCCGAGTTCTTCGTACGCGATCATTTCGTTGAGCACGGTCCGCGTGCCAAGGACGCCGCCGACCGCCGCGGAGTCGCTCGAATCGACGCCGAGCAGCCAGGCGACCGGCGCGAACACCCATCCAAGGATCTTCTGCAACGACAGGTCGAAATGCGCGAGCGCCATATTCACGAGAGCGATCAGGCCGAGAAACGCGATCAGCATCGCGGCGATGTTGAGGCACAGCTGCAGCCCTTCGCGGGTGCCGCGCGAGGCGGCGTCGAGGAGATTGGCGTCGCCGAAGGACTCGTCGGGCCTGACTCCGCCCAGCGTTTCGGGGACATCGGTTTCGGGGACGAGCATTTTGGAGAGCAAAATCGTGCCGGGGGCGGTCATGACGACGGCGGTCAAGATGTGTCGAGGCTCGACGCCGAACGCAAAATAGGCCGCCATCACGCCGCCCGAAACGTGCGCCATGCCCGACGTCATCACCGTTAATAACTCGGAGCGAGTGAGCTTCTTGAGGTAGGGCCGAATGGTGAGCGGGGCCTCGGTTTGACCAAGAAAGAGCGACGCCGCGACGTTCAGCGACTCGGCCCCCGACACGCCGAAGAAGCGAGCCATCACCCAGGCGCAGACGCGGACGACGACCGGCATCACGCCGATGTGATAGAGCACCGCGAACAGCGCGGCGACGAAGATCACCGTCGGCAGCACGATGAACGCGAACACAAACCCCGCGGGTCCTTTGCGATCGACGAGATTCGGGCCAAACACGAACCGCGAGCCGTCGAGAGCGCACGCGAGCACCTGTTCCACGCCGGACCCCAGGCGGCGGAGGGTCTCAACCCCCGCGGGCACGCGCAGCACGAGCATCGCGAACGCCCACTGGAGCGCGAGTCCCCAAAACAGGACGCGGAGCGAGATTGCGCGTCGGTTTTCGGAGAGCCCGAACGCGAGCGAGAGAATCGCGCCGATGCCGAAAAAGCCGCGGAGACGCTCGAAGCGGCCGACGCCGGCGCCAGCGGGGTCGATCGGCGGGGGAGCGTCGACGGTCGGCGGCGCGGCGGTGGTCGTCGACGCGGGCGCGGCCGGCTTGGCGGCGGCGGGTTCGTCGCCGCGCGCGCTTGAGGCGGCGCTCGCGATCAGCGCGAGACACGCGAACGCGGCGCAACCTCGGCGGCACATCCGTGAGCTGATCATATCGCGTTAGATCCGCTCGAGAATGAGAGGAGGAATCGACGGCGGTTCGCGGGTGATCGTGAACGCGTCGCGGACGAGCTGCAGGGCCTCGTCGAGCCGCGCGGCGTTGTTGATGCCGATGGTCGCGAGCGTTTCGCCCGCGTGGACGTGGTCGCCGAGTTTTTTGAAGAGGATCACGTTGACGGCGTGGTCGATCTGCGAGACGACGCGGTCGCGGCCCGCGCCCAGGAGGACGGTCGCCTGTCCGATCGGTCGCGCGCGGAGCCGCCCGACGTAACCGGTCGACGGCGCGACGACCTCGACGTGCCGTGCAGGACACGGGAGCCGCTCGGGGTCGTCGAGCGCCGTCGGGTCGCCGCCTTGCGCCTCGACGACCAACCGCAGACGTTCGAGCGCGGAGCCGTCGGCGATCGCCCGGCGGCAGAGTCCGCGCGCCTCCTCGATCGAACTCGCCTTTTCGGCCATCAACACCATCTCGGCCGCAAGCTCGACCGACAAATCGACCAGATCCTCGGGGCCGTCGCCGCGCAGGCACGCGACGCTCTCGACGACCTCGACCGAGTTCCCCACAGCGTAACCGAGCGGCTGATCCATCCGCGTGATCAACGCGCGCATCCTCTTGCCCAGACGCCGGCCGATCGCGCACATCGTCTCGGCGAGCAACTTCGAATCGGAGTAGGCTTGCATGAACGCGCCGTCGCCCGTTTTCACGTCGAGCACCAGCCCGTCGATCCCCTCGGCAAGCTTCTTCGACATGATCGACGCCGCGATCAACGGCACCGCCTCGACCGTCGCGGTGGCGTCGCGCAGCGCGTACAGAATCTTATCGGCGGGCGCGATCTCGGCGGTCTGCCCAATGAGCACGAGCCCGCAGTGCTCGAGCACGCGCTTGTATTCGTCGAGGCTTAAATTCACGCGGAAGCCGGGGATCGACTCGAGCTTGTCGAGCGTGCCGCCGGTGTGCCCCAGGCCGCGGCCCGAGACCATCGGCACCGGCACGCCGACCGCCGCGGCGATCGGCGCCAATATCAAGGACGTCTTGTCGCCGACGCCCCCCGTGCTGTGCTTGTCGACCTTGAGGCCGGGGATGCCGTTCAGGTTGACGACCTCGCCCGAACGCGTCATCGCGTCGGTGAGCGCAGCGGTTTCGGCGTCGGTCATCCCGCGCCAGACGATCGCCATCAACAGCGCCGACCATTGGTACTCGGGCACGCTTTTGTCGCGCAAACCCGCCACGAGCCACGCGAGCTCGGGCGCGGTCAATTCGCCGCCGTCGCGTTTCTTTCGGATCAAATCAACGGCACGCATGAGAAAATATTACGTCCGGGGGTGTGCGATGCACCTCGTGTTAAAGGGGATGCCGGGCGGCGTGCGACTCGCGCGGATCGCGAACTTCGCGGCGGCCGCGCGTTATTCGAGCTCGTCCCATTCGTTGGGATCGACGCCGGCCTCCGAGCGCGACTCGGTGTGCTCGGACGCGATGCCGCGGTAGTGCGCTTGAGTCATCCCCAGCGCGACCGAAAGCTCGAGGATCTGCGCCTCTTCGCACGCGGTCATGTCGCCGTCGGCGTTCGCGACGGTGAGCGCCGCGCGCATCACGTTTTCCTTGCCGTGGTCGCTCAAGTTGCCGCCGAGATAATGACTGGCGTAGGCCGGCAGGTCGAGCGTCGCCTTGCTCGCCAGCGCGATCTCGCGCTCCATCTCGGCGGGCGAAGGCGCGGAACCCGTCAGCAGCGTGCAGACGTGCCGCACGGCGTCGAGCTGCTCGCCGCTCGGTTCGCCCTCGATCAACGAAGTCAAGATCATGATACGCTTAATGTGCTCATAGTACTCGCCCTCGGCGCGTTTACGCTCTTGTTCGGGGTCGAAGGCGAGGACGTCGGTCGTGAACTTTCCCTTGCAGTTCGCGCATTCGATGAACTCGCACATCTTGTCGAGCGGGATCACCGGAATGAAATAGAGCGTGAAGAACCGTCGGACGGTCCGGTGCAGATAGGTCGTGTCGGGGCCGCAACGAGGGCAGTGAAACGTGCCCGCCTTGCCGCCGAAGGTGATGCCGCGGGTGCCGAAGAGGATAAACATGGCCGTTCCCTTCCAGACAAGGTGCAAGCCGGCTCCGCCGGAAGTGATCGAGTCGGGGTCGCGTCGCGCGCAGTCATTAATGATAACGCAATTGTGTCGGTCCGAGCAGCGGTTCGCAAGACGCCCGCGATGTTCGTCCATGATGGGATCGCTTTGTGATGTCGTCAAGCTCTCAATGCGGAACTGTATTGAATTGTCGATCGCCCGCGTCGCCGAGGCCGGGAACGATGAAGCCGACGTCGTTCAAGTGCGCGTCGATTGCGGCGACGTGAATCGGCACGTCGGGCATGGCGGCCGCGAGTTTCGCGATCCCCTCGGGCGCGGCGAGCAGCGCGAGCAGCTTGATCCGTTCGACGCCGGCGTCGCGGAGGACTGCGCAGGCGTGAATCGCGGAGCCGCCCGTCGCGAGCATCGGGTCGACGACGAGCGCGACCGACATCCGAGGCGGACGCGGCACTTTGTTGTAGTATTCGGTCGGCCGCAGCGTGTGCTCGTCGCGGAAGAGGCCGAGGTGCCAGACCTCGGCGTCGGGGAGCAGGTCGAGCACGCCTTCGGCCATGCCCAGGCCCGCGCGGAGGATCGGCACGACGCCGACGTCGTCGACGAGCGCGACGCCCGTCGCGGCGGCGAGCGGCGTTTGCACGCGGACGGCGCGCGTCGGGAGGTCGGCGGTCGCCTCGGCGGCGATCAAGGTCGCGAGCGCACGCACCAGACGCCGGAATTCGGCCGGCGGAGTCGCGACGTCGCGGAGCGCGGCCACTTTCATCTGCACGATCGGATGTTGCGAGGGATAAACCAGCGGCACGGCGCGTTCCTGAGGGGTGTTGCGGACGCGGTCGGGATCAAAACGACCTTAATTCTAGACGCGATGCACAGCCTTTGAGAAGCGCCGCCCGAACGCGAATCCTCGCCCCCGGCGCGGGGTTGGGCGACGTCCGCCGGGGGTTCGTCGCGCGGCTCGGCTTGTTCTCGGTCCGCCGTCGGCATAAACTATCGCCTCGTGACGGCACGCGGCACGGAGTCGCGGGCGGAGCCAGACCGGTGCGGGACGGATCGCGATGCCGCTACAATTCGCCGTGTTGGGCAGCGGTTCGTCGGGCAACGCGGCGCTGCTGAGCGCGGGTTCGTCGTCGGTTTTGATCGACGCCGGTTTCGGCCCGCGCGTCCTCGCCGACAGGTTGCGGGGCGTCGGTCGCGGCTGGGACACGATCGCCGCGGCGGTCCTGACGCACACGCACTCCGATCACGTCGACGACGCCACCTTGCGCGCGTTCGCTCGGCATCGGGTCGCGTTTTACGCGCACACCTCGCATCTCGACAAGCTCGCGGGCCGGCCTGGGTTTGAGGCACTCGTCGCGCGCGGTCTGGCGCGGCCTTACGGCGAGTTCCCGTTTCTGACGCCGAACGGGGCGCGGATCGAGCCGGTGCCGCTTTCGCACGACGGCGGTCCGACGTTTGGATTTCGCGTCGAGGTGCGGCCCGACCGTCGCGAGCGGCCGATCGGCGTCGGTTACGCGGCCGACACCGGCGTCTGGAGCGAGCTTCTGGCCGACGCCTTCGCCGAGGTTGACGTGCTCGCCGTCGAGTTCAATCACGACGTCGATCTCGAAACGACGTCCGGTCGGCCTTGGCCGCTCATCGAGCGCTGCCTTGGCAATCACGGGCACCTCTCGAACGAGCAGGGCGCGGCGTTTGTGGCCGAGGTGCTGGCGCGGTCGGTCGCGCGTCCGCCGCGGCACGTCGTTTTGCTCCATTTGAGCCGTCAGTGCAATCGACCGCAGCTCGCGATCGACGCGGCGCACGCGGCCTTGCGCGATGTGCTCGGGGGCCGCGCGAAGCGTCTCGCTGTGCACGCGGCCGGTCAGTTTGAGCCGTACCCGTCGCTGTCGATCGAGGCCGGCGTCGGGCGTCGCGCTGTTCATCGAGGAGTCGCGGCCGTGACGCACGGCCCCGCGCGGTCGCGACGCGTCGACCGCGAGCCGCTCCTCAACCTGTTGGCGGGTTGAGGGCACGCACCGTGGCCGATTACTTCGCCGGCGACGTCCACCTGCGTCTCGATTTTCCCGAACGCGCCGCCAGGCTCGCCGCCTGGGTTGCGACCTTGCGTCCCGACGACGCCCTCACCCTCGTCGGCGACCTCTGCGACTTCTACTTCGCCTCGCGACAGCTCCGCGACGAGCGCGCCCTCGACGACTGCGCCGCCCTCCGCGCCCTCGCCGACTTCCGCGACCGCGGCGGCGCGCTCGCCGTCCTGCCCGGCAACCACGACTTCTGGCTGCTCGACTTTTATGAGCGCGTGCTCGGCGCGCGGCGTCTGGTCGAGCCGTATTGCACAACCTCGCACGGGCTGCGTTTGCGGGTCGTTCACGGCCACTTGCTCGGCGCGCGCAGCGCCTGGAAAGGTTGGATGGAGAGCCGCGCGTTTCTGCGCGGGTTCCGCGCCGTGCCGGGCGCCGTCGCCCGCAGGCTCGACCTCGCGCTTGAAGCGCGCAACCTCCGCACCCGCGACGCCGTCGACGTCCGACACCTCGCGCTCTATCACAAATATGCCGACGCCCACGCCGACGACGCCGACATCGTCGTCTTCGGTCACATTCACGGCCCGCTCGACGACGCCGCGCGCTCGCCGCGGGTCGTGGTCGTCGGCGGCTGGCACGCGCGTGCGAGCTACCTCGCCGTCGACGACCGCGGCGCGCGGCTCGTCATCGAGCGCGATCGCAACGCCTGAGCGCGCGATCCAAGCCCCGACGTCAGACTTCCTCGCCGACGCCCGCCGCCGGAACTTTGGGAGCCGGTCGCGGCTGGGGCTGCGCGGGCTTGGGCAACGCTCGAACACGCGGCGGAGGGGGCGGCGCCAGCGCCTCGATCCGCTGCCGCAACGCCTCGCTATCCGTCGTCGCCGACCGCACCAACGCCGCCAATGCCGCTTCGTAGGCGGCGCGATCCTCGGCCGTCGGCCGATCCGCGAGCGCCTTCCAATAGAGCGACCGCAGCCGCGCGTAAGCCTCGGCGTCCGCCCCCCGCCAACGCTCGCGATCGAGCGCGTTCAACGCCTCGATGATCCGCGGCGGCACCAGCAACCCGCGGACCGGCGGATTCGGGTCCGTCGCGAGCGTGTACATGTCGTTGAAATGCTTCAACGTGTCGATCAACAACTCCCTTTGCTCGAGCCGACGTCGCGCCGTCAGATACTCGTACTCGCGACGCGCCGTCCACGCCTGACACACCCCGCTCGTCGCGATCGCCAACGTCGCCAACACCGCCGCCGCCGTCGCCCACCGCGAACGCGTCGTCGTGATCAACGTCCGATGCACCAGCCCGATCGCCCCGCCGACGAGCGCGCCGCCCAAGTGGCCCCAGTTGTCGAAAATCGGCACGAATAAACCCAACAGCAGCGTCGATACGATAATTGCCGTCATCTGCTTGCGCATGAATTCGCCGAAACGCGTGCGCGACCGCCGCCCCACCACCGCGCACAGCGCCACCAGTCCCATCACCACCACCGACCCGCCCATCACCTGAATCGTCGGATTCACGCCGATGATCGACCGCGCCGCGATCGCGAACAAATTCCCGCCCAGACCCGTCAGCACGTAAAACGCCAGGAATTGCCGCGGCCCGTACCAAGATTCGACCATGCAGCCGAGCTGATAAAATCCGAACAGATTTAATCCCAAGTGCAACAAGCCTGCGTGAACGAACGTGCATGTCAGCGCGCGCCAGACTTGCCCCTGCATGAATTCGACCGTGGTCAGGTCGCCGAACAGGTGGACGCCGGGCGTGCCGAGCAGGATCTCGTTCATGCCGATCGGCCGGCCCGAGAGCAGTTGCGCGGCGATCATGCCGAGATAGACCGCAACCCAGACCGCCGCGAGCCACATCGTCGCGGGATAGTCGCGGAAATCTTCGCGCAGGTACCCGATCCACGCGAGGCGATCCGGCCCGACCGCGTTGTCGCGGGTCGCGGGGCCGCTCATGCGTCGTTCTCCAGCGCGTCGGCGATCGCGGCCATGCGACGCGCGTGCGTGTCGTCGTCAACTGCGGCCGTCGACGCGGTCAAGTCGAGCGCGCGGCCCAGCTCGACCCACGTCTTGCAGCCCGCGTGCTCGGCGGTCGCCTCGACCCAGGCCGGCTCGCCGCGACGCCACGCCCGCACCCCTAAAACCCAAAGGCCCGGCCGCTTGTAATCGAAGCGCTTCCGCACCGTCTCCGCGGTCCAGACGTGCAACGGCTCGAGCGCCGTCAGCGTCTCGCGGCGCGACGCGTACCCGACCGATTCCACCGCGACGAAGACGTCGATCGGCACCCGCGCGGGATGGGCCGCGGCGGACTCGAGCGCACCCGCCGGATGCGTCCGCAGCCCTTGCTCGGCCTCGTGGACGTGCGTGGGATAAAGCCAGAATTGCGAGTGCTCCGGCGCGAAGCCGCGCGGACCTTCCGCGATCCCCCCCTTGCGCAGGATCAACGATTGACGCCCGTCGGCAAGCGCCGCGACGACCCCCGCCCACTCCTTGAACGCAATCGAACACGTCTTGATCTCTGCGATCATAACCGCCATTCCTCGCGAGGCAATCGGTCCATCAATTTCGACACGGCCGCGCGCGGCGCGTTGCCTTCGAAGAGGACGGCGTGCAGCTCCTCGGTGATCGGCATCTCGACGCCGCGCAGGCGAGCCTGCTCACGGACGCCGCGCGTCGTGCTCACCCCTTCGGCGACGTCGACCATCTCGCGCAAAATCAGCTCCAAAGGCTCGCCCCGACCGATCCGAATCCCGACGCGACGGTTGCGGCCGAAGCCGCTGTAACACGTCGTGAGCAAGTCGCCGACGCCCGCCAGCCCGAAAAACGTCGACGCCTCGGCCCCTTGGTCGAGCCCGAAACGAACAATCTCGGCCAGACCGCGCGTCAAGAGCGCGGCCTTCGCATTATCACCGAACCCAAGCCCTTCGCAAACCCCCGCCGCCAGGCCGAGCACATTCTTCAAAGCGCCCGCCAGCTCGACGCCGACGGCGTCGTCGTTAGTGTACACGCGAAATCGGTCGCTGTTCAGAGCGTCGCGCGCGGCGACGTTCAGGAGCGCGTCGGTCCCCGCCACGACCACCGAGGCGGGCAGGCCGCGCGCAATCTCCTCCGCGTGGCTCGGCCCGCTCAAAATCGCGACCGACCGCGACCCGAGCGTCTCCTCGATGATCCGACTCGGCCGCGCGAAGGTCCCGCTCTCGATCCCCTTCACCACGCTCAAGACCGGCGTCGCGCGCTCGACCGCGCCCGCGAGCGCCGCGAGCGTCGCCCTCAAATAAGCCGACGGCACCGCCGCGATCAAGAGGTCGGCCCCGCGGCACGCGCGCTCCGCGTCGTGCGTCGCGACCACCCCCTCGGGCAGAGCGACGCCGGGGAGGTGCCGCGCGTTCTCGCGCGTCGCGTTCAACGCCTCGGCGCGCGCGGCGTCGCGCGCCCACAGACGGACCTCGGACCCCGAACGCGCGAGCATCGCCGCCAACGCCGTCCCCATCCCGCCCGCGCCCACAATCGCGACTCGTTTCATAGTGATCCACAGTCGATTCACGATGTCATTCAACGAACAGCAGATGCGGCTCGGCGTCGAGCAACGCCTTCAGGCCCGCCTTCAGGTCGTCGCCCGGCGTCCATCCGAGGCGAGTCCGCAGTCGGGAAACATCGGCCCGCAGGCTGCCGCGCTCGACAGGCCGGACTCGCTCGGGATCCACCTCCACCTCGAAGTCGCGGCCCAGCAACGCGCCGATCGTCGCGATGATTTCGTCGACCGACCGCGCCGCGCCCGTCGCGATGTTGACCGTCTCCAAACCCGGCGTCGACGTCTCGAGCAGCTCGACCACGGCCCGCGCCGCGTCGGCGACCGGCACCAAATCGCGCCGCGGCCACGTGTTCCCCAGCCGCAACGGGCCCTCCGGACGAGCCCGCAGTTGCCGGAAAATCTCAGGCAAAATGTGCGGGTTCGTCTCGCGCGGACCATACAGGTTGAACAGCCGGCCGACGGTCAACGACGCATCGGGATATCGTCGCGCGGCAAGCGCCGTCAGTGGTTCGTCCTGCATTTTGGAGAGCCCGTAAATATTAAACGGCGCAAGCGCGTCGGTCTCGGCGTGCGGGGCGTCGGAGGGGGCGTAGACGTCGCCCGTCGAGGCGACGAAGATGCGCGCGACGTCGGCCTCGAGCGCCGCGCTGAGCACGGCCTGCGTGCCGGCGACGTTGATCGCGATCGCGCGCGGCGGGTCGGCCTCGGCGTCCGGAATATAATGCAGAGCGGCCAGATGCACGACCGCCGCGGGTCGCAGCCGCCGGCAGCCGTCGCGCAAGGTCGCGGCGTCGCGGATATCGACCTCGGCCGCCTCAAAATTCGGATGCGCGAGCGCCGCCGACGGATGCGCGCGACGCCCCCACGCGAGCGTATCGACCGCAATCACGCGGCGACCGCGCGCAAGCAGCAGTTCGACGACGTGCGTGCCCAAAAAGCCCGCCGACCCCGTCACTAGCCACGGTTGATTATCCGACCGCTCATTCATCGCCGTTCCCGACAGATGCGCTCATACAATTGTTCCGTGGCGTCCAGCGTCGCTTGCGGACCGCAGTGCGACTCGATCAGGCGACGACCCGCCGCGCGTTGCGCGTTTTGTCGCGACGGGTCCCGCAGCAATTCCACGGCGCGCTCGACGAGTCCGTCGTCGTCGTCGGCGATGCCCGCGTGGACGCCGTCGACCGCGGGCAGCCCCTCGACCCCCTCGCTTGTCGTCACGACGGGCACGCCTTGCGCCATCGCCTCCAGAATCTTGATCTTCATGCCGCTGCCGCGACTCGGAGCGTACACGAAAACCGACGTCGCGCGGAAGTACGACGCCGTCTCGGCGACGTTTTCGACGATCGTCACCCCCGGTGCGTCGACCCATCGCGCCAAGGCCGACCGCGCCGACCAGCCCGCGATCGTCAGCCGCGCCGCCGGCACCGCCGCGCGGATTCGCGGCCAGAGCCTCGTCAACAGCCGCTCCGCCGCCGACCGCCCCGGATACCACAACATCGAGCCGATGAGCGTGATGCGCGGCTCGGGCGCGCGCTGATCGTCGGCGCTGTACTCGTACAGCGAAGCGTCGATGCCGACCGGAATCGTGACGACCTCGGCGCGCGGGTTGATCGTCCGAATCGCCGCCTCGAGACGCGGCGAGCACGCGCGGATCCAGCGGAAGCCGCGCAGCAAACGCCGCTCGGTCCCGAACGAAAGCAGGCGCTCAACGACCGCTCGCGGCGAGTTCGGCCGCAAGAACTCTTGGTCGATTTGGACCAGGTGGTGCACGTTCACGACCGCGCGGTCGCTTTGATCGAGACCGAGCCGGCCGGTCCAGAGTTGTTCCAAATGCAGGACGTCGCAGCCGCGCGCAAGCTCCGCGACCAAGTCGCGCTTCAGATCGCGCGAGAACATGTACGAATAGGGACGTCGCAATGTCTCGAGCTTCGCGCGCAGTCCGCGACGGGTTGGAAACGGGTAGAGGCGGAGGTCGAACGCGGGCGCTGGGAAGAGTCGCGCGGCGGCCTCGATTTCGGAGGGCTTCGAGCAGGCCGCGAACGCCGTCACGCGGTGACCGCGCGCGACCAAGCCGCGCAGGAGCACGTAAAACCAGCGCGCCGCGGCGTTGCCGAACGGCAAGGGCGGCTCGATCATCACGATGATGACGCGACGTGACGGCATAGTTCAGTCGGGCACTCGCCGTCGATCGTTAGGCGTCGCGACGCTTCCGGAGCCGTTCGAGAATGTCGTCGACGTCGCACTGCGCGAGCGTATTCACGACGAGGTCCGCGCCGGCGTCGTAGAGCGTATCGCCGGGGACGGTGGTGGTGACGCCGACCGCGAGCATGCCGGCGGCTTTGGCGGCCTGGATGCCGACGGGGGCGTCCTCGAAGACGACGCCTCGATTCGGGTCGACGCCGGTCTTTTTGGCGGCGACGAGAAAGACCTCGGGGTCGGGCTTGCCGCGGGAGATGTCTTCGAGCGACGCGATCGCGGCGAACCGGCCTTCGAGGCCGCACTCGCGGACGGTCATGCGCAGGTTGGGCAGGACGCCGCTCGAGCCGATCGCGAGCTTGAACCCGCGGTCGCCGAGCGTCTCGATGAGCGGTCGGACGCCGTCCATGAGCGTGATTTTACCGCTCGCGAGGTCGCGGTAGCACTCCTCTTTGATCTGTCCGTAGCGCTCGATTTTGGCCGGGTCGACGTCGCCGCCGAGCAGTCGCGCGAAGATGCTGGGGTTGGTCATCCCGAACGTGGCGTGGATGAATTCGGGCGTGATCGGCAGATGCTCGCGACGGCCGAGCTGAACCCAGGCGTCGATGTGGTACGGGAGCGAGTCGACGAGCACGCCGTCGTGATCAAAGATGGCGAGGAATTCGGAGTCGTGTGACACGGGATGCGCTTCCAAAAGGGAGGTCGCGGCTCAAGTAGGCGGGTCTGGACGCGCGGACGAGTGTTGCTCGCCGCGCGTTGAAGGTTG
>JAJYDB010000332.1 GCA_021777845.1 Planctomycetota bacterium
TTGTGGGGGTTGGCGCTGTCGGCGGCGCCTTTGGTGTTGAGCGCGGGGTTGGCGCGGGAGACTGGGCAGTTTACGAGGACTGCCGGAGAGCGGATGTACTACGGATATCCGCCGTCGCACTGGTTCGAGGCGGCGTGGCCGCTGTTGACGCGGGGATTGCGGACCGGCGCCGAGGGGGGGTACTGGGACCGCGTCGCGACGACCGGCTACGAGGCCGGCTTTTATGTCGGGACGGTGCCGCTTATTATGGCGTTCATCGGGTTCTGCGATCGCCGCGGCGGGCGCGGGGCGGGGATGTGGAAGTTGATCACCCCCGTGACGCTTTTGTTGGCGACCATGCCATATTGGGCGCCCAAGCTTCATTTGGCGATCACCGCGTGGCCGCTGGTCGGGTCGTTTCGATGCCCGTCGCGGCACACGTTGACGGCGAGTTTGGGGTTGTCGATCTTGGCGGGACGGGGTTTGGATCGCGCCGTGAGCGGCAGGGCGTTTTGGAGCGGATGGGCGGCTTCGGCAATCTGGGGGGCGGCGTCAATCGCGGGGGGGTTGGCCTGGAGCCGAGGCGCGGGAGTCGCTCTGAACGCGGGGACGGCGGGATTGCCGCCGGGCCTGGTCTGGACGTTGGCCGTCTGGCTTTTGGGGTTGGCGTTGACGGCGGCGTGGCGGGTGCGTCGCGCGGCGGCGTGGACGGCGGTCGTGCTCGCGCTGGGCGAACTGGTCACGCTTTATTATACGGGTCCGACGCACTGGGGGTGGGCGATCGAGGTGCCGCGCGCCAGCCCCGTCCTGTCTAATCTGGCGTCGAAGCCGGGTTTGGGACGGGTTGCGGGGGTGCTCGACGACCTGCCGATGCGGTGCGGGATCGCGACCGCCGGTCCTTATTTAGGCTTTCGACTTGCGCCCGAGCAGACCTTGATGATGAGGCTCGCGGAGAGCGCGCGGGCGACGAACAACCCCGCGCCGCGGAACTGGCTGCGTCGATACGGTGTGTCGCACGCGGTCTGGGATCGGCCGGCCGCGATCCTCGAAGCTGCTCAAGAAAGCGTGGTTGAGCTTGCCGACCCGGCGCTCGACGCGATCGTGAAGCGTCAAAGCGACACCGCCGCGCGGCGCGTCTGGCGGTTGGTGACGCTCGAGCCGCCGCTGCCGTTCGCGAGGCTGGCGCATCGAGTGAACGTGGTCGGTTCGAGGTCGGAGCTCGCGGCGGCGTTGACCTCGGAGGTCGACCCCGACGTCGTGTGGACCGAGGCCGGCGATCGGTGCGCGGCCGCGCGGTTGACGCCGTCGGCAAACACGCCGGATGTGGCTCGATCCGCGACGCAAAACGGGCTCGACCGCGCGGCCGACGCGGTCCTGGCGTGGGACGGCCGTGCGGCGTTGGTCCGGCATGCGGGTGCGTGCGCGCTCGTGATAGCACGGCTGCATGCCGAGGGGTGGTCTGTGCGGGTGGACGGTGAGCCGGCGGTGTTGGGGCGGGTGGACGGCGGGTTGCAATGCGTTGAATTAAGCGGGAATGGGGTTGCGCGGGTGGATTTCGCGTATCGGCCGGCGGGATTTCGGGGTGGTTTGATCGTTTCGTTGCTTGCAACAATCCTACTCGCCGTGGTAATCTTCGTGGGATCAAGTAAAGTCGAGCCTGGGCGCGTGCTTTCTTTTTTACGAAGGCGTTTTACGCGTTGCGGGCCGCGCGGGTGATGATTGCCCGCGTCCGCCTTTCGAGCACGTTGTTGCAGCGGTGACCTAGGCTGTAGTTGGGACTTGACGTCGACCGCGCGGATCACAGACATGTGGGGCCGTGGGATGGACTGGTTGGGCAGGTTTTTTCAGTGGTTTGCGGGCGGCGACCGGCATTATATGCCGCTGACGCATTGCATGGCCGACGACTGGTTTTGGATCGGGCTGACGCTCGCTCTCGACGTGGCCGTTTGGCTGGGTTACGTGGTGATCGCGTTGCATTGGATGCGGAACGAGCGGTTGCTGCCCGAGGGACCGGCGAAGAGTGCGTTGCGCGGGATGAAGGTGATTTTCCTGGTCTGCGGCGCGTGCGGGTATTTGTTTATCCCGTTGAAATTGGTCTGGCCGGCGTGGCGTTTGTATGACATCGTCATGATTGGGCTTGTGTATACGACGTGGCGGTACGCGCTTCGGTCGCGTGGTTTGCAGGTGATTTACAGCGAGTTGCACCGGAGTGCCGACCTGGAGCGCGACCTTGAGGAATCGCGCGCGACGGCGCGCACCAAGAGCTACTTTCTGAACGCGATCAGCCACGATTTGCGCACGCCTTTGAATGGTTTGTTGCTGCACGCCGAGTTGGCGGAGCTGCATGCGCAGTCGGGCGAGAACGACCTGGTGGTCGACGACCTCGAGCAAATCAAGCATTGCGTGCGGACGGCGTCGGACTTGCTGAACGGTTTTCTCGAGCTGGGGCGGTTGGATTGGACCGAGGAGATGGTCGAAATCGAGCCGTTTGACCTGACCGAGTCGCTCGCGTCGGTGCTGGCGCAGGTGCGTCCGCGGGCGGAGGCGAAGCAGCTTGCGCTGCGGGTCAAAACGCCGCCGGGACTGTTGTTGCGCTCGGATCGCGTCAAAGTGGAGCGAATTTTGTTGAATCTGCTTGACAATGCTGTCAAATTTACGGTGAAGGGGTTGATTGAGGTTGCCGTTGAAGCGACGCCCACTCGGTTCCAAATCCACGTCACCGATACGGGTCCGGGTGTTGACGTCGAGCTTCGGGACGCGATTTTCGAGGACTTTTTCCAGGTCCACAATCGTGAACGCGACAGCTCCAAGGGATTTGGCCTCGGCCTGGGGATTGCTAGGCGGCTTGCTCGGCGTCTGGGGGGGGAGTTGCACCTCGACAGCCGGCTCGGACAAGGGAGCCGATTCACGATCGCGTTGCCGCACGCCCTTATCGAGCACGGACACGTCGAGCACGAGCCGAGCGGACCTCGAACCGATATCCGAGGTCAAGCCATGGCTCCTGTTGGTTGAGGACGACGCGTCGACTGCGCGGGCCTTGACGTTGATCATTCGTCGCCGGGGCTGGGAGGTCGTGGCGGTCTCGACGCTCGCCGAGGGCTTGCGGAAGCTGCACGATCTGCCCAGACTGGTGGTGCTCGACCTAATGCTTCCCGACGGCGACGGCGCGGTGCTCTTGAAGTCGATCCGCGACCGGCAAATCGCGACCCGCGTGGTCGTCACGACCGGCGCGACCGACCCCGCCCGGCTGGGGACGCTGCGCAGGCTCGGCGTCGACCTTCTCTTGCAGAAACCGGTCCATTTACCCGACTTGCTCAAATTTCTCGACGGCTCGTGAAGCCGACGCCGTCCGCGACCCGACTTGGAGCGAGTGCATGCGCTCGACCTGGACTTTGCCGCTTGCCGTCGTCGCGCTGCTCGCCGCGTTTCCGGCCGCCGCCGCCGCGGTCGAACCTGCGCCGGCCGTCGCCGGCAAGGAGCAGTCCGTGCTTCGCGCCGCTGAAAACAACAACCGATTCGCGCTCGATCTCTACGCGCGCTTGCGCACGACCCCCGGCAACCTGCTCGCCTCGCCGTACGGGATCGCGTCGGCGTTTGCGCTCGCGTACCCCGGCGCGGACGGCGCGACCGCCGCGCAGCTCGCCCGCGCCCTGCACCTCGGCCCGCGCGACGACCACACCTACGCCGCGCTCGGCGCGCTCGCGAAAACGATCAACGACGCAGGCAAGGCCGGAGACTTTCAGCTCTCGACGGCGAACGCGCTCTGGGGTCAAGAGGGGGTCGAACTCTTGCCGGCGTATCTCAAAATCGTCGACGAGCACTTCGGCGCGGCGCTCCGACGCGTCGACTTCAAAGCGAGCCCCGACGCCGCGCGCGGCGTGATCAATCAGTGGGTCGAGGCGCAAACGCACGATAAAATCAAAGACCTGCTCAAAAAAGGGGACGTGAACTCGTCGACGCGTCTGGTGCTCACGAACGCGGTTTACATGAAGGCCGGGTGGGCCGAGCCGTTCGCGAAGTCGCAGACGAAGGACGAGCCGTTTTTCGTCGATCGCGCGCGGCGCGCGACCGTGCCGATGATGCACCGCACCGGCGATTATAATTATGTGGACGCGGGCACTTATGCGGCGCTCGAGCTGCCCTACCGACGCTTTGCGCTCTCGATGGTGGTGATTTTGCCGAAGCCGGGGTCCGACGCGACGTTCGACGGCGTCGCGGCGCTCGCGGGGGTCGAGGCCGAGTTCAGCCTCGATCGGCTGGCGCAGATGAAGTCGGCGAACATCGAGCTGGCGCTGCCGAAGTTCAAGTTCGAGAATCGCTTCGCGCTCAAGAAGACGCTCGCCGCGCTCGGCGTCGTCGACG
>JAJYDB010000333.1 GCA_021777845.1 Planctomycetota bacterium
CAGGGCAGGTTCGGGTCGTTCATGAGCTCGAGACGGAACGAGGCGATCGACGGTTCATCGACCTTCACCGTCATCTTCACGCGATGCTTCGTCGGCGCGTAGCCTTCCTGCAAGAACGAGCCGTCGGCGAGCGGGCGGTACTTCGAGCCGCCGTTCGAGAGGTCGTCGACCGCGGGCCGGACGACGGTCCAGCGCGTCTCGGGATGCCGCGCGCGACGTTCCCACTCCCAGCTCGTCATGCGGTCCAGCCAGTCGGGGTTCGACGCCCGCAGCTCGGCTTCGATCGCGTCGATCCCGCGCGCGATTTCAGCCCGCTTGCGTTGCGCGGCGGGCGTGTAAACGACGATGTTCGCCTCGTGCGCGTTGTTCAGATACGCGAACAGCCGGTAGTAATCGGCCTGCTTGATCGGGTCGTACTTGTGGTCGTGGCACTGGGCGCACTGGATCGTGAGCCCGAGCACGGCCTTGCCGACGGCGTCGATGCGGTCGTACATCGCCTCCATGCGGAACTGCTCGGGGTCGACGCCCCCCTCTTCGTTGATCATCGAGTTCCGCAAAAAGCCGGTCGCGACCCGCTGGTCTTGCGTCGCGCCGGGGAGCAGGTCGCCGGCGATCTGCTCGATCACGAATTGGTTGTAGGGGAGGTCGCGGTTGAAGGCGGCGACGACCCAATCGCGGTAAAACCAGACCTGGCGCGACTTGTCCTTCTCGAAGCCGTCGGAGTCGGCGTAGCGCGCGGCGTCGAGCCACCAGCGGCCCCAGCGCTCGCCGTAACGCGGCGAGGCGAGCAGGCGGTCGACGACCTTTTGATAGGCGTCGGGGCTCGTATCGGCGAGATACGCGTCCACCTCCTCGACGGTCGGCGGCAGGCCGATCAGGTCGAGACTGAGGCGGCGGACGAGCGTGGTTTTGTCGGCGGGCGGGGCGGGCCGCAGGTGCTCTTGCGCGAGCCGCGCGCGGACGAAGGCGTCGATCGCGTGGTTCGCGTGGTTCGATTCGGCCGCGCCGTCGAGTTGCGGCAACGGCGACTTCACGGGCGGGTCAAACGCCCAGTGCCGCTCGTATTTCGCCCCCGACGCGATCCAAAGGCGGAGCTTGGCGACCTCGTCGGCGGTGAGCGTCTTGCCGCTCTTGGGCGGCGGCATGCGTTGCGCGGGGTCGCTCGAAGCGATCCGCGCGATCAGCTCGCTTTCGTCGGCGTTGCCCGGAACGATCGCGCGCTCGCCCGAAGCCCCCGCGGCGTAAGCCGTTGCGGCGACGTCCAGACGCAGCTTGCCTTTGCGCTTCGCGGCGTCTTGACCGTGACAGGTGAAGCATTTGTCGGCGAGGATGGGGCGGACGTCGCGCGTGAAGTTGACGCGCGGCGGGTCCGCGGCGGGCGACGGCGGAGCCAAGCTCGCGCCGAGCGCGGCCGTGATCAGAATTGTCCGCATCGCACGCTGAGGACGAGCTAGGCTAATCATGGCGGCGCACGACTCGTGTTGAGGGCGGGAGCCGCTCCCGATCGCCGGCGAGCGGCTGCAAAAGCGTCGAGCGAGACCGGCAGGCGAACCATCGACTATGCCCGACAGGAGTTGAACCTGTAACCTTTGCCTTCGGAGGGCAACGCTCTATCCAGTTGAGCTACGGGCACGCACGTATTCCCTGATTAACTCTCGCTTCGCGCGGTCGGTTTGTCAAGCGCGGCGGTTGCGACGTCGTCGCTTCGACGGGTATCGTGGCGCGGTCGGCGAGGCGAGGCGGGACCGCGGGGGAACGACGACGATGCTTCACAGGTTGACCGGCGGGCGGATCGCGACGAGTCTGGCGTTGCTTGGCGCGGGACTGACGTCGAGCGCGGCGGCGTGGGCGGAGGACTGGGGCGCGTACGCGATCGTGCCGTCGAGCGCGCCGGCGTTCGTCTTGGAGGCGGTCGGCGCGGGGACGACCGACGGCGGCGTGGTGTCGATCGGCAAGCCGGCGGGGGGTGCGAATCAGAAGTGGGTCGTGACTCCGCAAGCGGACGGGTGGTGCGCGATTCGACCGCTGTCGAGCCCGACGCTGGCGCTTGCGATCGCGCGCGGCAAGGACGCGATGGGGACGCCGGCGGTCCTCGAGGCCGACCGCGGCCGGCCTTGGCAGCGTTGGAGGCTTGTGAGGAACGACGACGACGGCTCGTACTGCCTGCTGCCGGCGCACGCGGCGGGCCAAGGGCTGGACCACTTCGGGGGGGTCGCGAAGCCCGGCGCGCGGGTTGACCTCTGGTCGAATCGGCCCGGCGACACGCATCTGCGCTGGGTCATGAAACCGCTGGCGGGGACGTCGCCGCCGAGCGTCGCGGCCGAGAGCGGGCCCGTCGCGTACGTCCCGCCCGAGATCAAGCCCGAGGACGTGCCGCGCGGCGTCTTGAAGGAGTTTACCTTCGCGCGCAGCGCGGTCTTTCCGGGGACGGTCCGCGCGGTGACGGTATTCATCCCGCGGCAGTACGACGGTTCGCGGCCGGCGTGTGTTTACGTCAAGACCGACGGCTACAACGCCGCGGAGAAGGCGCTGCTCGAAACGATGATCGCGACGAAGGAGATCCCGGTGACGGTCGGCGTGTTCGTGCGGCCGGGTGATCTGCCCGCGACGGTGCAAGGGACGTCGGGCCGCCGCAATCGATGCTTCGAGTACGACGGCGTGGGCGACAACAACGTCCGGTTTCTCGTCGACGAGCTGCTGCCGCAGATCGCGCGGGAGTACAACCTCAAGCTGTCGCCGAGCGGGAACGACCGTTGCATCGCGGGGGGCAGCAGCGGCGGGATCACGGCGTTCAACGCGGCCTGGGAGCGTCCCGACGCCTTCAGCCGCGTCTACGCGGTGAGCGGCAGCTTCGTCGCGTTTCGAGGCGGGCACGAGTTCCCGACGCTCGTCCGCAAGTTCGAGGCGAAGCCGATCCGCGCCTATCTGACCACCGGCACGCACGACATGGAAAACTGCGCCGGCGACTGGTTCCTGCTCGATCAGGAGATGGACAAAGCGCTCAAGTTCTCGGGCTACGACTACGTTTTCAAGATTATCAACGGCGGCCACGGCGCGGGCTATTTCGACCAATTCCGCGCCGCGATGAGCTACCTCTGGAAGGATTGGCCGCGGCCGGTGGAGGCGGGCGCAAGCGCGCCCCGCGTCCGCGACGTGATCCTGCCGGGCGAACCCTGGCGGCTCGTCGACGACGCCCCGCGCGACGCCAAAGCCCCCGTCTGCAACGCCCGTGGGGACGTCTTCTTCGTCAACGCCGCCGCCGACGCGGTCGAACGCATCGGTCGCGACGGCAAGATCAGCGTGTTCGTGCCCGACGCGGGCCGCGCCGACGGCTTGACCTGCGACGCCGAGGGACGTCTGTGCGCGGTCTCGGGCGCAACCGGCAAGGTGGTGCGCTACGACGGCGCCGGCGCGGCGAGCCTCGTCGCCGACGGCCTGCCCGGACGCCACCTGCTCGCGATGCCGGGGGGCGGTCTGTACGTGACGTTGAATGCCGACGGTCCCGGCGGGTCGGGCTCGGTCTGGTTCGTCAAGGACGGCAAGAAGACGCGGGTGGACGCCGGCTTGAAGCGCGCGACGGGGCTGGCGTATCGGCCCGACCAATGGCTGCTGTCGGTCGCCGACGGCGCGTCGAAGTGGGTCTACAGCTACAGGATCAACCCCGACGGCACGCTCGCGGACAAAGAGCGCTTCTTTTGGCTGCACGTCCCCGACTGGGAGGACGACGCCGGCGCGGAGTCGGTCTGCTACGCCAAGGAGGGGCAGATGTTCGTCGCGACGCGCTGGGGCGTGCAGGTCTGCGCCGACGACGGACCGACGCAGGTGATCCTCCCCCTGCCCGACCGCGCCCGCGTCGTCGGCCTCTGTATCGGCGGCCCGGACCTCGATACACTCTATGCCTTCGGCGGCGGCAAGATTTGGAAACGCAAGCTGAAAGTGCACGCCGTCGGGGCCTTCAGTCCCTGGACCCCGGTCCGCGGAACGCCTCTGTGAACGAGTCGCGTTCGTCGCGCCCTTGTGCAACGGAGTCTTCGCATCATGACCGCACGTCGCCGCGTTGCCGTGTTCTTGATGATCTCGGCGTGCGCCGGCTGCGGTGCGAATCCCGATGTCGGGAAGCCGCCCGAGGGCGTCCCGGCGGGCAAAATCACGCCTCTGACCGACGCGAAGGCCGCGCGCTTTGGACACGCGGTCGAGGCCGCGGTCAAGGCGGGCGACCTCGCCGCGCTCGCCAAGCTGATCGACTTGGACGCGATCGCGAACGCCGCCGTCGCGCCGCTCGACATGCCCGACAAGCAAAAGAAGGCCAACGCCGTTGCGT
>JAJYDB010000069.1 GCA_021777845.1 Planctomycetota bacterium
CATCGCACTGCCGTCTTTGTTTCTCGCGATGCTGCTGATCTCGATGGTCCTGGGTCCGAGCAACACCGTCACGGCGAACGTCGTGCCGCCGAACCGACGCGCCGCGGGCTTCGCGCTCAACGTCTTTCTGATCCACCTGTTCGGCGACATCAGCTCGCCGAACGTGATCGGGCTGATCGCCGACATATTCGGCAAGCCGGCGGTGGCGGATTCGCTCGTCGGACGGATGTTCGCGGACATCGGCGCGGCGCCGGTGAAGGGGGCGAACCTTACCGTCGGGATGCTGACTGTTCTGCCGGTGCTGGCCTCGGGGGTGGTCTTCTTCCTGCTCGGGTCGAGGTATCTGCCGCGCGACCAGGACCACGCGTTGCGGCACGACGACACGGCGACAATCGCGACCTACCATCATCATTGACCGGAAACGAACGCGGGCCGAGCGTCGCGTGGACGTCGGCCCGTGCGTTTTGGATGTTGGAGATCGCTTGCGGCGGCGCGGCGTTCAGTTCGCCTTGGCTTTGAGTCCGGCGGCGTTGGCGTCGGGCAGGGGGGGGAGCGCCGCGGTGGTGTCGGTCGTCGGCATGATTCCCTTGCCGGCAGCCTGACGGACGACCTTGGACGCGTCTTTCGACGCCATTTCGAGCAGACGGCGACGCGCTTCGGGCGTGCCGCGTTCCGCGAGCGCCGCCGCGGCTCCGGCGCGGACCGACTCGTCCTCGTCGCGCGAAAGCTGCAGCAGCCAGACCACGGGGTCGATGTCGTTGCGATCCTTGAGCATGGGGATCACCGAGGCGCGAAGCTCGGGACGGGGGTGATAGATCATCCGGCCAAGCCCGATTTGCTCGCGAGTGAGGCCGCGGGTGCGGAGAACGATCTCGGCGACTTCGGCAACGTTCGCGGACGTGTCGTACATCCGCTTCAAGACGACGTCGTCGCTGAGCAACTCGGGGCGGCTCGCGAACGACGCGAGCACCTGTTGGCGGACCTCGGCGCTGTCGCGGTCGTCGATGTACGCGACGGCGGGCGCGGCGGCGGAGTCGATCGGCAGCTTGCCGAGGCACGCGATCGCCGCTAGACGCGACTGCGGCTCGCGGTCGCCGAGACGTCGCGTCACCTGCGCGATGAAGCCGTCCTTCCAGCTCGCAAGCTCGAATTCTTCGGCCGGAAGCGGGGTCCGACCGGGCAGCCAGCTCCAGAATTGAGCGACCTGATTGAGCGCGGCGGACCGGACCTCGAGGTCGGGATCGGCAAGTCCGGCGGTGAACATATCATGCAGCGGCGCGAGCGCTTCGACCCAATGCGTCGGGCAGGGCTCGACCGCGTAAAAGCTCAGGATCCGACTCGCGGCGACCATTCCGAGGACGCGACCGCGGGTGCTGAGCTTGAGGAAGCCCGCGCGCAGGCCGCCGAGCGCTTCGATCCACTCGACGGCGTCGGCGTCGCTGAGCGCCTTGATTTCGGGGGCGGGGGCGGCGGATTGCGGCTTCGAGGGGTCGTTGCCGGCGGCGGCGCGGGCGGCGCGGGCGTCGTCAACGGTGGGGATCATGCGCAGCTTGGCTTCGAGCGCCATCAACGCGCGGGCGTCGCTTTCGCGCAATCCGACGGCGATCTCGCGCGGCGACATCGCGGCGCTGTAGTTGACCGCGGTTCGTTTCGCGGTCTTGCCGGTCCAGGTTTGATATCCAAGATAGGCGCCGGCGACAAGCAGCGCCGTGCCCGCGATGCCCACGGCCAATACCCGCGGCGTAATTCGACGTTGGTCTCTCATTGGTCGCCCTCCGTGACTCGATCCACCCGATCCTTGGGCCGACATCTTGTTCAGATCACGATTTCCGTCAAGCCCAGTCGCCGGGCGAGGCTCCGGCGGCGCGAATTTGCATTTTTATCGCTTCCTCGGCCGCTCATGGATATGCTGATGGAGGGTCGGAAAATCGGCGTTCACGACGGGCTCGCACCAGAGTCCGCCCGCGTACGCCGCGGAGACCGCATCGGAAAGGACCAATCGATGTTTACGCAGCGCACGCGTCGAGGGTTTCTCGGGGACGTCGGTCGGGGGATGTTGGTCGCTGGAGTCGGATTCGGCACGGCGTTCGATATGGGGCTCGCGTCCGCCTGGGCCGACGACCACGAGGGGGAGCGGCTGACGTTCGGAGACCTCGAACCGCTCGTCGGCCTGATGCAAGAGACGCCGGTTCGAGATCTGGTGTCGGTTCTGGTCGCGAAGATTAAAGCCGGCACCGAGTTGAAGCAGCTCACGGCGGCGGCGGCGCTCGCGAACGCGCGCACGTTCGGCGGCGAGGATTACGTCGGCTTCCACACGTTGATGGCGCTTGCGCCGGCGTATCACATGGCGCGAGAGCTGCCGCCGGAACGCAGCGCTCTGCCGATCCTGAAGGTGCTGTATCGCAATACGAACCGCATCCAGGAGCACGGCGGCCGGGACTCGGAAGTGCTGCGAACGGTGAAGCCTGGCGTTCTGTCGGACGGTCGCGAAGCGGGCGCGGCACTGCGGGACGCCGTCCGCAAGCGCGACATGAACGAGGCCGAACGGAGCTTCGCCGCGATCGCCGCCGGATCACCCGACGAGGCTTTCAACAGCCTGCTGCTCACGGTCGAGGACAACACCGAGGTCCATCGCGTCGTGCTGCCGTATCGCGCCTGGGAGCTGCTCGACGTCGTCGGCAAGGAGCAGGCACACACGATGCTGCGTCAATCGGTGCGTTACTGCGTCCGGAACGAGCGCGACGCGAACCGCCCCGTCGCGGCCGACGAACCGCGCGCCCTGTTGCCGAGGCTGTTCGATCAACATCGACTCCCGCGGACGTCCCCCGGCACGAAACGACCGGGCGCCGAGTGGGTGGCGTCGATGTGCACGACGATTTTCGAGTCGAGCCCGCCCGCGGCCGCCGACGCGGTCGCCGCGGCTTTGGCGGAGGGCATCGACCCGAGCGACATCGGCGAGTCGATCGCGCTGGCCGCGAATCAACTCGTTCTGCGCGACGCCGGCCGCCCGGAGCGCTGGGCATCGCCCGGCAAGCCGCCGGGCAGCGTGCACGGCGACTCGATCGGCGTGCATGCAAGCGACGCCGTCAACGCCTGGCGGAATATGGCGCGCGTCGTGAACCCGCGGAACGCCGCGGCCTGTTTGATCCTCGCCGGTTACGAGGTTGCCCGCGATCGCCGAGCGCGCGGCGACGACTTCCTGAAGTGGACCCCGCGGCCGCTCGTCGAGATCCTCGAGACTGTCAAAACAACCGACCCGAAGCGGCTCCTGGCCGAGACCGAAGCCGCGATCCAGGCGAATCAACAAGAGATCGCCTCGGCGCTCGCGCATCGGGCGGGCACGCTCGGTCACGATCCCGCGCCGTTGTTCGCGCTGCTGCTCAAATACGCCGTGAGCGAAGACGGCGCGCTGCACGCGGAGAAGTACTACCACACGGTCCGCGAGGAGTTCGCCTCGACCCGGCCCGTGTTCCGTTGGCGACAGCTCGTGGCGCTGGCACGTGTGACCGCGAGCGAATGCGGACGCCCCGCGCCCGGTTATCGCGAGGCGTGCGAGCGACTCAAAGTTTGACCGACGCCGCGCCGGTCGACGACGCCGACGCGACGCGGGAGGCTCGTCTGGGCAGCGTGAATCGGAACGTCGAGCCGGTCCCGAGCGCGGTCTCGACGTCGACGGCGCCGCCGTGCAGATCGACGAAAGTCTTCACGAGGCAGAGCCCGAGACCAAGGCCGCGTTTACAATACTGGTAGTCGCCCGAGGAATGGTGCATCGTGTCGAAGCCGGTGAAAAACGGCTGGAACAGATAGGGACGGTCGCGCGGGTCGATGCCGGTGCCCTGGTCGCGGACCTCGAACCAGACTTGGTCGGGGCCGGACGTGCCGCCGCGAACGCCGATGGTGCCGCCGTCCGGCGTGAATTTGATCGCGTTGAGCAGCAGGTTGACGAAAATGTCGGTGAACTTCGACCGGTCGGCCTCGATGTCGGCGACCTCCGGTTCGATCGCGACGTCGAGGTGCTGGCCGCGGACGTCGAGATAGAGCGCGAGGTCGGCGAGGACGGCGTTGAGGACGTCGCGCGGATTGAAGCGTTCGAGGCTCAGGCCGGCGCGGAACTCGCCGTTCTGGACGAGCTTGAGCATCCGCTCGTTCGAGGCCGCCAGACGCTTGCCCGCGGCGTGGATCCGGTCGACCCAGTCGTCCGGCAGAGACACGCCCGCCGCCAGCGACAACTTATGCAGCTCGGTCAGTCCCAGAATGACCGCGACCGGCGTGTTCAGCTCGTGGCTGGCGACCTCGAGGAACGTCCGCTTCAGCCCGTTCGCCTCGATCAGACGCCGGTTGGCCTCGCGGAGCTCGACGATCAGCCGCTCCTTCTCGACCAAGAGGTCGTGATGCTCGACCGCCTGCCGAACCACCGTCTGCAACTCGTCGGGATCCCAGGGCTTCGTGATGTATCGAAACACGCTGCCTTGGTTGATCGCATCGATGACGGCCTTGACGTCGGCATACGCCGTGAAGAGCAGGCGGGTCGCCTCGGGACGTCGCCGCTTCACCTCGCGGAGCAACTCGACGCCGGAGAGGCCCGGCATCCGCTGGTCGGACATCACCACGTGGACGGCGCCGTTTTCGTCGAGCCGCCGGAGCGCTTCCTCGCCGCGTTCGGCGGTCAGGACGTTGTAGTCGAGCCGCAGGAGGTCGCGCACGGAACGCAAGACCTCGGGTTCGTCGTCGACAACCAGCAGCGTCGGCCGCTCGGCATTCATGGCCCACTGCCCTCGGGGGGATAACAGCCCATGATTCAGGCTGAGAGCGAGCGTCAAAGCGGGCGAAACCGCTTCACGAGCGTGACCTCGTTTCCGATTTCATTATAGCGCAGTTCATCGACCATGCCGCGCGAAATCATCATTCCGAAGCCGCCGGCGCGCAGCCCGAGGCGTTCGCGGACGTCGAGATGAGTGATCGGGTCGCCCGAGCGCGCCGCGTGCGGGACGTCGCCGGGGTTGAAGCCGGTCCCCTCGTCGCGCACGATGATCTCGACGCGATCCTGGTGCAATCGGTAGGTGACGCGGACGACGCGTTCGGCGTCGTGTTGATTGCCCCACTCGATCGCGTTGTGCGCCATCTCCATCACGGCCTGACGAAGCTGGAGCACTTGCTCCTCGCTCATCGGCGCGGCGCGGCACACGTGCAGGAGCAGGTCGTTCAGCTCTTGGAGCAGCGCGATCTCGCTGTCGAGCTCGACCTGAATCTCGGCCTGGAGCGAGCGTCGATGGATTTGATCGAGCCAGAGCCGCGCCGCGTCGAGCGCTTTGAGCAACTCCGCGATGCCGAACGGCTTGGCGAGATAGGCGTTCGCTCCGACGCGGAAGCCGTTGCGGCGATGGTCGGCGTCGCCGAGCGCGGTGACCATCACCACCGGCGTGAGCATCGTCCGCTGATCGGCCCGCATCCGCTTGCAGACTTCAAATCCGTTCAGGTCGGGCAGCATCAGGTCGAGCAAGACGACGTCGGGGGCGCAGTCGCGGACCATCCGCAGGCCTTCCTCGCCCGAGGCCGCGAGGTGCGTGTCGTAATGATGCAGACGGAGCACGCGCGCGAGCATGTCGGCCTGATCGGCGTGATCCTCGATGATCAGCGCGATGGCCAACGTTTTGCTCCTGATCGTTGGTGAGTGGACTTTGACGTCAAGCCGCGGTTCGGTCTGGTCGCGTTGCGAAGGACCGCCGCGGCGAGCGCCGGACCCGGCTGTTTCGACGTCCTCCAGCGAGAGCGACGCCGCTTGCGTGCTCAACGTCGATGTCCTTCCGCGTCGCGAGAAGCGTCGCGTCATGATACACCACCGCCGCGCAGTGACCAGGATCGGCGATCCGCGCGTCTACGGCAATCCCCCGGCGCCGCGGGACTTCGCGATCCCTCCGCTGGAATCGTAGTCGTCGTAATTGATTATGTCCAGCGACGGCCCCGTCTTGGGACCCCTCGGCGCGCGAGATCTTGACGATTGCAACGCTTTTGGGGGCGGCGCGGCGCGCGCCGCGGGTCCGTCGACGACGGCGGGCCCGCCGAATTCGCGGCGATGCTTGGGTGCTCGCAAGGCCGATTGTCGATCGCGTCCGGCTTGTTGACGCCGCGCGCCGCGTGCTAGCCTTTGGGGACGCGCGACGCGGGCGACGCGCTTGGACCTCAAAGGCACGGGCTAATTTTGATGCGACGCCTGGGACCGATCGCGGCGGCGGCAATCGGAGTCGCCGTGCTGGCGTGGGCGTGCTTCGGCCGCGCGCTCTGGGACGGCGAACAACTCGCCTATCGCGACGCGGGACACTTCTATTACCCGCTCTACGAGCGCGTCGAGCGCGAGTGGAACGCCGGGCGTCTGCCGCTCTGGGAGCCCGAGGAAAACGCCGGGATGCCGCTCTTGGGCAACCCGACGGCCGCGGTTCTCTATCCCGGCAAGGTGATTTACAGGCTCTTGCCTTACGCGCGGGCCGCGCGGGTCTACGCGGTCGCGCACGTGGCGCTCGCGTGCCTGGCAATGGTGCTCTTGATGCGGCATTGGAAGGTGCGCTGGGGCGGCGCGATGCTCGCCGGGCTGTCGTACGCGTTCGGCGTGCCGATCCTGTTTCAATACTGCAACATCGTGTTTCTGGTGGGTGCCGCGTGGTTGCCGTTGGGCATCCGCGCGATCGACCGTTGGCTGCGTCAGCAGCGTCCGTGGGCGTTGCTTGAGCTCGCGGCGGTGCTGGCGCTGCAAACGCTCGGCGGCGACCCGCAAACGGCGTACGTTTCGGGACTGTGCGCGGGCGGATACGCGCTGTTGCTCGCGCGCCGGCCGGTCGGATCGAGCCCGAAGCGGCGGCGACGATCGCTCGCGCTCAAAATCGCGCTCGGATTCGCGATCGCGGCGGCCTGGACCGCGGCGACGATCGCGCTGGCGGCGGTCCTGCCGCGGTTTCGAGGTCCGCGATACCCGCCGGTCGCGCTCCCCTGGATGCCGTACGCCTCGCCGGTCGTCGCGGCAATTTGGGGCGTGATCGCGCTGCGCATGTTTTGGAGACTGAAACGGGCGGGGGACCCCGCGGGCTTGATCGCGAAGTTCGCGGGACTGGCCCTGGCGGGGTCGCTGGCGGTCATGCTGACGGCCGCGCAACTGCTGCCGGTCTTCGAGTTCACGAGCCTCACGACACGCGCCGCGGGCGGGGCGCCGCACGACATTTACCCGTTCAGCCTTGAGACCGCGCGACTGCTCGAACTCGTCGTGCCGAACGCCTTCGGCGACAATTTCTCCGGCAGCGCCTCGTGGCTGGGCGTCGTGCCGACCGGAAATCACCGCGAGATCTGGGTGCCGTCGCTCTACATGGGGGTGTTTGCGCTCGCGCTCGCGGCGGCGACGTTCCGGCTCAAAGCGCGACGTCCCGAGCGCGCCTGGATGTCGGCGATCGCGCTGGTCACTTTGGTCGCGAGCCTCGGCGAGTTCACCGGACCGCTCTGGTGGGCGCGATGGTCGCCGACGATCGCCTCGCTGACGGCCCCGCACGACCCCACCGAAGGCGTCGGCATCCGCCTCGACGGCGCGCTCCGCGACGGCGACGGATCGTTCTACTGGCTGCTTTCGATCCTCCTGCCCGGCTTTCGACAATTCCGCTATCCGAGCAAGCTGCTGACCTTCACCGTACTCGGGATCGCGGCGCTCGCCGGCCTGGGGTGGGACGGAATGTCCGCGCGCGCGCGGCGTCGCTTCGGACGCGTCGCGATCAGCCTCCTCGTGGTGCTCGCGCTCGCCGCCGCGGGATCGTTCGCGCTCCGACCGCACATCTTCAAGACGCTCGAACTCCGCAACGCCGCGCGGTCAACCTCGATTTTCGGACCCAGCGACCCCGCGGGCGCGTTCCGCCTGCTCATCCTCGGCATCGCGCAGGCGACGATCGTCGTCGCCGCGGGCTGGACGCTGGTGCGCCGCGCGCGCCGACGTCGATCCCCCTTTCTCGACGCCGGCGTCGTCGCACTCGTCGCACTCGACCTCGCCTGCGCGAACTCGCGCTACGTCCTGACGATCCCGCAGACGCTGCTCGAAGGCAAAACGCGCGTCGCCGCGCTCATCGAAGCCGCCGAGCGCGACCACCCCTCGCCCGGCCCGTTTCGAATCCACCGCATGCCCACCTGGAGCCCCGTCGCCTGGCTCCAAACGCGCTCCGACCGCCGCGGCAGCGAAATCGTCGACTGGGAACGACAAACGCTCCAACCGAAGTACGGCATCAACGAGGGCGTCGAATACACCCAGACCATCGGCACCGCCGAATTGTTCGACTACCTGTTCTTCTTCGCCGGCTTCAACCGCACGATGACCCCCGGACTCGCACGCCTCCTGAACGCCACGCCCGGCCAACAGTTCGTCTACTTCCCGCGACGCTCCTACGACATGTGGAACACGCGCTACTTCGTCCTGCCGTACGTCCCCAACCACTGGAATGACGAAGACCGCGGCTTCGCGTCGTTCCTCGCCGACACCGAGCGGATCTATCCCCCTGCCGACGCCCTGCAAAGCCCCCAAGACGAAAAAGCCGAACGCGACTGGGCCGAGAACTCGGACTTCCAAATCCGACGCAACCGCACCGTCTATCCCCGCGCCTGGGTCGTCCACCAAGGCCTTTTTTTGCCGGATCTCGTCGGACTCGACCGCGAGGCCCGCCAAGGCCCGATCATGGAGATCCTCTACGCCTCCGACGGCCTCTGGATGGATCCCGAACGCATCGCGTACGACCCGAAGTCGCTCGCGTGGTTCGAGACCGGCGACGCGCGCGTCCTGCAGCCGTTTCTCCCCGGCTCGGCGCCGATCGCGAGCGAAACCGCAACCTTCACGCGCCGCGACCCGCAACGCGTCGAACTCGACGTCGCGCTCGAACGACCGGGCGTCCTCGTCCTGGCCGACGTCTACTACCCCGGCTGGAAGCTCACCGACAACGGCGCGCCCGCGACCATCCACCGCGCCAACCGCATGATGCGCGGCGCGGCACTCTCCGCCGGCCCGCACCACCTGATCTACACCTACGAGCCGAACTCGTTCCGCATCGGCGCTCTGATCTCGATCGCCGGCCTGGCGATCTGCGCCGCGGCGGGAGTCGTCCTCACCCTGCGCGCACTCGCGACGCGAACAAAACGCCCCGGGGCGGGAACCTGAGTAGGGCTTTCGAACAACGTGTCCCCAGGACAGAACAACGCAATAAGTCCAATCCCTGCAACCTTTTGAAACACATCAACAGCTCGGCTATGATGACTACGAAGGCTAATCCGTCATAGCGGCGTCCCGTGTGACGGTTAAGCATCATAGCGGCAAACCCCATGAACAAAAACGACTTCGATGACAAAGGCTGGATTCGGTTCGTGCGTAACACGGCCGGTCTCGAAACCTGCGTTCCCCGCGACCTTCCGCCGGAACTCCGTTTCGACGTCTCGCTGATTAATGCCCTGTCGACCGCCGACCGCGCTCTCGGCCGACTCGAGGGCAGCATCACGGGGCTACCGGCCCCTGAACTGCTCATGCGCAGCTTCGTTCGGCGCGAGGCGGTCCTCTCCAGCCGCATCGAGGGTACCGTCGCCTCGATTAATGACATCTATCTCTTCGAGATGAACCCCGAGTCGACTCAGTCCGCCCCGGACGTCGGCGAAGTCTACAACTACGTCAGGGCCCTCGACCACGGGCTCGATCGACTCAAGCACGTGCCGTTCTCCCTCGCCGTCGTCAAGGAGCTGCACGCAATCCTTCTCGAAGGGGTCCGCGGCTCGGATAAATCGCCGGGAGCGTTCCGAAAGAAGCAGAACTTCATCTCGCGGACCGAAAGGATTGAAGACGCGAGCTACGTCCCGCCGCCGCATGAACATGTCCTCGAACGCCTGGAAAGTCTCGAAAAGTTCGTGAACAGCTCAGACGAACTCCCCTTGCTGGTCCGACTGGCGATGATCCATTATCAATTCGAGGCCATCCACCCGTTCGAAGACGGCAACGGTCGCGTCGGGCGGCTCCTGATCTCAATCTTGCTCGGTCGTGCACGCGCCCTTACGCACCCGGTTCTCAATCTCTCGGCTTACTTTGAGAAGCACGTATCGAAGTATTACGGCTTGCTCCTCAAGGTGAGCCAAACGGGCGATTGGAATGCTTGGATCGAATTCTTCCTGCGCGGCGTGGCCGACCAAGCCGTTGACGCCGCTGAGAGGTCGAAGGCGCTCTTCAAATTGCGCGATGGCTGGGTAGCGCTTTCGCAGAAAGCTCGCACCTCGGCGCTCATGATCAAGCTGATCGACATGCTCTTCGTTAACCCGTACATCAAATCGACCCAAGCCGCGAAGGAACTCGACGTAAAACACCAGTCGGCTCAGAAGTTGATTGACCAACTCGTGGGCCAGGGCGTCCTTGAAGAGGTCACCGGCCGAACTCGCAACCGCGTTTACCGAGCCTCCAAGATTCTTCGCGTCCTCGAGGCCGCTCCCGCGCTCGACGACCCCGGATCGGAGCCAAACCCATGAGCCGCATTTGCCTATGCGAGGAACATAAAATATTGCTCGCCGAACTTTATACGAGGACGAACAAGACGCTCGACGACCTACCCTATACGGAGGAATTCGAGAGGCTTCACGCCTCATTTCTCAACCGAACCGGGCTAAATCTCGACCGACACGACGTTTGGCGGGCGGTCGTCAACGTGCGCAAAGCGAGACATCTCAGCCGCAAGCGACGAACACCCGCGAATCCAACCGGCGACCAAGCGCCCGACGTCGCGGCGGACGCTTCGACGGCCAAAGGTTGACGCGGCTCGTCGATTCTCCGGTGTGATCAGCTCACGGCCAACAATACCCGACATGTACACATTTAGCATTCAACCGCCGTTCGATCGCCCGCAACTCCCGGCGCTGCGGACGGAGCGTCGGCTCACGCCGTGGCGCTGTCGAGCGGGCTGCGCCAGATCGGCGTGACGGGGAACAGAATGCGCGCGGCGTCGAGCGCCGTGCCGGTCGACGCCTCCGCGCCGTCGACTTCCACCGCCGCGTCGATGCCCGTATGGCCCAAGATCAGGCGCGTCGCCGAGGCGCGCGTGAGCGTGAGGTGGCGGCGGCTGAGCTTGTCCGGCTCGATCCGCGCCCGCCGCGGCTCGATGTGGATCATGAACCGCTCGTCGTCGACGGTCAGCCCCAGCTCCATCGGCAGCGCCGCGCCCGACTCGACCGCGCGTCGCGAGAGCTCGGGCAGGATCGCGTGCAGCAGCTTGCCGACGTCGCAGATGCGGTACATCGAGGTCGTGCCGTCATATTCATCTTGGTCGATCACTTTGCCCGACGCGGCGCGGAACGCCTCGACGACGGGATGATCAACCGGCGCGTGCGCGACCACCTCGGGGTAGGCGCGCTCGAGAGCCTCCGCCCGGACGCGGCCCAGCAGCGCCCGCAACGCCTGCGGGTAGGTCGGGTCGGTCGCGATTTCGAGGATCTTGTGATCCTTCACGAAGGCGTAGCCGCGGACGGTCTCGCCCTGGCAGGCGACCCAGATGACGTGGGCGTATTTGCGGCCGATGATCCAGCGCCAGTAATCCTCGGAGCGCACGACCGAGCCGTTGGTGCGTCCGAACTGGTTTTCGTGGAGCGTCATGAGGTCGTTGAGCTCAACCTGACGCCACGGTCGGACGTGCCACAAGCCCGCGCGGGTTTCGAGCAGGCCGTCGGTGACCTGCGGCAGGTTGCGGCTGGCGGTCTGCGCGATGGTTTGCCGCCCGCAGACGCCCCAGCCCAAAGGCAGGTAGAACCTCGGCATCCCGGTCGTCAGCGCCTGCACGACGACGCCTTGTTTCCGAGCCGTTTGGTCGGCCATGCGCATCAAGTTTTGCGCAAAGCCCAGGCCGCGGTATTCGGGCAGCGTGCCGACCCACATCACGCCGTTCATCGGCAGCTCGACCGAGCCGTAACGGATGCGGCGATCGGTCAGGTGCACGTGGCTGACGACGCGCTGCTCGACCTTGGCGATCAAGCGTTGTTCCGGTCGATAGTTCGGGTCGCTGAGCGCGCCCAAAAACGACTCGCGGTCGGGTCCGTGGAAGACGTGGAGGAGCGTTTGATAGACCGCCTCTTGGTCGGCCTCGCTGCCTTGGCAAAACTCGACCGTACCGCGTCGCAGTGGAAGACGGGATACAGGCTCGGGTGCGCTCATCGGAGAAAAAACCTTCCGCACGCGACGAAGCGGCAACGGTCGCTTCCGCGACTCCCGTTCGCCCGCCTCGACGACCAACCGTTCACGTTCTCTGAATGTCATTCTAGGGCCGCCCGCGCGCCGTTGCGCCTAGGCAGGCGCGACGTCGGCGCGTTTTTTTTCGGATTCTTCGTTCAACGCGACGTCCGGATCGCCGCGACGACGCCGCCGAGCGTCCCGCGCAGACCCGTCGCCGAGTGCAAGATGAATGGGTACTCGCGCGACCGCGCCGTCTGTTCGCGACGCAAGTCGACGATCAAATCGCGTCGCGCGGCCTGCAATTCGCGGCGGCGATCCGCCACGAACCGCGCAAGCGCCGCGTTGCAACGTCGCACCTCATAATACCGCGCCGCCCGCTCCTTGCGAGATGCCGTCGGCCAAGCAATCGCCGCGCGCTTCGATTCCACCAGACGCGTCGCCTCGTCGCCGGCCGCCGTCGCGTCGACGTCGAGATGCCGATCGGGGTTGAATTCGAGGTCGCGCAGCGCGCGCTCGACGCCGCGGAGGCGGTCGGGCCGCGACGGGTCGATCGAACCGATGCCGAGCCGACGCGTCATCGTGAGCGTGAGATACGCGGGCGGCTCGAAGTTGAAGAATCGACGCGAAACCTCGTCGCCGAGTTCGTCGTACTTCGCACCGCCGATCCCGTGCACGAAAAGGTCGGCGAGCAGCGTACGCGCGAACATCGTCGTCGTGAGCGCCCGCGTCCGCAGCCGCACGCCGCGCGTCGGCAGATCGGCCAGACGCTCCACCGCGCAGCACGCCTCGCGATCGGGCCCCAGCGGCAGCTCGAGCAGCGCCTCGTCCTCGCCGCCGATCCGCAGTTCGAGCGTCTTCGAACGTTGCCGCGTCCAAAGCGGACGTCGCCGCGGACTCGACGCACGCCAGACCCAAAACGGCGCCTCAACCCAATCCCCGTCGCGCGCCAACGCCGCCACCGGATGATTCCGACTCCGAATCGCGTACAGCTTCCGATACGCCGCGAGCGCGTCGTTGTGGATCGTCTGAAATCGACCCGCGTGCGCCAGCAGGTGGCTCGCGAACCAGAGAAAACCCTCGGTTTCGCAGACCTCGCCCAGCGGCGCTTCAAAATTGCGGACGCCCCACAGCCCCTCGACCGCCCGCCGTGCCGTCGCGAACAACGTACCCACGCGCCCCGTCCCCGCCGCGCGACGCGCAACCTCGGGCCAGTAAAGATCGAGCACCGGGTCGTCCACAAGGTCGCCGAGCAGGCCCCGAACGCGCGTCGGAAACGAGTCGAACAGCGACCGGTCGCGAATCAGCAGATCCTCGAACGGCGCGTCGCCCTCCCAGGCGTCAAACTCAGCCCGAACAGCGCGGATCTCCTCGCCGTTGCGGGTCGGGACGCGAATCGCCGCCGTCTTCGCGATGTCGTTGTCGACGATCAAATTCACGCCCGCGCCGCCGAGCGCGCTTGCCAACGCGTCGGTCGCGAAATTCTTCACCCAAACGCCGGGATGGAACAGCTCGGGCTGATGCCCGGTCACCACGAAGGGCGTCGCCGACGGGTCGGGCAGGGGGGTCTCGGGCAGGTCGAGCCCGAACTTGTCGTGATAGCGACGCGCGGTTTCGAGCAGACGCGTCCGAGCGCAGACCGCCAGCCACGAACGTCGCCGCCCCTGAAAGTCATGATCCCACGCCTCGAGGCGCGCACGGTTCGCGGTCGCGAGCGTCGCGGCCTCGCCGAGCGGGGGATCGGCCAAAACCGCCCCGTCGTCGCCCGGCGCTCGCAGACGCCGCGGACGCATCAACAACATCCCCCGACCACAGTCAGCCCCGAACGCTTGACCGCCGCCTCGAACACCTGTCGATAATGATTCAGGCGGTACTCGGCGTCGTCGAGCGCGCCGCCAAACGCGCGGCTCTCGTCCAGATAAATCAGAGGCACCGCTTCCTCGACGATCGTCAGACCGTGCTCGACCGCCTGCACCCACACCTGAAGCGGCATCGCATAACCGAGGTCGGTGATGTCGAACGCGCGCAACGCTTTTGCTCGATACGCTTTAAAGCCGCAGAAGGCGTCGGTCAGGTTGAGACCGAGGCACTCGTTGAGTAACCGCGTGATTTCAACGTTGATCCGCCGACGCTGCTCGGGAGGACGTTGGCCGGGGTCGAAGACCTGCAGGTAGCGGCTGCCCGAAACGATGTCGGCCTCGGCGAGCCGCGCGGCGATCCGAGGAATCCGGCACGGTTCGTGCTGGCCGTCGCAGTCGAGTGTAACTAGACCGTCGTATCCGCCCGCGATCGCACGTTCGAAGGCGGTTCGTAAACCCGCTCCGTAGCCGAGGTTGCGCTCGTGTCGCACAACCTCGACGGTGGGAAAGCCGCGGAGCAGCTCGGGGGTGCGGTCAACCGAGCCGTCGTCGACGACCAGCACGTGGTCGGCATACCGAAGTACTTCGCTCAGCACCGTTTCGAGCGAGGCTTCCTCGTTGTGGACGGGGATCGCGGTGAGCAGTCGCACGGCCGTCGTCTCCCTCGCGTGGCGGGCTTCACTCAAATCTCATGCCGATGCCGAGTCGAAGCCATTCTAGTTGAAGGGGAAGCGAAGTCAACGTACGGCGGGGCGATGCCCGGGCGGGTCGTCGCGACCGTCGCGAGCGTCATGTCGGCGTGCCGCGCGCCCCTTGACCGCCGCCGCGAGAAGCCCCTAGCATGGTTGGAATACGCGACGTCCGGGGTGCGCGCCGTACCCTTCGCACTTATTTTTCCACAACTGATCATCCGAACCTCCCTATGACCGACTCTGAATCCTCGAAGTCGAAAGCCAAGGCGAACGCCGAGGCCGCCGCCGCCGCGCCTGACGACGAGGTTGCGGCCGGCGTCGCCGCCGAGACCGAAGGCGACGTCGAAACCACCCCCGAGCCCGAGCCGTGGACCCCCGCGCGGGTCCTCGAATGGAACGCCTACTATGACTTTTATGTCGCGATCGGCGTCCTCCTGCTCGGCTTTCTGGCCTCCGCGAACTTCGTCAATTATTCGCAACTCTGGACCCAGCTTCGACTTGGGCGCCAGATCATCGAGCAGGGCGCGCCCGTCGCGACCGACCCGTTCTCGTACACCGAGGCCGGTCGCGCCTGGGTGAACATCCCCTGGCTGTTTGAAGTCGCGCACGCGGGCGTCTTCAACCTCGCCTCGAGCGTGATCGCGAAGGACCCGACCGACCCGGCGACTTCGGCCGCGCGGGCGGATCAAATCGGCGTCGGCACGCTGGTCGCGCTCAACGCCGCGGCGCGACTGTTCACGATTCTCTGCATCCTCTTAATGAGGCGTCGCGGACCGGGTTTGTGGTGGGCGGCCATCTGCGCGACGCTCGCGCTCGGCGCGATCTTCAGCCCGATGGGCCTCTCGATGGGTGGGTTCGGCGTCGGACTTCTGCTCGGCGGGATCGCGACCCCGGCGCTCGTTTCGCCGCAAACCTGGGGGCAACTGCTGCTCGCGATCGCCTTGCTCTGCCTGCATTGGACGGTCAACCTGCGGAAGCGGAACGCGATTCTCGCGCTCGTCCCGCTCTTTCTCGTGTGGGCGAACGTCGACGAGTCGTTCCTGGCGGGCTATGTGTTGCTCGCGGCCGCCATTTTAGGCGAGGCGATCTCCGCGCGACGCGAGGCCGAGCCCGCGATCACGCCGTTGCGGGCGGTCGGGGTGCTGCTGGCGAGCGCCGCCGCGTGCTGCCTCAACCCGTCGCACGTGAAGGTCTTCCTCGCCGCGATCGACTCCTCCGACCAGCTCTCGTTTTTCGGCTCGACGCTCGCCAAGCTCCGGCCCGCGGGGGGCGGCGGCGACTATCTCGTGCTCCGCGCCAATTATCTGCTGCTCGTCGGGATCGGCATGTTCTCGTTTGTCCTGAACAGCAAGCGGTTCCGCCTCGGACGGTTCTTGATGTTCGTCGTCGCGAGCCTGATGTGGGGCCTCTTCATCCGTTTCGGAGCCGAGTTCGCGCTCGCGTTCGCGGTCACGTTGATCCTCAACGGGCAGGAGTGGTTCCAGGCGCGGTACGGCTCGGAGGGCCGGCTCGGCAGGGGCTGGGCGATCTGGTCGGTCGGCGGCCGCGCGGTCACGATCGTCGCGATTTTCGCCGCGATCGCGCTCGCGCTCACCGGCTACGGACGCGGCGGCGGCGAAGCGCGGTTCGGCTTCGGATTCAACCCCGACGACTTCGCCTTCGAGGCCGCCGACTTCCTCCGCGACGCCAAATTCGACGGCAACATCCTCAACACCACCGCCGCGCAAGGCGACGCGCTCATCTGGCGCGCCGCGCCGAGCCGCAAAGTGTTCGTCGACAGCCGCCGAAACTTCTATCCCGCCAAGCTTTACGAAGAATTGAACAAGCTCCGGCTCGCGCTCCGCGACGACGACGTCGCCGTCTGGAAGCCGCTGCTCGATCAATACAAGGTCTCGGTCGTCCTCGTCGAGGCGACGTCGTTCGCGCCGAAAACCTACGAAAAGTTGAAGACGAGCAAGGCCTGGATTCCGTTTTACGACGACGGCCAGGTGGTCGCTTTCGGCCGCGCGGACGCCGCGGCGGGCGACGTCGCCTACTTCAAGGAGCGCCGCCTCGACGCCGACGCGCTCGCGTACCTCCGTCCCAGTCCGACCCCGACCTCCGACCGACCCCCCGCGCCGGTGAACGCGCTCGACGCGATCTTTCAGAACCGCGTCAACGTCCGACCGCAGCCGCACACCGAGGCCGCGCGGCGTTGGCTCCAAACCGCGTCCCCCGACTCGACCGAGGTCGTTCCGCCCGACCCCGCGCACTGCCTGCTCGCCGTACGCGAGGCGCGGATCGCGCTCTCGAAGAACCCCGACGACAGCCGCGCTTATCGGATTCTCGCCGAGGCCTATCAACTGCTGATGGTCGAGGAGTCGGGACTGATCGCGGGCCTCTCGCTCGACCCCGCGTCGATCGCGAAAACGCTGCGTGTCCAGCCGCGGCCGTCGCTGCTCATGAACCGCGTCCGACAACGGATGACCGCGCTGAACTACGCGATCGCAACCTCGCCGCCGCCGCGGAACGACCTCGAACGCGGCGAGCTCCAGGCGCTGAATCTCCAACTGTTCGACCTCTGTCTCAGCATTAATTTCATCGACCTCGCCCGCGACCGCTTGCAGTGGGTGCTCGATAACGCCCAAGGCGGCGACCTCAACGTCGACAGCCGCGCCCAGCTCGCCGATCAGCTTCGTCAGCTCGACGAGCGCGTCAACCAGATCCAAACCGCGATGCAGGACGCGACGATCGAGCGGCAGGCGAACGCAGTCCAGAGGGCCTTCATCGCGCTCAACAACGGCGCGCCGGGCCTCGCGATCAAAGAGTTCGAGGAGGCCGAGCAGACCGGCGTCAGCCCCGCGGTCGTGAAGCCGAACCTGCTCGACCTTTATTGCGACACCGGCCAGCCCGACAAGGCCGCCGAGTTGCTCCGCGCCGGCAACGTCGACGACCCCGAGCTCGAAACCGAGGCCGGACTCTCCGCGATCCGCCAGGGCCGCGTGAATTTCCTGCTCGGCAACTACGAAAACGCCGCCAGCCTCTGGCGCGAACGCGGCCTGCCTCGACTCCGCATGGAACGCGGCATGAAGGCCCCGTCCGCGACCGTGAACTTCCTCCGCGGCGGTCTCAAAGCGGCGACGTCGAGCTTCATGGCGCTGCCGCCCAAGATCGGCACCGAGGCGCTCTGGGAGTTCGACCTCGGCATGTGCCTGCTCGAAGGAGGGTCCGCGAAGGAGGCGGCCGACGCGCTCACGCGCGCCCTCGTCCTCGAACCCGACCTGCCGATGCGCCCGGTGATCGCGTACTACCTCGGCAAGCTCGGCAAGCCCGTCCCGCCGCGTCGCAATGCCGACGCCAAGCCCGAAGTCCCCTCGCTTCCCGGACTGCCGAACCTGCTCAACCCCGCGGGCGTCGCGAACCCGGCCGCGCCGGCGTCGCCGCTCGAGAAGCTGAAGCCGTAAACGACGCGACCGCGGTGCGACCCGACCCGGCGCACTTGCGAGCCGGCGTCAGCTTTTCACCAACGCGACGTTCTCGAGCAGGCACACGACGTCCTGAAAGTCGTCGTTCGTCGAGTATTCCCAGCCGATCAGATAGGCGTGCGGGACCACCGAGCCGTCGCGGCGTGATTTGTACGGATAGATCATCGCCTTGTAAGGCTGCTGCGCGAACCGCGGCGTCAAAGCCCGGTTCGCGAGCGGCTCGCTGAACGCGCCGGCTTCTTTCAGGCCGTCGTTCGAGACCCAAAGGCCGAACGGCCCGTCGCCGGGGTCGAACGTCGTCTTCGAGCCCTCCAAGAGCGGCGGCGAGATCCGCCCGTTCGTCGCGAGGTCGCGCGTCGTGTGCTTGTGTTGATACGACCAGAGCTCGATTTTGCGGATCGACGCGTGCTCGGCGGCGGCCGCGTACCAACCGCCGCGGGTGATCGTCTCGAGCCCAAGCGCCAGCAGCGGCTCGTATTTCACCGGCCCGGCTCCTGCCTTGCGAAACAGACCCGGCACGGCTTCGACCGCGCCCGCGACCGGGTTCGCGAGGTCGCCGAACATCGACAGGCCGTAGCGTTCGTCGAGGATTTTGACCCAGTCGGGTTCGTGCGGTCCGGGGGCGACTTTGGGTTGACGCGCGGTTTGACCGAACGCCGCCGTCGCGCCGCAGCCGAGGACGGAGAGGCGCGCGGCCCGCGCGAGCCAAGCGCGTCGGTTGCAATTTGCTGCGGTCGTTCGCGACGTCATGGACGCTCGGCCTCCTAAGTTTTGACGCTATCCGAGGTCGCGCTCAATGCCGGGCGACATAACGGCGGACCTGCGGTGAGAGGATGTAAAGCACCGAGCCGACGTAAACGCCGACGAGCAGGAAGCCGGCGAAAAGGCTGCGGGTGTCGAGCAGCTTTTCGGGCGGGACGATGACCTCGCCGGCGTCGTCGGGGGCGGTCGCTTTCGTCTGGACCACCTCGGGGGTCGAGGCCCGGATGAGCGGCAGCGCGATCAGCCCCGCCGAGCTGACCATCACCCCCAAGGTGAGCGCGAGAATCATCATTTTCGTCGACTTGCCGCGGAACAATTGCACCGAGGCGTGGATCCCAAACCCGCCGACGAGCGCCAGGCACAAGTAGGCGAACTTAATGTACGAATTCGACTCGACCTCGGCCGGGGTCACGCTCATGAACTTCAAAAGTGCGACCAACGTACCGATCACGGCGGTCATAAAACCCGCGCCGCCGAGCAGCATCACGCCGACGGGCTGCGACGGTCGCGGCGGCTCGGGCTCGGGGATGAGTTCGTCGACGAGGTCGATCCGCATCCCGGTTTCGAGGTTGAGGCCGCACCTTTGACAGAGCGACATGCCCGCGGGCACGACGCCGCCGCAGTCGGGGCAGCGTCGAGAATGTTGACGGGCGTCGCCGGCGGCGACGCGTCGTCGCACGGGCTCGTCGTCTTCTTGGAACAGCGCTTCGACGGGCGACGCGGGCGCGGCCTTGCGCGTCGGGGCGGTGTCGCCGAAGAGGGCGTCGGCGGCGGAGGGATGCGCGGGCTTGCGCGGCTGGTCGTCGAAAAAGAGAGCCTCGGCGGGCGATGCCGGCCCCCGGCCGTGACGCGGCTCGTCGGACATCGGCAGGTCGAAGGTGTCGCGCAGGCTCGGCAGGTCGACGTTGGCGTCGCGACCCGAAACGTGCCGCTCGTGATCGCGATGCCGTTCGTGATCGCCGCCGCGCACTCGCTGCGGACCGTGGTCGCCCGCGCGCGACGCATGGCCGTGGTCGCCCGTGCGCGACGCGTGGCCGTGGTCGCCCGTGCGCGATCCGCGCCCGGCCCCGGCGCCCGCGATCCGTTCAATCTCGCTCGACGTCGAGGGTCGCGCGTCGTCCGCCACGCTCCGCGACCCGTGCGTCGTGGACGACGGCACGAACTTGGTCAGGCAGCTCGGGCATTTCAGACGTCGCCCCAGCGCGGACTCCGGCAGGTTTAATTCGATGCCGCAGGCGGGGCAGTGGATGATGCGGGGCATGTTGATGCAACCGGGGGTACGGGGGAAGATACAGGCCGCCTCACGCCTTGCTCACGCTCTCAGCCGAAAACCCGAACACTCTACTTAACGATTTTAATCGAAGTCCGTTCGACGAATGTCGCAAAAAATTATCGTCGATCCCAAAAAATTCGTCGTACTCTACCGATTAAGCGGCAGATCACATGCCGGCCGGCCCCGCCCCCGATCGATTTCAGCCGTTTACGGATCTTTCGACTCAAAGTCACCCGACTCAACAATCGTGCGCGTCGCCTGGTGTCGAAAATCGAACTGTCGTTCCAGTTTTTTGCGCAGAAATCCGC
>JAJYDB010000334.1 GCA_021777845.1 Planctomycetota bacterium
CTATGTGCCCGGCGCGAAGTCGCCCGAAACGAATCGGAACGACTCCGTCGCGCCCGACAAGCCGCAGCCCGAACTCGTCTTGCGCAAGCTCCGCGACTTGCTCGACAAGAATCAGGTCACGCCCGAGCTTGAGAAGGAAACCGGGATGTCGCGCGAGGACATGGAGCAGTTCGTGAAGAAATTCGAGAAGGGCGCGGCGAAGAAGGCGATCGACCCCGGCGCCGAGTTGAAGGCGAAGCCCGAGGGCGACGCCGTGATGAAACCGCGGACGAACTTGCCCGGGATCTCGAACTCGGCGCGGCTCGATACGAAGACGCTCCGCGACCGCGGCGCGGTCACTCGCGACCAGATGCGCGACAACGCCGAGTCGATCCGCTTCCTGCCGCCGCGCGAGTACGGCGCGAGTTTCGAGGCGTACAAGAACACGCTCGGCCGCTCGCGAACGCTTAATCCCGCGCGGCCCGCGCGACGGCAAAGTCCCGCGCCGGCCCCTGCCTCGGCGGATGACGCCGGGCGACGCTGACGCGAGCCTCGCGAACGCCGATCCGCATCTTCGTCCATCCGGAGCCGCGCCCGCGCGATCGTCGAATCCCATGACACCAGCGTCGTCCTTGTTAATACCGTTCAATCCGCCGCGACGTTATTTGGTCGGGTTCGACCCGCGCGACCTGCCGCATCATTTTACGGACGTGCTCGTGATCGGCGGCGGTCTGGCGGGACTGCGGGCGGCGCTTGGCGTCAACGCGTCGCTGCGGGTGCTCGTGGTCACGAAGGACGTGGTGGTCGAGAGCAACAGCGCCTACGCGCAGGGCGGAATCGCGGGCGTGCTCGACCCCAAGGACCGCTTCGACGACCACATCGCCGACACCCTGGCCGCGGGTAAAGGGCTGTGCGACCCCGGCGTCGTCGAGTTAGTGGTGCATGAGGCTCCCTTGCGGATCAACGAGCTGATCGCGTGGGGGACGCGGTTCGACGAGGAAAACGGCCACGTGGCGCTCACGCGCGAGGGGGGCCACTCGCACCGACGGATCGTGCACGCGCTCGGCGACGCGACCGGCCGCGAGGTGATGCGCGCCGTCATCGCGCGGGCGCGATCGCGACCGAACCTGCGAATCTGGCAGAACAGCACGACGATCGACGCGCTCACGCACGAGGGACGCTGCCGAGGGGCGCTCGTTTGGGACAAGCGTCGCGGACAGGCGCTGGTCTGGGCGCGCGCGGTCGTGCTCGCGACAGGCGGCGCTGGGCAGCTCTATCGAGAAACGACAAACCCGGCGATCGCGACCGGCGACGGCTATGCCATCGCGTACCGCGCCGGCGCCGAGCTCCGCGACATGGAGTTCATGCAGTTCCACCCCACCGTCCTCTACATCGCGGGCTCCGCGCGGCACCTGCTTACCGAAGCGCTCCGCGGCGAGGGCGCCTACCTCCGCGACCGCGACGGCGTCCGCTTCATGCTCGAGGCCCACCCGCTCGCCGAGCTCGCCCCGCGCGACGACGTCTCGCGCGCCATCGTCGCCCGCATGGCCGCCACGCAACACCCCTGCGTCTATCTGGACCTCTCGCATCTGGATCCGAACATGGTCCGCACGCGTTTCCCCGGCATCGACCAGCTTCTCCGCGGCTTCGACCTCGACATCACCCGCGACCGCATCCCCGTCCGGCCGGGCGCGCATTACATGATCGGCGGCGTCACCATCGACGACGACGGACGCACCAGCCTGCCGGGCCTCTGGGCCGCGGGCGAGGTCTCGTGCTCAGGGCTGCACGGAGCCAATCGGCTCGCGTCGAACAGCCTCGTCGAAGGGCTCGTCCACGGCGCACGCGCCGCCGACGCCATCAACCGCGACCTGCTCGATTCGACCACGCCGCGATTCGACGTCCCCCCGCTCGTCGGTCAGGGCGAAACGACGCGCAGAGAGCCGCTCGACCTCGCCGATATCCGCGCCTCGCTCCGCGCACTCATGTGGCGCAACGTCGGCATCAGCCGCGACGCCCGCGGTCTCTCCGAGGCCGCCGATCAGGTCGACTTCTGGTGCCGATACGTCCTCCCGCAGGTCTTTCACGAACCCGAAGGCTGGACGCTCCAAAATATGCTCACCGTCGCGCGGCTGATGATCGCGTCCGCCTCCGCGCGTCGAGAGTCGCGAGGCGTCCACTTCCGACGCGACTTCCCCGACGCCAACCCGGACGCCGTCCGACACGCGGCACTCCAAACGCCCACCATCGACGTCGCCACCCCCGCCGACTGATCAATCGGACGTCCCCCTCAACTCAGCTCCGACAACGCCCGCGCTCGCCCCTCCACCAGCACCGGCGGGTCGATCCAGCGCCGCTTCGGCTCGACGCGAGGCAGATAACCCTCCGCGCCGCGCGCGTCGAAATGAAAAAGCGTTTCGAGAATCCGCTCGATCTCGGGATCAGCCGCCGCCCGCAGCTTCGCGAGCAAGGCGTCGTCGTCGCCGAGCAGATCCTCGCGGTCGATCGCGCCGCGACGAAAGCCCGCGCGCAGAACCTCGGCAAACTCATTGTAAATATAAGCCTCGATCGGGCCCGACCACCAGACGCGGTTCATCTCGGCGAAGAGCGCAGCAGCCTCTCGGGCGGTCGCGACGTCGTCGCAAACGATCACGCCGTTCCAGGCTTTCAGATGCGCCAGCATACGCGCGACGAACGCCGGGTCGACGACCCCGCACGCCAAGCCGTCGCGCAGAAAATAGTCGAGCCGGTCGGCGCAAAGCCCCGGCAAAGGCTGTTCGAGCAACGAATAGATGGTATCGTCGAGAAAGTCGTCGGGCTTGAAACCGAAGCGCGCCGTCGCCTCGACGACGTCGGGCCGGCCCAGAAACAACGGCTTCAGCGACTCGTGGAGGTCCTGCTCCTCGGTCTCGATCACGAAGTCGACGGCGTGCGAAAACGCGGTGTGCGAGATGTCGTGCAGCAGCCCCGCGATCTGCTCGCGCTCGCTTGCGCCCAGCCTCCGCAGCAGCTCGTACACGCCGAGGCTGTGCTCGTGGCGCGTCATGGTCTTAAACGGATACACGAAGGCCGACGGACCCGCCTGTTTGATCCGCTTCAGACGTTCAAACGTCGGCGTGCGGATCAAGGCGACGACGCGCGGGTCGTCGATCGCGATCTCGCCGTAAACTCGGTCGGGCAGACGCAGCAATGCGGTGGTCACACTCATGATGCGAAATCATCGACAACAGGCGACGCCCATCGCAATCCTGACCGGGGGTTCAGCAGGGGTTTGCCTCGTTGACGACGCGGTCTCGCGGTGCCTGGTACGACTTCTTCAAATCCTCTCGCCCCGATTGACATTGCAGCGGCTTTGCATTCACGTTGCGCTCGCATTGACCGGGACCGGCGGGAAATGCTCCACATGCGATTCTCCGTACCGCCCAAAATAGATGACACGACGGCCTGTGATCTGGACGAAGTACCCCACGCAGCCGGCGGCCATCGTCTTTCGAATGAAGTCCGGATAGGTGTGCTCGTTCCGCTGACTCTGTCGAACGGCCGCTACAACGGCCGATGTTGAAAACTCCTTTGCCGTTGCGTGAGACGGATGGGGCGCGGCGACAACCAGCGACTCGCCATCCGCCAGGTAGTACGTGATTTCCTGACGGCTGTAGTCCGCGTGATACCGCTCCACGCCGATTTGGTCGAGCCTGCCGACGATCTCGGGAAACGCAATCTCCCCGGTCCATGCTCCTTTGGCACACGCTTGAATCACCTGCGTTTGTTCTCGGTTCATAACTTTTCCTTTGTGGTTCGTGAATCTGAATTCAATCGACCGGCAACTCTTTCCAACCGTGCCGGCGGACGATGTCCTGGAGCAGTTTCACCAGCTTGGTTCTCTCCTCCGGCTTCAGATGGCCGAAGAATTCGCGGTCATTCTCGTCGGCAAGCTGAGCCAAGACTGGCACGAGCCGCCTTCCCGCAGCCGTGAGTTCAACGGTTTGATAACGCCGGTCGCCTTCCGAAGACGAACGCAATACCAGCTTCTTGCGGGAGAGCCGATCAATGAGCTTGGAAACCGCTCCACGTGTCATGCCCAAGGTATCCGCAAGGAGACTGGGATGGCAGGTTCCCGAGTTCTGCATTTCCCGCAGAAGAACCCACTCGGCAACCGTAACGCCTTGAGCTTCAACCTTCCGAGAGAAGGTGTGCGAAACGTGGTTGGAGACATACCGCAACCAGTATCCCGCGTGGTCTTCCAGATTGCTCGCCGACTTCTTCGCAGTCATTCAGCCTCCAATGGTTTCCTAGGAAACTATATCGGCGGATGAAGGCGGCGTCAATC
>JAJYDB010000335.1 GCA_021777845.1 Planctomycetota bacterium
CGGCATCGGGCTGGACCTTTTGACCGGGCTGGGCATCTCGATACGCAGCGGCCTCAAGGGCTGGTTCAATATTTATTGGGGCAACGAGGATTATTGGAGCCGCGTGCTCTGGAACATCCTCGGGCCGACGTATCTCGCGATGCTCGTCGCGCTCGCGGCGTGGACGTTGTTGCGACCCGCGTCGCGCGCGCCGAGCGAGCCGGTCGGCCGGCACGCCTACAGCCTGATCTGGCTGGTTCTGATCGTGCAAAACGTGCTCGCGCAGCTCATCACCGGGCCGTGGTCGGAGTGGAAGGAAGTCGCGTTCAGCATCTATTACCTGCTCTTGTTCTTCATCACGGCGACGATTGTGTTTCATTACCACACGCTGAAGTCGCGGGGTGCGACGACGATCGCGGAGTGATCGCAAGGTCGCCGCGGCATGAGTTCCGAGCACGATCGTCGCGAGGACGGCCGGAGCGGCGGAAGTTCACGACGCGGCGACGTTTGCGAGGCCGCCGCGCTTACTCGTTGTCGTTGTCTTCCTCGGCCTCGAGCTGCTTCAGCTCCGCGGCGAGCTCCTTTATGCGCGCTTCGAGCGCTTTGATCCGCGCCTCGCGGTTGGAGGCCGACGTCTTCGACTTCTCCGCGGGTTTCGACCGCCCCGACGACTTCGCCCGGTCGCGCGCCGCCTCGATTTTCAACTCGACTTTCGCACGCTTCTCGGCGCGACGGGCCTGCTTGGCTTCGGCCCTGGCCTCTTTGTCGGCGTCGTCGCGGTCGGGCTTGCTCGCGGCGGACTTGCCTTCCGCGAGCGCCTCGTCAATCTTCTTCTTGAGCATGTTCATGAAATCCGACTTCGACCCGAACGCCGCCTCGATTTGCGGGCCGAGCGCCTCCAACTTTTTCACGAAGTCGGAGTCGGGGCCGAACTGCTCCTTGATTTTCTTCTCGAAGTCGGAGCCGGGTCCGAAGGTCCGCTCGATCTCCTCGACGATTTTCTCCAGCTTTTTCTCGAAGTCGGAGCCGGGTCCGAAGGTGTGCTCGATCTCGGCGCCGAGCTTTTCCATTTTCTTCTCGAAGTCGGGGCCGAGCGCCTCGGCAAGTTTCTCTTTGATCGCCTTTTCGATCGCGGCGGCGTCGTAGGCGTCTTTGTCGGCTTGATCCTTCGCTGCCGCGGCCTTCGCCTTGGACTTCTCCTTCGCCTTGGATTTCGATGTGACGGCGTCCTGGTCGTCTTGGTCGTCGGCGGTCGCGACGGGGTCGGCGGCGGCGGGGATGTTCGCGGCAACCTGCGCCGGGCCGTTCCACTTCGCGGCGGACCACGACGGCAGGGCGACGATCAACATCAATCCGGCGGCGAGGAGGCCGACGGGGGAGACTCGGCAAGGTACGCGTTCACTCAGGATCATGTTCAATCTCCGTTCCATGAAACGGCCGGAACCGGTCACTCCCAACGCGGGAGCGGGGGTCGCGGCGAGGGCCAGGCGTTCGCAGATGTTGAGCAGCGCGGCGGCGTAACCGAGGCGTTCGTCGGGGAGGGTCGAGACGACCCAGGCGTCGCAGGCGAGCTCGGCCTCGGCGTCGATGCGGCGGCGCGCGAGTCTGAAGAGCGGGTTCCACCACCAGACGAGGCCGGCGACGAGTTCGAGCCGGCTGACCCAGTGATCGCCGCGTTTCAGGTGCGCGAGTTCGTGCGCGAGGACGCCGCGCCAGGCGTCGAGGGGGAGGTTTTCGACGGCGGCTTCGGGCAAGAGCAGTCGCGGCCGGCCGAGGCACCAAATCGAGGGGACCGCGAGGTCGGTCACGACCAACATTTCGGGCGGCCGCACGCGCATTTGCGCCGCGATTGCACGCGCGGCTTCGACCAACTCCGCGGGCGCGGGCCGAGCGTCTCGCAGGCGGCCTCGGAAGCGCAGGATCCGTCGGCACTGGAGGGCGGCGAGGGCGAAGGTCGCGAGCAGCCACGTCGGCAGCAGCACGCGTTCGAGGCTCGCGATCGCGGGGATGCGGGACCAGACGTCGAGCGGCGGCGACGTTGTTTTGCGCGACGGCGCGTCGTGCTCGGGTCGATTCACGCGCGGGCTCGACCTCGCGGGGACTTGGTCGACGTCGGCGTTGGAGCTCAAAGAGGCGTCGAGGTCGTGCGCGCGGCGGGCCTCGTCGGGAACCGCGCCGGCCGTTCGATCGACGAGTTGAGCGGAGCGCGCCGCGGGCTTGATCACCGCGCTCGGAGCGGGTCCGACTGCGACGGCGACGTCGTCGCGCGGCGGCGGGTCGAGCGCGAGCCATGAGGCGGGCGTCGGCCAGGGCGCGGGGATCCACGGCGGGGTCAGCAGTTTGATGAGCACCGTTAGCCAGAACACGTGTCGCGCCGCGGGTCCAACCCCGCGCCAGCGCCCCGCGAGCAGCGCCGCGATCGCCAGCGCGCCCGCGACGGTCATCGTCTCCTCAACGTGCCGGATCATCGCGGCAACCTCCCGTGAATTGCGTGAGACTCGTCCCCCGCGCCCGCCGCGCGCTCACTTCGGCTTCGGCTTGGACTTCGACGTTGACTTCGCGTCGTCGAGCAGCTTTCGCAGGCGCGCCAGCTCCGACGGCGTGAAGCGGCTCGACTGCATCAAGGCGAGCATCAGCGGCGCCGGCTCGCCGTCGCAGAGCTCGTCGGCGGCGGCGCGGAGGCGGTCGTCGAGCAGCTCCTCGCGGCTGACCGCGGCGCGAAACACGTGCGGCACGGAGTGCACGTCGCCTTCGACATAGCCCTTTGTCTGCAATCGACGCAGGAGCGTCGCGAGCGTCGTGTACGCCCACTTGCGGCCGCGCGCCGTCGGCAGCTCGTTCAACTCGCGGATCGTGCCCGGTCCATGCTCCCAGAGCATCTTCAAGACCTCTCGCTCGGCAACGCTTAAACTCGCGCGGCTCATCGTGATCGCTCCCGCCCTTCGGATCGTGCCCCGCCGCCTCGTCGTCGACGGCTCTTACAAAGCGTAGTAAGAGGCTACTACGAGACGTAGCAGGCTGCAAGAGGGATTCGTCGCGGCGGACCGATTATTGTGAGTGCGTGTTGAAATCGCGGGATCGAGCGTGCGCGGGCCGGCGGGGAAAGGGGTGATTGGTGTATGATTTCGAGACGCGCGCGAATCGCCTCGGTTCGCGAGGCGCTCGAACCCGAAGGGGGGCGGCATGATCGATCGCAGGGCGATACTTTGCGTGGTCGCGCTCTGTTGCGGGGCGTCGCGCGGGTTCGCGACCGAGCCGGGCGATTTTCTCGGGTGCTTCGCGTCGGCGACGCGCGGCGAGCTGCGCATTCCGAAGTCGGTGCAGAGGCGTGCGGCGGGGTTCCGCTACGTGTTCATCGGCGGCTTCCTTGGGGATCGCATGGGGGGGTACTTCGCGCAAAACGTGCGCGAGTTGCGTGCGCGCGGGGTGCCTCGGAGCGCGATCCACGTCGTATTGCCCGACAGCGATCACACCGTCGACGAGCATCGCGGCTTGATCGACGACGAGTTCCGCAAGATTCTCGACGCCGGCCCGGAGCGTCTCGTCGTGATCGCGCACAGTCGCGGCGCCTGCAACGCGCTCGCGTACGCGCTCGATCATCCCGACGTCGTCAACGACCGTTTCGAGGCGCTCTTCTTGGTCCAAGGGCCGTTCGGCGGGACTGGGATCGCGGATTATTTGCTGGGCGAGGGGGAGTCGATGGACGGCGAGATGCCGCCCGGCCATCGCGTGCTGGCGCATCTGCTCGGGCGGCTCGAGAAGGCTCTGATCGACCGCGGACGACACGGCGGCGTGGCGGATTTGACGATCGAGTCGTCGCGCGCCTACTGGCGGCGAACACTCGCCGAGCACGCGGGCGCGATTCCGGTCGTGAACTCGAAGGTGTTCTACATCGAGTCGCGCGTCGAGCCGTCGCGGCTGCGTCTGTTTCAACGGGCGGCGGCGTGGTACGTGCGGACGTATTACGGGCCGAGCGACGGCGTGGTCGCGGCGGGCGACCAGACGCTCGCGGGGATCGGCGTCAGCCTGGGGGTCGTCGACGCCGGGCACGCCGACCTCACGCGGCGGTTCCCGAACACCCGCGCGGGACGTCAAACGCGGAAGGCGCTCGTGCAGAGCATCATGATGATGGTCGGACGCGCGCCGTCGATCGCGACGGGGTCGCCGCAAATGCGTTAAATCGGCCGGGGCGCCGCGTGTCGCGGTCGATCGAACCCCGCCCTCGTGTTCAGGACTCATCACGATCCGACGCCGAGGTCGACTCGATGAACCAAGTTTTTGAGGCGGGCGGCGACGCGGGCTCCGC
>JAJYDB010000336.1 GCA_021777845.1 Planctomycetota bacterium
CGAAGGCATCGGAAAAGTCGGACTGCCAGTCGCTGATGTTGTAGGTTGAGGATCGCGAAATGAAGCTGAAGCCGGCGCGCGCGTCGCGCCCGCCGAGTCCGGTGAGGAGCACGAAGGTTCCTAGAAGCAAGAGGGTGCTTCGTCGCAGGCGGGCCAGTCGCTCTAAACTCATCGGGGCGATCCTTTCAGACCAGACGATCCTAAACGAAAGTCAGCGTGGACGTTGCGCGGCTTCGCAGGCGAACAGGACGGCGTTGTTGATGGCGTAGACCTGTCCGTCGGGACCGACGAACGTGGGGGTGTACGCCTCGCCGACGCCGTTGTTGAAGACCAGCTTCGCGGTCGTGCTGTTGGTGGTAAAGTCCCATCGATAAAGCGAGCCGTCCTCGCTGTTCACCGCGGCGCACTTGTTGGAGCCGTCGACGACCACCGAGTTCACGCACCACTCGCGGACGGCGTTCGGGTACGGGTTCGGGTTCGCGGCCGGGTTGTTGAAGCGAGTGTCGATGGTTTGGCCCGGCAGCGAGATCACTTCCTTCATCACGTTGGTGTTGGTGACGGGCTTGGTCCCGGCGACGGTCACCGTCTCGGCGGCGTTTGGGTCGAGAATAGCGACGCGGTTGTAGCCGTCGCCGTTGCCTTCGACGTAGTTGTTATATTTCGTCAAAATCAGGTACGACGAACCGCCGGTGTAATTCGCCCCGAGCGCCGCGGCGGGCACGATCGACGCGGTGTCGTCCCAACCGAAGCCGCCCGCGATTTTAGAGGTTGTCAGGGTGGAATCGAAGTGCAGCATCCAACCGCGGAGGTGGTTGGAATAGAACGGGTTTTCCAGGACGCCGAAATAAACGTCGCCGTCGGGTCCGACGCAAGGCGAGGCGGTGCTGTCGTCGGTGACGATCGCAAGATTGCCGGCGTTTTGGTAGTCGAACAATTTCACGGCGTACTTCGTCGCGAGGGTGGTGCTGTTCAGGCCGACCAGGTAGCCCGCGCCGTAGACGCTGCTCGAGCCGTTGCCGTTGTTGATCGCTACGTAGACGACCGAGCCGTCGTTGCTGATCGCGGGGGCGCAATTGAAGGCGACCTTCGTGATGCCGAGAGTATCGCCGGCGACGATCTTCGCGGCGTTCACCCACGTGCCGTTGCCGTTCGCGTCGATCCGCGCCAGGCCGCCGTTCACGCCGACGAGCGGCGCGGGCGCCGCGCCGTTCGTGACGAAGCCGAAGTAGACGTTACCGCTTTCGTCGCTCGTGATCGGCGTCGAGATGAAAACGGAGCCGTCGAAGGAACTGGTATGCGTGCCGTAGAAGGCGTACGAATAAGCGTTGCCTGTCGGTCGGTCGACGTTGTCGCGGAAAGTGACTTGGCCGCCGAGGTCGGGCATCGCGAGCGGGCCGTTCGCCGTCTGCACGATGCCGAAGCTGGGCGTCCAATCGTGAGGGGGCAGGACGTAGTTGCTGGTCAAAGTCCACATCTTAAAGCCGTTGAAGCCGCGGTGCGCCTCGACCTGAAAACTGCCGGCGGCCTGCGTCTTGACGGGTACGAGGACGGTATTGCCGGCGGTGACGGCGGGGCAGCCGTAGTGGATCAACAACTCGCCGCCGCTGTATTGCGGAGCTTGGTCGACGGGGGTGGACCAGCGAATGTGATTGGTCACCTGCAACGAGGCAGGGGCCTTCGCGGTGTGAGCCATATTGCCGCCGTATCCGGCCCATCCCGTTTGCCCGTGCGCGGGTGCCGCGGCGTCGAGACTGTAGGCGGCGGAGAGCCCGATCGCCCACGCAATGCGCAGAGTGGAGCGGAGGGATACAGCCGTCATGGGTGCAAGCTCGTGGTAGAAATATAAAAAGCTGAACCGAGATCCGTGACGTCAACCAACGTACGGATGAGCCGCGTCGAGGAAGATATCGTCGGAGTTAGACAAGGGGTAATCTAACGTAGTCCGGCGCGGCCTTCAAGCGCCTTGATTCCTTGATCTGGTGACTCTTGGTCGCAAATGTTTCGATTTCGCAACACCGCTCCACGCGGGGCGGTTTCGGATGGTGTTTGGTGTTGAGGAGGGCGTGAACATTGGAGCGTGCAAGCGATTGGGATCACGCGGGACGGCTGGAGGCGTCGCTGTCGGCGCTGGACGCGCGCGATCCGCGCTACGCGACGGAGGCGGTTGAGCGGTTGTTGCGGGCGGCGCGCGCGGCGGGGGCGAGCGACCTGCATTTGACGCCGGCGGAGGAGGGATTGAAGGTGGACTGGCGTCGCGACGGCGTCTTGCAGAGGGCGGCGCTGTTGCCGCTGGAGATCGCTCCGAACGTGGTGGCGCGGATGAAGGTTTTGGCGGGGTTGCTGACGTATCAGACCGACTTGCCGCAGGAGGGTCGGATTCGGTTCGACGACGGCGTTTCGGAGATGCGTCTGAGCACGTTCCCGACGTTGCGGGGCGAGAAGGCGGTGGTGCGTTTGTTCGCGGCGACGGGCCGATTCGAGCGGCTCGACGAATTGGGTCTGCCGGAGGAGATTCTGGAGGCGTTGACGCGTCGTTTGGGCGAGACCTCGGGGGCGATCGTGGTGAGCGGGCCGGCCGGGTCCGGGAAAACGACGACGATTTACGCGTGTCTGCGTGCGTTGGTGGAGAGTGCCGGCGGGCGGAGGTCGATCGCGACGCTGGAGGACCCGGTGGAGGTGGAAGTGGCGGGCGTGACGCAGTCGCAGGTGAATCCGCGTATCGGGCTGACGCTCGAAGCGGGGTTGCGCTGGTTATTGCGGCAGGATCCCGAGGTGATCGTCGTGGGTGAGATTCGCGATAAGTCGACGGCGGAGACGGCGTTTCAGGCGTCGCTGACGGGGCATTTGGTGCTGACGAGCTTTCACGCGGGGAGCGCGGCGGGGGCCGTGAGCCGGCTGGCGGACATGGGGGTCGAGCCGTTCATGTTGCGCGGCGGCGTGCTGGGGATCTTGAGTCAGCGGCTGGCGCGGCGGCTCTGCGACTGCGCGGTCGTTGCCGAGGATCCGGCGCGGCGGCTGGGGTTGAAAGTCGGGCAGGCGCGGGTGCCGGTTGGTTGCGAACAGTGCGGCGGGACGGGCTATCGCGGCCGGATCGTGCTGGCGGAGTGGCTTGAGCCCGGGTCGGGGGCGGTCGGACGCGCGGTGCTCGATCGCGACGACGCGCCCACGCTCGAGCGGCTCGCGGTCGAGGCCGGCATGGCGACGCGTTGGGATCGCGCGCGCGCGGCGGTCGAGGCAGGAACGACGTCGCCCGACGAAATCCGCCGAGTGCTGGGCTGGGGCGGCGACGACGCGTCGTGATCGGTGCGGGGAGAGTCGGCGTCGCATCGTCTTTTTGATCGTCAACCCATGCGGCGCCATTGACAGTATCCGACAATTGTGATGGAATGTGTCACAGTTGTCCGACGAGGGGAGAGCAGCGAGGCTTGCGATGGGTCGCGGCGGTCGAATCAGTCTCGAGGATTTCATTGCGCTGAACGACGAGATCAAGGCTTTGGCGGCGTCGGGGTTGCCGCTGGACCAGGGTCTGATGGCGGTGGGCGCGGACGTGGGTGGTCGGCTGGGGGCGGTGAGCGTCTCGATTGGTCGAAGGTTGGAGAGCGGCGCGAGCCTGGCGGACGCGGTCGAGGCGGAGGGTGACCGGCTGCCGCGTTTGTATCGGGCGTTGATCGCGGCGGGTGCGCGGTCGGGCCGGCTGCCGCTTGTGCTGGAGGGGTTGGCGAGCTTCGCGCGTTCGTATCAGGAGGCGCGGCGGTCGCTGGGGCTGGCGCTGTTGTATCCGCTGATTGTCCTGTGTTTCGCCTACGGTCTGTTCGTGATGGTGGTGGCGCGGGTGCTGCCGTTGTTTGAATCGGCGTTCCTCACGTTCGGCGTGCCGCTGGGCGTGGTACCGCGGACGCTGGCGGCGGTGGGGCGATCGACGGGGCTGTGGTGGCCGATTGGTCCGGCGTTCTTGGCGGCGGGTTTCGTGCTCTGGTGGACGTCGGGGGCGGCGCGGGGGATGGACCCGATTTCGGGCCGTCGCTTCTTGTCGATGTTTCCGTGGATGCGGTCGTTGCTCGACAGCATGGAGGCCGCGAATTTCTCCGAGCTGCTGGCGTTGTTGCTCGAGAACGAGGTGCCGCTGCACGACGCGCTCGTCTTGGCGAGCGACGTCGCGGGCGATCGGAGTTTGGGCGGGTCGGGACGAGCGCTGGCGGCGGCGATCGAGCGCGGCGGCGACGCGGCGCGGGCGCTTCGCGAGTTGCCGCGAGGTCGACGGCTGCCGCCG
>JAJYDB010000070.1 GCA_021777845.1 Planctomycetota bacterium
ACGTCCGAACCAAAATGCGGAGGGGGTTCGGCGTTCGTTTGCCCGCATCGGCAGCGCACCGGCGGTTGTTTAACGGATCTTCAACATCGTTTATAACGTAACAATCGCGGCGTGTAAACCCTTGGGAGGGGTTCGGAGTCGGTGGGGTTGGGCGAGAGTCGAAACGGTGGGTGCAAGCAGCATTTCGAACGAGGGTTTGGCGCTTAGGGGGCGCGATCGTAGACGCTTTGGAGTCCGTTCCGCAGGTGGGATGTCATGCGATCGGCGGCGGCGGGTCCGTCGCCCGCGAGCAGCGCCGCGACGATCGCCTCGTGCTCGGAGAGAGCGCCGTTCATCCGCACGGGGAACCGCGTCGAGATGTGGTGCATCACCCGGTGAATCTTGTCGCGGATCTGGCCCATGGCGCGCGTGATCTCTTTGTTGCCGTGGCAATCGCAGAGGTGCAGGTGGAACTCGGAGTCGATTCGAATGTGCTCGGCGATGTCGCCCTGTCGTACGGCGCGACGGTGCTCGGCGAGGTTCTGCTTGAGACGGCCGGCCTGTTCGGAGGTCAATTTGCCCGCGAGCCGCGCGACGACGAAGGTCTCGATCGCCTCGCGGATCTCGAAGTGGTCGGCGATTTCTTCGGGCGAGACGGCGCGGACGATGATGCCCTGTTGGGCGGTCACGGTGACGAAGCCCTCGGCCTCGAGCCGCTCCAACGCCCCGTGCACCGGCGTCTTGCTCATCTTCAGGCTCTGGGCGAGCCGTCGCTCCGAGAGCAACGTCCCCGGCGTCAACGCGCCCGAGATCAGCCGGTCCTTGAGCGCGGCGTAGGCCCGGTGCTTCAGCGACAGCGAACCGCGGTCCGTCCGCGACGTGTTCCGCGTGGGTTTCGGGCGAGAAACTTCCGTTTTCATGGGCCGAGCCGCGGGCTTGTTTTCGATCGAAAACCACGATAAGATGAGTTCGATCTTACTGGTATACCAGCAGCGTGTCAATCGTGTGCGAGGAACTCGACCATGCCGGACCCGCGCCGCGCCGGCCGAACGACATCGGCGACGATGATGCTTTTGGCGATGCTCGCGACGTGCGTTTGGGCGACGGCGGGAGAGACGCCGCGCGCCGAGTTCTTCCGCGGGATCAATCTGAATGGGCCGCCGTTGGTCATCGACGGGCACGCCTGGGAGGGGGGCGACACGCGGAACCTGGTTTCGCGCGACCCGGCCTTCGAGAACCAGGCGGTGCCGCTGGTCCCGTCGACCGACCCGGAACGGGCGCGGATGATCCGGTCGAGTCGTTGGAACGGTCGGGCGGACCTGAAGCTCGCGAACATCCCGGCGGGGACGTACTCGGTCTATGTTTATGTGTGGGAGGACAACGACCCGGAGACGTTCAGCATCGCTCTCAACGGCCGCGAGGTGGTGCGCGACTTCAAGAGCGGGCCGACCGGAAGCTGGAGTCGGCTGGGTCCTTGGCGGGTCGTCGCCGAAGCGGGGTCGATCCGGCTGACGACGAGCGGCGGCGCGGCGAACCTCTCCGGGGTCGAGATTTGGAAGGGGGAGGGGGAAATCCGCGCGTCGGTCGCGTCGAAGCCGGTCCGGCTGCGGGATCCGGCGGCGGCGAAGGTCTTTGACGCCGAGATCGCTCCGATTTTGGCGCGGCACTGTCTGGAGTGTCACGGACGATCGTTGCGGAAGGGAAAGCTTGCGCTCGCGACGGCCGAGGCGGCGCTCGCCGGCGGCGCGAACGGGCCGGTGATCGTGCCGGGCAAGCCGGACGAGAGCCCGCTCTTGGAGTACATCGACTCCGGCGAGATGCCCCGCGATCGACCCCCCTTGAGCGACTCCGAGAAGCAGAGGCTGCGGCGCTGGATCGCCGACGGCGCGCGGTGGGGGACTGAGGAAATCGACCCGTTCCTCGTCACGACCGAACGTCGCGGGGGCTACGATTGGTGGTCGCTCCAGCCGGTCCGCGACCCCGCCCCGCCGTCTGTCCGCGCTGCGCGTTGGGTGCGGAACGACGTCGATCGGTTCGTGCTCGCGCGTCTGGAAGCGAGCGGTCTGCACCCCGCCCCCGAGGCTGACCGACGGACCTTGATCCGGCGGCTCTCGTTTGACTTGATCGGCCTGCCGCCCGAGCCCGACGACGTCGAGCGGTTCCTCGCCGATACCGCCGACGACGCCTACGAGCGGCTCGTCGATCGGCTGCTCGCCTCGCCCGGTTACGGCGAACGTTGGGGCCGCCACTGGCTCGACGTCGTCCGGTTCGGCGAAAGCGAGGGCTTCGAGCGGAACCACGTCCGCGACAACGCGTGGCGCTATCGCGACTGGGTGATCCAGGCGTTCAATCGCGACTTGCCCTACGACGAGTTCGTGCGGCAACAGATCGCCGGCGACGTCTTGCACCCGGACCGGCTCGACGCCTTGATCGCGACCGGCTATCTCGTCTGCGGCACGTGGGACGAAGTCGCCCACTACGAAGGCTCGTCCGAGATGCAAAAGGCGACGCGGTTCGACGAGTTGGAGGATCTCGTCGGCACGCTCGGGCAGACCTTTCTCGGTCTGACGATCAACTGCGCGCGGTGCCACGACCATAAGTTCGACCCGATCTCGCAGAAGGAGTATTACCAGGTCGCCGCTTTGCTCGGGGGGGTGAACCAGGAGAAGGAGGAGCGTTCCAAGATCAAGCTCGCGGCGCCCGCCGGCGGGCCCGCGTTCGGGGGCGTCGCGCACGTGATCGTGCCGCGGCAACCGCCGCCGTACGCGGTCCTCGAGCGCGGCGATTATCGCAAGCCGGGCGAGGTGGTTGCGCCCGCGGGGCTGAAGGCGCTCTCCGGGCTGTCGGCCGACCTTGGGCTGGCGCCGAACGCTCCCGAGGCCAAGCGGCGGGCGGCGCTCGCCGGCCTCCTGAGCGACCCGCGCAACCCCTTGACGGCGCGCGTTTTCGTGAACCGGCTCTGGTATCACCACTTCGGTCAGGGGCTGGTCGAGAACCCGAGCGACTTCGGCTTCAACGGCGGCCGACCCAGTCATCCGGAGCTGCTCGACTATCTGGCGACGCGGTTCACGTCGGGGGGTTGGAAGGTGAAAAGCATGCACCGGCTGCTCGTGAATTCCGCCGCCTACAGGCAGGAATCCCGCGTCCGGAACGAGCGTGCCGAGGGTCTCGACGCCGACAACCGGCTGCTCTGGCGGGCCAATCGCACGCGTCTTGAAGCCGAATCCGTCCGCGACGCGACGTTGGCGGTCTCGGGCGCGCTCAACCCGCGCGTCGGCGGTCCGAGTTTCGTCGACGTCCGGCTCAACAGAAAAGGAGCGAACGGCAACCACGAGTTCGCCGACCCCACGGGCGATTTCACGGACGAGGTCAATCGCCGGACGATTTACCGGCTCTGGGCGCGGTCGGGCGGCAACCCGATGCTCGAATCGCTCGACTGCCCCGACCCCTCCGTGATGGCTCCGCGGCGGACGCGCACCATCACGCCGATCCAGGCGCTCTCGCTCTCGAACAACGTGTTCATGGAGAAGTGCGCCCAGAGGTTCGCCGGACGCCTCCGCCGCGAAGCGGGCGACGACGTCGCCAAACAGATCGACCGCGCCTGGCGCTTGGCCTTCGCGCGCCCCCCCAACGAGCGCGAAATCCAGGCGGGCCGCTCGTTCGTCGCGCGGCGCGGCCTCGAGCCGTTTTGCCTCGCGCTCTTCAACACGAACGAGTTCCTCTTCCTCAACTGACACCGGTCCCGGGAGCTTTCCATGAACCGACGAAACGAGACGACGCGTCGGAACTTCCTGCTGGACGCGGCGTTCGGTTTGCCCGCGATCGCGGCGGCCGACCTGTTGCTCCGCGGCGGCCTCCTCGAAGCGGCGACGACCGACGCGACGCGGCCTCGCGGCCCTCACTTCGAGCCGAAGGCCAAGCACGTCATCCACATCTTCCTCGGCGGCGGCTTGAGCCACGTCGACTCGTTCGACTTCAAACCCGACCTCCAGAAGTATCACGGCAAGGACATGCCCGCGAGCTTCGGTCAGGCCGACGCGTTCTTCGGCAAGGTCGGGCGCCTGCACCAATCGCACTACCCCTTCAAACGCCGCGGCCAGAGTGGACTTTGGGTCTCCGACCTGTTCCCCAACCTCGCCGACGTCGCCGACGAGTTGACCGTCGTGAACTCGATGGTCGCCGAGACCGCGAACCATATCCCCGGCATCTTTCAGGCGAACACCGGCTTTCGACAGATGGGTTTTCCGGCGATGGGGTCCTGGCTCTCGTACGGTTTGGGGACCGAAAACGAGGACCTTCCCGGCTTCGTCGTGCTCCCCGATGCCCGCGGGATTCCGAACTCGGCCGGGGGCGTTTTCAACTGGACCAGCGGCTTCCTTCCCGCCGAACATCAAGGGGTCGCCTTCAACACGCGCGGCGGCTCGCCGGTCCGCGACCTCCAGCCCGCCGGCGGCGCTTCGGCGGAGGTCCAGCGCGACCGCCTTGAGCTGATCAAACAGCTCGACGCGATCCACCTCGAAGAGCAAACGCAGACCGACCCGCTGGCGGCGCGCATTCGCAGCTACGAGCTGGCGGCGCGCATGCAATCGGCGATCCCCGAGGCCACGAACCTCGCCGCGGAGCCCGCCCACGTCCAGAAGCTCTACGGGCTCGATCGCGACGACTGCCGCGATACGGCCCGCAACTGCCTGATCGCGCGCCGACTCGTCGAGCGCGGCGTCCGCATGGTCCAGCTTTGGACCGGCGACGGCGTCTCCTGGGACGCTCACGGCGACATCACCGGCAACGGCTACAAGTCGCACACCGGCGAGGCCCGACGCGTCGACCGCCCCATCGCCGGACTCATCCGCGACCTGAAAAATCGGGGCCTGCTCGCATCAACCGTCGTCATGATCACCACCGAATTTGGACGGACCCCGTACGCCCAGGCCGACAAGGGCACGCTGAGCCGAGGTCGCGACCACCACCCGCAAGCTTTCACGAATGTCCTGGTCGGCGCGGGACTCAAAAAGGGATGCGCCCACGGCGCCACCGACGCCGTCGGCTATAGCTCGATCGTCGACCCGGTCACCACCTACGACCTCCACGCCACCGTCTTGCATCTGCTGGGCATCGACCACAAACGCTTGACCTTCTACCACGACGGCATCCAAAGACGCCTGACCAACGTCCACGGCAACGTCGTCAAAGCGATCCTGTCTTAAAGGCTCGTCCGTGCGGCTCTCAAGCTTGCGCGTGGTGTGGAACATGCCGGCCGACGGCGGGAGACGAACGCCGGCGTGATCGGATCGATTCGAAGGGCCGCTCCGCGCACGGTCCGCGCGCGGGTCCGCGCACGGGTCCGCCGCCGGCTTTTTTTCAAAGCGGCTCGGGGGCGGGACTTCTTTCGCGAGCGCGCGACGGGTATAAGGAGTGGTATGGGTGCATGCGTGACCCGACGTGTGTCCCTGACGGCGAGATCCCGCGGGCAACCGCTCCCACCGGGCCGCGAGCTCTCGACCTACATGAGCGAAACGGTTTGTCGCCGCTCCTCCGCGACGGGGGAGATGAGCGCGGAGTCTCAACCCACGACAAGGATTCAGCACCCCATGGGATCTTTCGTGCCGAACGTATTCCGCTGCGTCGGGTTCCCGGTGTGTCTGGCTCTCCTCTGGGTCGGGCATTCGACCAAGGTCGCGGCGGACGAGGCGACTCCTCAGAGTGCGGAGATGGCGGGCTATCTGATCGTCCCTCACGGCAAGGTGCGTGAGAATTACAACGCCGGGTACTCGATGTACGTAGCCGCCTGGCCGCTCCTGAAGAACTATCCGGGGCAGGAGTTCCAGAGCGGGTTGTTCGGCACCTGGATGTTCGCCCGTTACGACGAGCCGAAGCCGAAGAAACTCTACTCCGACGTCGAGGGCGGGCTCGGCTGGTGGCGGGACACCCGGTTCGCCACCGAGACCCCCAAGTTCATCATGGGCGGGGTCGCGCTGAACTTCAGCGAGTGGGCCAACGGCCCCGGCGCCGGCAAGGGCCGCGACTGGAAGAATCCGAAGGGTCATTACGCCATCGCCCAGCTCAGCCCGTGGCTGCTCTGGCCGCCCGACGGACTCAACCTCAAGCAGGGCACGTGCGGGGAACTCTTCGGGTACGGCTACCTGCCGCTGCCGCTCGTCGCCCCCAAGAAGACCACCGCGGGCAAGGACGTGCCGACCGGCAACAATTGCTGGACCCTGTTCCTCAACACCGGCAACTTCAAGGGGCCGGCCACATTCTTTTTGCCGTACTTCTGGTCGAAGCCGACCGTCGAGAACCCGAAGCTGGCGGGGATGTTCCTCGACACTCGGCCGTCCGACCCGAACAGGGCGGTGCAAATGGAGACCCAGCACATCCCCGCCTACATCGCCAAGGACGCGAAAGGGGACACCTACGCCCGGGTCGCGCCCACGCGGTTCCCAGGGGAATCGAGCGGGAATTCGCCGCTGCTGCACCGCATCACCGCCTACAGCAAGGCCGCGCTGTGGGACCGCGTGCAGGCGTGGTTCGACGGTGGTCCGCCGGCGTCCGGCCGGATCGACCCGAAAGCCTCAAGCGTCTCGACCTTCGACGGCCAGGGCGGGGCAACCTGGCGGATCTATCACTCCGGGACTCCCGGCGACAAGAGGTCGCCGATCGCTTGGAGCTCGTTCGCCGCCCCCGTCGCCCTCGATCAGGCCACGTACGGTTACACGTGGGCCAAAGACTCGGTGACGAGGGCCGACGCGAAGGACAAGTCGCTCGTCACCCTTCCCGAGTACTACCGCCTGGAGAAGGACAAGAACGACCGGGAGCTGTGGGTGGCGGTCAACCCGAAGGACCTGCCGGCCGAGACCGGCCTGGCCAAAGTGGATTTCCCGAAACGTCTCGGCGCCGACCGGAATCCCTACGTCACCCCCGACGAGGCCCGCAGTTGCTGGAAGACGCCGGGGCCGGCGGCGGGGCCCTTCAAGGCGAAGCTGGGTGACGGCAGCGTGGCCACCTACTACTGGTACCGGTTCGCCGACCAACCCGCCTTGATGAACGCCGACCTGACCGCCGACGAGCGGGAGCACCTCCAGAAGCGGGTGGAGATGTTGCACAAGACATGGACCAAGGAGCGCGAGTACCTGCCGCCGCCCAAGGTCGGTAAACTGGCCGAACTCGATCCGGCGGTGATCGTAACGCCCCCCAAGGGCTTGGAGGTCGGCTACGTGCCGATCGTCGTACGACAGGCCGCGGAAAAATAAACCTGAGAGTGGGCGACCCCCGATGATCCGCACGTCAACCGTCCGACGCCGTTCCGCTGCGTTGTTGCTTGCCTTCGCCGCGGCGATGCCGGGGTCGCAGCTCAAGACGCTGCAAGCCGCGGCGCCGTCGCGTCCGAACATCGTCTACATTCTGGCGGACGACCTCGGGTACGGCGACGTCGGCTGTTACAACCCGGCGTCGAAGTTACCCACACCGAACATCGATCGGCTGGCCGGGGAGGGGGTTCGGTTCACCGACGCGCACTCGCCGTCGTCGGTCTGCACGCCGAGCCGCTACGCCTTGCTCACCGGCCGGTACGCGTGGCGGACGCGGCTGCAGAGGAATGTGATCGGTCCGTTCGCGCCGCCGCTCATTGCGGAGTCGCGCCTCACGGTCCCCAAGTTGCTCCGCGCCCAGGGTTACGCCACCGCGTGCATCGGCAAGTGGCACCTCGGCTGGGGATGGCCCCGACCCGGTGCCGACGGCAAGCGCGACTTCACCAGGCCGATCCCCAACGGCCCGACCGCTCGCGGCTTCGATCTCTACTTCGGGACCGATATCCCGAACTTCCCGCCCTACTGCTTCCTGGAGAACGACCGCACCGTCGGCATCCCCTCGGTCGCCGCGCCCCTCGCGCGCGACGCCTTCAACATCCCCGGCCCGATGGTCCCCGGCTGGAGACTCGTCGATGTGCTGCCCGGGCTGGAACGACGCGCCGTCGCGTACGTCGAGTCGGCCGCGCAGGACGCGAAGCAAGGCAAGCCGTTCTTCCTTTATCTGCCCCTCACCTCGCCCCACTATCCCGTCGTGCCCTCGGCCGATTTCAAGGGCAAGAGCAGGGCGGGCGTGTACGGCGACTACGTGTTGCAGACCGATCACGTGGTGGGCAAGGTCCTGGACGCGTTGAAGAGCAGCGGCGTCGCGGACAACACCCTGGTTATCTTCACGAGCGACAACGGCCCGGAGGTTTCCGGCGAGGTCCACCCCGGAGTGTACGACCGGATCAAAGAGTTCGGGCACGCGAGCATGGGCCCCCTGCGCGGGGCGAAACGCGACGCCTGGGAAGGCGGGCACCGGGTTCCGTTCATCGTCCGCCGGCCGGGGAAAGCCCGGGCGGGCGGCACGTGCGACGAGACCGTCTGTCACGTCGATCTGATGGCGACCCTCGCTGCCTGGTTCGATGTCAAACTGCCCGCCGACGCCGGCGAGGACAGCGTCAACATCCTGCCCGCCCTCCTCGGCGAAGAGCGGAAAGCACCGCTCCGCGAAGCGACGGTCCATCACACCGGGCAGGGCAATTTCGCCATCCGCCGCGGCGACTGGGTGCTCATCTTCGCCCCCTCCGGCGACGACAATCGCAAACAAGGCGAGCCGGCGTGGTTCCGTAAAGACCGCGGATATACCGCCCATTCCGAAGTCGGAGAACTGTACAATCTCGCCGCGGACCCGACGCAGAAGCACAATCTGTACGCGTCCGAGTCCGCCAAAGTGAAAGAGCTCACGGCCTTGATGGAACGCTACGTGGCGGAGGGCCGCAGTACGCCCGGGCCGAGGCAGAAAAACGACGTGGACATCACCTGGGACAAGCGGCGCAAATAGGGTCGGAACTTTGACTCGCTCGCACCTCGAGCGCAGCAGTGTCGCGTCGGGCGGCGGTTCGATCAGTCGCGACATGAACCACATGAGCGAGGATCCAACCCGCGACGCCTCGGCTCGCGCGACTCGGCACGGGTCAGCCTACGGGCCGCCGTCATTCGCCGGAAGTCTAGAGTATCGAAGGCGGGACTTGAACCCACACGGTTGTTACCCCACCGGATTGACCATTGCGATTGGCCGCGATCCTCGGGTTGATCGGGAATTTCTCATCGACGCCGAGTGCTCTATCGGGGGTCGTGACGCCATTCCAAATTGACCGCGCATGGCAATCTCCACGCCGCGCATGTCGCTCAGGGGCGTCCGATTCGGAGCGCTCCGGCACGCGCCCGGACGAGTTCAAACTCCGGACCGGGGTCGCCGGTTGTCATGCGGGTCGGCGACGGCAGGTTTCTGTTCGGCTTTTTTTTTTCGAGCCCCAAACCATCTGGAGCCCGCGCTCCGCCTATTGTGAGGGCGGGTGCAACTCTAAGGAATCCGCGCTCGTCGCCCGTCGTTGCAGTGTCCCCCGGGCCGCTACCGCCGCGCACCAGAAAAGCTCTAGCCGGTTCGCCGCCCCTAAATCGGTACCGGCTGAATCTGCGGGAAGAACCGGAGGGTTTCCTGCGCCGCCTCGCGGCGAGGAGATCGCATCCCGCCTCTCCTTCCCTGAGAGAACACCTTCAACGACCAAAGCAGCTTCATAAGTTCCGGGAGACTACACGAGGACTTACTCGGGCGACTACGGGGCTCTCGCCACCGCTGCGTTTCGACGCAATAATCGGTTGGAGTTTTCCCGCAGACCCTGTCTCACGCGTACTGCCTCAGGGGGCGATTTATGCCGCAACTCCAACCCGAGGGCCGCGCCCCGGCCCGCTTCCCCACCACGCAATGGAGCCGCGTGACCACGGCGGCCGGCCGCGACGACGGGGAGGCCCGGGAGGCGCTGTCGATGCTGTTCCAGGCGTACTGGTACCCCATCTACGCCTTCGTCCGTCACCGTGGTTTCTCGCCCGAGCAGGCGCAGGACCGGACCCAGGACTTCTTCGCCTACGTCCTGGAGCGCGACTTGATCGCGAGGGCGGACCCGGCCCGGGGCCGCTTCCGCGCCTTCCTGCGCACCGTGTGCGCCCGGCACTTGGCCGGCGATCGCGACCGGGAGAACGCGGCCAAGCGCGGCGGGGGCCGGCCTCGGCTCGCCATCGACCCGTACGACGCCGAGCGCCGCTACGTCCTCGAACCCGCCCACGCGCTGACGGCGGAGCGGATTTTCGATAGAACCTGGGCCCTGACCCTTCTCGGCCGCGTGGTCGACAGGCTCCGCCGCGAGTACGAGGACGCGGGCCGGTCGGCCCGGTTCGAGGAGCTGATCGCCGTCTTGACGAGAGACCCCGAGACGGACCCTTACGCGGAGATCGCCCGGAGGCTGGGGACCACCGAAGGGAACATCCGCGTCGCGGTCCACCGCCTCCGGCGCCGCTACGGCCTCCTGCTCCGCGAGGAGATCGCGGCGACCGTCGGAGACGCCGCCCAGGTCGACGACGAGATTCAGGCCCTATTCGCCGCCCTCGCGGGCTGAGCCGGCGCGGAGGCCGGTAACGTTCGGGATTGTTTTCCCAACGAGGAAGAGGTGGCTTTCGGTGTCGGATGCGAACAGGAATGGGACGGGTGCGATGAGAGGGGCGGAAACGTGTCCCGACTGCGGGGAACGTCTGCCGAGCAACTCCCCGGCAGGGCTCTGTCCGCGGTGCCTTCTTCGCCTCGGGACCGCCTTCGCGCTCGAGCCGGAGGCATCCGGATCGCCTGAGGCGGGGGCCTCGCTCTTCGGCGCGGCGATGACGCGGGTTCACCTGCGCGAGTCGTCCGACGACGCTCCGCTGATCCGGCCCACTTCGGCGGAAGGTCACGGGCGTCGGGAGCTCTCCTCGCGATATCAGCTCGTGGGCGAGTTGGCGCGTGGGGGCATGGGGGCCATCTTCCAGGGCCGCGACCTCGACCTCGGCCGCGACCTGGCCGTCAAGGTGATGCGCGAGGAACACCGAGGCCAAGCCGAGATGGTCCGGCGGTTCGTCGAGGAGGCGCAGATCGGCGGGCAGCTCCAGCATCCGGGGATCGTGCCGGTGCACGAGCTGGGACGACTGCCCGACGGCCGGATGTTCATCGCGATGAAGCTGGTGCGGGGTCGCACACTGGCAGCCTTGCTGGCTGCGCGACGGGGCCCCGAGGAGGAACGAACCCGCTTCGTCGCCGTCTTCGAGCAGGTCTGTCAGACCGTGGCATACGCCCATTCGAAGGGCGTGATCCATCGCGACCTCAAGCCGTCGAACGTGATGGTCGGCTCCTTCGGCGAAGTCCAGGTGATGGACTGGGGCCTCGCGAAGGTGCTTGATCAGGGCGGCTTGGTCGACGAAGGACGGTCCGTCTCGGCAGCCGAAGACGCGTCGGCGATTCGGACTTGGCGAGACGGTTCGGAGCTGATGGAATCGCGGCCCGGCTCCGTCCTCGGCACCCCCTCGTACATGGCCCCGGAGCAGGCGCGCGGGGCGATGGACACGCTCGACGAGCGGGCCGACGTGTTCGCCCTCGGTTCGATCCTGTGCGAGATCCTGACCGGCGGGCCGGCGATCGTCGGCGCGACTGCCGCGGAGGTCTACCGCATGGCCGAGCGGGCCGAGCTCTCGAACGCGTTCGCGCGACTCGAAGCCTGCGGCGCCGACCCCGAACTCGCGGCCCTGGCCCGGGCGTGCCTAGCGGCCGCGCCGAGGCATCGACCCCGCGACGCGAGCGTGGTCGTGTCCGGACTGACCGCGTACCTGCGCGGCGTGGAAGGGCGCTTGCGGGATGCCGAGCTGGCGACGGCGAGGGCCGAGTCACGGGCCGCGGGCGAGCGTCGTCGTCGTCAGTTGTCGCTTGCCCTGGCGGCGTCGGTGTTCCTCACGGGCGTCATCGGCGCGGCGGGTTGGGGGTGGATGGATCGCGAACGCCGCCGCCGTCTCGGGGCCGTCGAGGTCGCGGTCAACGCGGCCCTCGCCGATTCCGGGAGGAAGCGCGAGCGGGCGATCGACGCGGGGAGCGATCCGATCCTCTGGGTCGAGGCCATCGAGGCGGCCCGCCGCGCGGAAACGCTTCTCGCAAGCAGCGATGCGAGCCCCGAGGAGAAGCAGCGGGTCCGCCGGTTCCTCGACGGACTCGTGCGCGAACGCGAGGCGATCGAGGCGCTCGACAAGGACCGCCGCATCGTCGAGCGTCTCGCCTCGGTCCTCAACGATTTCGGCGTGCACGGGGACGAACGAAAGGCCGACTCCGACTACGCGGCCGCGTTTCGCGCCTACGGCGTCGACGTCGATTCGCTGGATCCCTCGGCAGCAGGCCGCCTGATGGCGGCAAGCCCGGTCGCCCCGGAACTCGCGAGCGCCCTGGATCAGTGGGCGATCCTGCGCCGCGGTCGGGCGCTGCACGACGCGGCGGGGGCCGACCGCTTGGTTTCGGGAGCGAGGGCCGCCGACCCCGACCCGTGGAGGAACCGCCTGCGCGACACGGTCGGCCGCTTGGATGGCGGTCCGGCCCGTCGGCTGGAAATGCTGGAGCGACTCGCGGCCACCGCGGATGTGGAGCATCTCCCCGTTACGAGCGTCACGAGGCTGGCGACCTCGCTCGCAATCTTCGGAAGACGCGACACGGCGATCGCGCTGCTCCGGCGGGCGCAGGCCTCGCATCGCGACGACTTTTGGGTGAACGCCGATCTGGGTCGCGAGTTGATGGCCTCGAATCGTCCCGAGGAGGCGGTCCGCTTCTACGCCGTGGCCGCCGGCGTGGAGCCCCAAAGCGCCTTGGCACTGGGCGGCCTGGGCCAGGCGATCCTGCTGAGCGGTCAACCCGCCGAGGCCGCCGACCTGTTTCGCCAGTGCGCCCGGCTTCGTCCCGAGGACGCGCTCGCGCACGTTTCGCTCGGTTCGGCGCTGCTCGCGCTGGGAGAGTCGTCGGCGGCCGACGCCGAATTCGCCGCGGCGAAACGGTTGAAGCCGAAGGAGTGGATGGTTCACGATCAGATCGCACTGGCCTATTCGGATCGCGGCGATTGCGAGGCCGCCATCCAGGAGCAGCGCGAGGCCGTCCGTCTGTTCCCCGCGATGGGCGTGGCGCACAAGGCGCTCGCCCATGCCCTGCAATCGGCCGGTCGCCTGGACGAGGCGGTGGCCGAGTTTCGCGAGGCCGTGCGGCTCGACCCCCGCAATTCGGCGTCACACCTCTTCCTCGCCCGGGCGTTGATCGAGGCGGGCGAGCCGGGAGCGGCACTCGAAGCGTTGGCCCTGATCGGGCCGGGTCGGCCACCGGACCCCTTCATCACGCCCGAGATGTTGGTATCTCGAGCGGAGCAGCTCGTCGCCCTCGAGCCGCGCCTTCCCGCCGTGATGAACGGGCGCGAGGCACCGGCGGACGCCGAGGAGGCCGCGTCGTTCGCCCGCCTGGCCTTCGCGCGAAATCGGCCCGAGGCGGCGGCCCGACTCTGGGCCCAGGCGTTCGCCGCGTCTCCCGATATCGAGACGGATCTGGTCGCCATGAATCGATTCCAGGCCGCGCGCGCCGCGGTCCGCGCCGGGACCGAAGGCGCTGGGGAGAGCGCGGGATCGAGGGCCGATTCGCGGGCGAAGCGGCGCCGGCAGGCGATCGATTGGCTGCGCGCCGACCTCGCCGCGTCGCAGGCGGCCCTGGATTCGGGTACGGCTCCCCAGCGAGCGGGCGTCGCCCGACGGCTCAGCCGATGGCGGGTCGATCCCGCCTTGGCGCCCATCCGCGATGAGCCGGCCCTCTCGGCGCTCCCCGAGGCCGAGCGGCGTTCGCTGCGCGAGTTCTGGGACGGCGTCCGGGCGGCACGCTCGGCGAACTCGGTCCCGGCGACCCGCCGATCCGAGCCCGACCGAAATTTCTGACGGGCGCTGTAACTTTCGGAGCTGAATTCCTAACAGGGTTTGCAGAGGTCGTGCGCTTCCGTGGTCGTGGCGTGGTCGTGGCGTCGGCCGTTCGGGCCTTGGACGCCGCCGGACGGAGGGTCGTCGCGCGCCGAAAACCCTGGAAGGGCCGTCAACTCGGAATTGGGAAAAGCTGCGCGGACCGCAGGTCTCGGCGGCACCAGACGGGCGTCGGCCCGAGACGCCGTCGGCCGGCTCGCATCGCGAGGGAATTCAATCGATGAGGCTCCGAATCCGCCTGGCCGCCCTTACGCTCGTCGCGATCGGCCTCTTCAACCCTGACATCCACGCCGCCGAGCCGCCCTTGTCGAAAGGGAAGCCGCCGGCCGTGCTGTTCCTGGGAGACCGTGGCCCGCATCGGCCGTTCGAGCGATTCGAGCAACTCGCCCCCGTGCTGGCCGGGCGCGGGATCGAGGTCGTCTACACCGAGAAGATGTCGGACCTGAACCCCGAGACGCTCGGGAAGTACGACGCGCTGCTCGTCTACGCCAACATCACCCGGATCGGCAAGGAACAGGAGAAGGCGCTGCTCGACTACGTGGCGGGCGGCGGCGGCTTCGTCCCCCTGCATTGCGCCTCGTTTTGCTTCCTGAACTCTCCCGAGTACATCGCGCTGGTCGGCGCCCAGTTCCAGAAGCACGGGACCGGCACGTTCGAGACGACGGTCGTCGACGCCGACCATCCGATCATGAAGGGGCTGGAGCCGTTTCGCACCTGGGACGAGACCTACGTCCACACGAAGCACAACACGAAGGAACGCCACGTCCTCCAGACCCGCGACGACCAGGCGGGCTCCGAGCCCTGGACCTGGACCCGCACGCACGGCAAGGGGCGCGTCTTCTACACCGCATACGGCCACGACGCCCGCACCTGGGGCCACCCAGGCTTCCAGGACCTCGTCGAGCGGGGGATCCGCTGGGCCGCGAACAAAGGCGAGGTCTACGACTCGCGGCCGCGGCCGGCGAAGGGCCTGAAGCCGCTCGAGTACGAGCCGGCCGAGATCCCGCTGTACACCCCCGGCGCTCGCTGGGGCACGCTCGGCGAGCCGATCCGCCGGATGCAGAGGCCGCTCTCGCCCGACGAGTCCCGGCGGCACCTCGCGTTGCCCGCCGGGTTCGAGGCGAAGCTGTTCGTCGCCGAGCCGCGGATCTACAAGCCGATCACGATGACCTGGGACCACCTGGGCCGACTCTACGTCGCCGAGACGCTCGACTACCCCAACGAGATGCAGCCGAAGGGGAAGGGGCGCGACCGGATCTCGATCGTCGAGGACAGCGACGGCGACGGCGAGGCCGACAAGGTCTCGCTCTACGCGGACAACCTCAGCATCCCGACGAGCCTCTGCTACGTCGACGGCGGGCTCATCGTGGCCCAAGCCCCCGACATGCTCTTCCTCAGGGACAGCGACGGCGACGGCAAGGCCGACGAGCGGCGGGTCCTCTTCACCGGCTTCCGTACGTACGACACCCACGCCGGCCCGTCGAACCTCCGCTACGGGCCGGACAACTGGATCTACGCGATCATCGGCTATGCCGGCTTCGCCGGCGAGGTCGGCGGCGAGCGGCACAGCTTCCGCCAAGGTTTCTTCCGGTTCAGGCCCGACGGCTCGAAGCTGGAGTTCCTCCGCAGCACGAACAACAACTCGTGGGGCGTCGGCATCAGCGAGGACGGCCTCCTCTTCGGTTCGACCGCCAACGGATGTCCCAGCGTCTACATGCCGATCGCGAACCGATACTACGAGTCGGTCCGCGGCATGGCGCCGTCGGTCCTGGAGAACATCGCCGACTCGAACCGCTTCTTCCCGATCACCGAGAACGTCCGCCAGGTCGACTGGCACGGCGGGTTCACGGCCGGGGCCGGCTCGGCGCTCTACACGGCGCGCACCTACCCGAAGCACTACTGGAACAAGGCCGCCTTCGTCGCCGAGCCGACCGGGCACCTCGTCGCGACGTTCACCCTCGTCCCGGACGGCACCGACTTCCACTCGCACAACGCCTGGAACCTCGTGGCGAGCGACGACGAGTGGACCTCGCCGATCCTGGCCGAGGTCGGCCCGGACGGCCAGGTCTGGTTGATCGACTGGTACAACTTCATCGTGCAGCACAACCCGACGCCAAAGGGGTACAAGACCGGCAAAGGCTCGGCGTACGAAACCCCGCTGCGCGACAAGACACACGGGCGCATCTATCGGATCGTCGCGACGGACGGCAAGCCGAGCGACCGGCCGAAGCTGTCGAAGGACGACCCGAAGGGGCTCGTCGCCGCGCTCAAGAACGAAAACATGTTCTGGCGGCTGCACGCCCAGAGGCTGCTCGTCGAGCGGGGCGACCCGTCCGTCGGGCGCGACCTCGCCGCCCTGATCGACGGGCCGGCCGACTCCACCGGCCTGAATGCCGCGGGGGTCCACGCGATCTGGGCGCTGCACGGGCTGGGCGTCCTGAACTCCGCCGCTCGCGACGACGAGTCGGTCGCCGCCGTCATCAACGGGCTGAAGAATTCGTCGCCCGCCGTGCGCCGCGCCGCGATTCTGGCCCTGCCTCGGACCCCCGCCGTCGCGTCGGCCATTTGGGCCGGCGGCGTGTTCGAAGACCCCGACCCGCAGGTCCGCCTGGCGGCCTGCCTGACGATGTCCGAGATGCCTCTTACCGAGGACGGGAACGGCGCCTCCCGCATGATCTCGGGCCTGCTCGACCGGCGGAACCAGCAGGATCGATGGATGGGCGACGCCCTGACGATCGCCGCCGCGGCGCATGCCCCCGAGTTCTTCAAGGCGCTGGCCGCTCGCGGGCGCGGCGGGTCGGACGGGCGTCTGCCGATCGCGGTCACGGCCCAGGTCGCCGAGCACTACGCGCGGGGCGCCCCGGTCGACTCGATCGCCTCGATCACGGCCCTCCTGGCCGACATGAACCCGTCGGTGCGCGAGGCGTTCATCGAGGGCCTCGCGAAGGGATGGCCGCGCGATCGGAAGCCGACGCTCGACGCAGGCGCGGAGCGGGCGCTCACCGGGCTCCTGCCGACGCTCTCGCCCGAGGCCCGCGGCCAGATGCTCGGCCTCGCCTCGCGATGGGGACTCAAGGGGCTCGAACCCTTCGTCGCCGGGCTCGCCAGGGACTTCCTCGCCGCGGCCTCCGACGCGTCCAAGCCTGATGCGGCCCGCATCGCCGCCGCCGGGCGGTTGATCGAGCTCCGCAAGGCCGACCCGCAGGCCGCGCGCGACGTCATCGCCCTCGTCACCGCGAAGTCCCCGCCCGACCTCGCGAGCGGACTGATCGGCGCCGTGGCGCGGAGCGACGCGCCCGAGGTCGGCCCGGCGCTGGTGGACGCGCTCGTGCCGATGACCCCGGCGGCCCGCAAGGCGAGCATACTCGCGCTGCTCGGAAAGACCGACTGGACGAACGCGCTGGTGAGCGGGATCGAGAAGGGAAAGGTGGCGATGTCCCTCCTCGCGCTCGACCAGTCGCAGGCGCTGGCGTCCCACCCGGACAACAAGATCGCCGAGCGGGCGAAGGCCCTGCTGGCCAGGGGAGGCGGGCTGCCCGACCCGGATCGCGAGAAGGTGATCCAGGCGCTCTTGCCGATGGCCCTGAAGGGCGGCGACGCGGCGCGCGGCAGGGAGATCTTCAAGAAGGAATGCGCCAAGTGCCACACGCACTCGGGCGAGGGGGGCAAGGTCGGCCCGGACTTGACCGGCATGGCCGCGCATCCCAGGAGCGAGTTGATCGTCCACATCCTCGACCCGAGCCGCTCGGTCGAGGGAAACTTCCTTCAGTACACCGTCTCGACCGTTGACGGCCGCGTCCTCAACGGCCTGCTGGCCGGCGAGACGAGGACCTCGATCGACCTGCTCGACGCCGAGGGGAAGAAGCGGACGATCCTCCGCGAGGACATCGATGAGCTCGCCGCGTCGAAGAAGTCGATCATGCCCGAGGGGTTCGAGAAGTCGGTCCCGCCGGAAAGCCTGGCCGACCTTCTGCAGTTCCTCACGCAGAAGGGGAAGTACCTGCCGCTCGACCTCCGCAAGGTCGCCACCTTCAACACGACCCAGGGGATCCCGCTCGGGCGCGGAGGAAACGTCGCGCGGCTGGTTTTCGAGGACTGGGGCCCGAAGGTCGTCGACGGCGTGCCGTTCGCGCCGGTCGACCCCCAGGGGGACCGCGTGCCGAACGCGATCCTGCTGTCCGGGCCGAACGGGAGGTTCCTGCCGAAGTCGCCCAGCTCGTTCACCCTGCCGGTAAACGCCCCGGCCCGGGCGATCCACTTCCTCAGCGGCATCGCCGTCCTAGGGTACCCGGCCGGCCGCGAAGGGAGCGTCTCGATGATCGTCCGCATCCAGTACGAGGACGGCACGACCGAGGATCACGAGCTCAAGAACGGCGTGCACTTCGCCGACGTCAACGGCGCGCAGGACGTCCCGGGCTCGAAGCGGGCGTACAGGCTCGGCGGGCAGCAGGTGCGCTACCTGACCGTCATGCCCGGGAAAAGGGCTTCGATCGCCTGCATCGAACTGGTGAAAGGGAGCGATCGGACCGCGCCGATCGTCCTGGCCGCGACGGTCGAGGGCTTCGAGTGATCGCGGATCTAGCGACCTCCCTGTGATCGTCCTGACTTGCTCGAGTCGATTGAGCTCGTCGCCTCCCTTGCGAACTGAAGCGAGATTCGATGTCCCAAGGCGGCTCCGTGACGCATTTGTGATGATTCACGCGGGGCCGACAACACTGCAATAGCGGAGGCACGTTCATGAGTCGAAAGTGGTTTGCCGGCCTGTTGACCGTGATGCTTGCGTCCTCTTCGAGCACCGCCCAGGACGCGGGGCCCGCCGACGCGGTCCCCGCCTCGAGCAACGTTCAGGGTCAGACTTATCCGCGGATTCATTCCGACCTGCGGGTAACGTTTCGGATCAAGGCGCCCGACGCGCAGAAGGTCGTCTTCGCGTTCTTTGACAGCCAACGGTATCCGGCGACGAAGGGCGAGGACGGTTCCTGGACCGCGACCACGCAAGCACAAGTGCCGGGGTTCCATTACTACAGGGTGTTCATCGACGGCGCCGAGGTAAACGACCCCTCGAGCCACACGTTCTACGGGACCGGCAAGGACGCGAGCGGCATCGAGATCCCTGAGAAGGGCGTTGACTACTACCTCCCCAAGGACGTGCCGCACGGCGAGGTCCGGGAGCGGTGGTCCTTCTCGGGCACGACCAAAGACTGGCGGCGCATCTTCGTCTACACGCCGCCCGGTTACGACGCCGATCGCGACACGCGGTATCCCGTGTTGTACTTGCAGCACGGCGGCGGCGAGGACGAGACGGGCTGGCCCAAGCAGGGGTGCGTCGCCTTCATCATGGACAACCTGATCGCCGAGCGGAAAGCGCGGCCGATGCTCGTCGTGATGGAGCGCGGCTACGCGCGCCGGCCTGGGGACGCGCCGCCGTCGTTCCGCCCTCCGGCGAGGCCCGCGGCCGACGAGCAGGCTCCCCGCCCGCGCCCCGACTTCAGCCGGATGTTCAGTGCCTTCGAGGACGTGATGGTCAAGGATCTGATCCCGATGATCGACGCGACGTACCGCACGATCCCGAACCGCGAGAACCGGGCGATGGCCGGACTCTCGATGGGCGGCATGCAAACGTTCCAGATCACGCTCAAGCACCTCGACTTGTTCGCCTACATCGGCGGCTTCAGCGGCGGCGGCGGCGGTTTCGGCGGCGTTCCGTTCGACGCGAAGACGGCGCACGGCGGCGTCATGGCGAATGCGGACGAGTTCAACAAACAGGTGCGGCTCGTCTGGCTGGGGATCGGCACCGCCGAGCCGCAGCGGATGTACGAGAGCGTGAAGCACTATCACGAGGCGCTCGAGAAGGCGGGCATCAAGCACGTGTACTACGAGTCGCCCGGCACTTCGCACGAGTGGCTGACTTGGCGCCGCAGCCTGCACGAGTTTGCACCGCTCCTCTTCGCGAGCGGCACGCAGTCCCGCCGCGCAGGCGGACCCCAACGACAGCCGATCGCGCTGAATCCCGACGACGTGCCCGCGTTCCCTGATCCGCCCACCGGCTTCGACGTCGAGCGGGACGTGCCTCATGGGCGATTGGAGATGGTGTCCTATGACTCCAAGTCGGTCGGCACGACGCGCAAGATGCTCGTTTATACGCCGCCCGGCTACTCCAGGGACAAGCGATACCCGGTGCTGTACCTACTGCACGGGATCGGCGGCGACGAAACGGAATGGCGGCGCTTCGGCAAGCCCAACATCCTGCTCGACAATCTGATCGCCGACGGAAAGGCCGCGCCCATGATCGTGGTGATGCCGAACGGCCGCGCTCAGAAGAACGACCGTGCCGAGGGGAACGTGTTCGCGACGGCGCCGGCCTTCGCGGCCTTCGAGCAGGACTTGCTCAAGGACGTCATCCCCGCGATCGAGTCGCGGTACTCGGTTCAGGCGGACCGTGAGCACCGGGCACTCGCCGGGCTGTCCATGGGCGGGGGCCAGTCGCTCAACTTCGGGCTGGCGCACCTCGACGCCTT
>JAJYDB010000071.1 GCA_021777845.1 Planctomycetota bacterium
TCGCGAACGAAACCGCGATCTCGAACGTCGAAGGCCGTGAAGGGGACGGCGGACTCGAATACCGCGGCTACCGGATTGAAGATTTGGCGAACGGGGTATCGTACCTCGAAACCGCCTTCCTGCTGCTGCACGGCGACTTGCCGAACGCATCGCAACTGAAGGCGTTCGACGCGCGTTTGCGTGCCGCCCGCGCGATTCCGCAGGCGCTTGTCGAGCTGCTCGGCAAGATTCCGGCGGAGGTGCATCCGATGGACACCTTGCGGACGTCGGTCAGCATCCTGGCGCACTTCGACCCCGACAACGCCGCGCCGTCGACCGACCACGACGCCAACGTCCGAAAGGCCGAGCGTTTGATCGCGCAGATGCCGACCGCCGTCGCCGCACGCGAACGTCTGGCTCACGGCAAGCCGATCTTGGCCCCGCGCGACGACCTTGATCATTCCGCGAACTTCCTTCACATGGTCAACGGCGAGGTGCCGTCGGAGACGATGCGTTCCGCGTTTGACCTCTCGCTCGTTCTCTACGCCGAGCACGAGTTGAATGCCTCGACCTTCGCCGCCCGCGTGACCGTCTCGACGCTCTCGGACCTGTATTCGGGGATCGTCTCGGCGATCGGCACGCTCAAGGGGCCGCTCCACGGCGGCGCGAACGAAGAAGCGTGGAAGGTGCTCGAACAAGTCGGCAAGCCCGAGCTCGCCGAGGCGTGGATCGAGGCCGCGCTCGCTCGCAAAGAGCGGATCATGGGCTTCGGGCACCGCGTCTACAAGACCGGCGACCAGCGGGCGCGGATCCTCAAGGACCACTGCCGCGCACTCGCGGCGGAAATCGGCGACGACCGTTGGGAACGCACCGCCGAGCCGATCGAAGTCGCGGTCACGAACCTGAAACACCTGCCGCCGAACGTCGACTGGCCCAGTGCGCGTCTCTATCATTACATGGGACTGGGCATCGACCTCTACACGCCGATCTTCGCGCTCGCCCGCATCGCGGGATGGGCGGCGCACGCGATCGAACAGCTCTCGAACAACCGCCTGATGCGGCCGCGCGCCCATTACATCGGCCCGCCCAGCCGCGACGTCAAACCGCTCGCCGCGCGTTGAGCTCACCTCGCACGTCGAGATCGTCTTCACGCCCGCGTGCCCATCATCTCTGACGGGCCGCGGGTCCTGACCCAAAGAAAGACCCCGGACGCCAGAGCGCCGGGGTCTTTCGTTTGGGACCAACATCAGGCCGATCGCACTCTCGGAATCCGACTCCGAATTACTTCGGGTCGGCGGCGGGCTTGTCGTCGTCGGCGGGCTTTGGGGCCGCGGCGTCGTCGGCAGTCCCTCCGGGCGCGGGCGGGGTGGCGGTTTTGTTCCGCGGACGCATCAGTCTCTGCAGCGTGCCCATGTCCACGGCCTCGGCGCGGCCGACGACCGGTGCTGCCATGTCGTAGCCGAGATACGAGAGCAGGTGCTCCAGCGTAATCGGACGCACGCCGTTCTCGCGAGCTTCGCGGAGCACTTCGGACTTGCGGGTGAAATACTCGCGGGTCTCGGTCTGATACTGCTTGCGCTCGCTCTCGCTGGGAGGAATGAGCGGCGGCCGATCGTCGGTGATGTACCAGGCGTCGCGGCCGGTGAGCTTGCCCGTTTCCTTGCCGACGTCGGGCGGGGGCAGGTCGAAGTCGACGATGCCGCCCGCGGCGCGGATCATGCGCTTCAGGTCGGCGCGGTCGTCGACGCCGTCGCGGTTGATGTCGATCTTGCCGATGATCGCGAACCGTTTCGGCTCGTTCGGAGACCACGCGGCCGAGTAGACGAAGTCGCCGAGCCGGAACGGGTTCAGCGGGTCAGTGGTCTTGACGATCGTCGCGCGGCTCTCGGTTTCGCCGACCGCCGTCAACATGATCGTGCCCTTCGGCTTATCGGTGGGCAGGCCGGGGGAGTCGCGGTCAAAAATGGCGAACGTCATCTGAGGCAAAGCACCCTCGGATCGCTTCACGTTCGCGCGGACCTCGCCGGTCCGATAGTCGATGAAGGTCAGCACGCCGTCGGGACGGTCGAGCACGTTCTCGGTCTTTTCAACCTGGTCGCGCAGTTCGCGGTTGATCGTCTGCGAGAGCGCCAGCTTCTTCGACAGGTCGTCTTTGGTTTGCTTCAGGTCCGACTCCAAGCCCGCGATCTTGGTCGCCTGCTCGGCGTTCATCGTCTGGAGTTCGTCGGTCTTCGTGACCAAAATCTGGCGGTCCTTGACGTGATTATCGTGCTCCAAGGCGAGGTCGTCCTTCGCTTTCTTGAAGTCCGCCGCGAGCACGTCCATCTTGCTCTTGTTGATGCCGTCGGCATCCTCGAGCGACCGCTTCGTCCGCGTGTAGTTGATCGCCACCGCGTTGTTGAGCAGCGCGATGTTCTTGAGCAACTCCTTCATACGATCCAGAGACGACAGCAACGTCTTGTTCGGCTGGCTGAAGTACGCGGAGCTGATCCCAGCCGCCTTCGTCTTCAGATCGTCGATTTCGGGACCGGTCAGCCCCGCCGCCTGAGCCTTCCCGATCGCGTCGTTGATCTGCGCGACGATCGATTGCAGGTCGTCGTCGATTTTCTTCGACTCGGTCTTGATCTCCTGCTTGATCGGATCCATCTCCTCCTGACGAGCGCCGATCATCTTCCGCAGATCGTCGAGGTCGCCGATGTACTTGCGCAGCTCGTCGTTCTTGTTCTTCTCCTTCGACTCGGCGGAGAGCCGCTTGACTTGCTCCTGCCCGTAATAGGTCCAACCAAAATAGGTTGTGACCCCTAGGATTACCGACAGAGCCACGAAGGCCGCGACCGCGATCTTCAGGCCCTGCGAATCATTCGAAGATGCCGCCATGAGTAGAAGACTCCCACGATCGGTCGGGTTGGCCGCGCATTGTGATACGGAATGGCACCGGCGTCGGCGAAATTATGTCACACGGGACGCCAAACGACGAATTTGAACCAAGATTTCGATCGGAACTTGGTCCGGTTGAACGCCTTCACCGCTCCGAAGTCGTTACTCCTGGCAATTCTAGAGCCGCGCTGGGGGGCGGGTCAAACAGTTTCGGCAAAGAACGCCGACTTTCCCGGTTTGCCCGGCTTTCCCGTCTTTACGGGTTCGACGACGTCGAACGCCGTCTGTCGCGAGCTGCTCGCTCCGCGGTCGCGCCCGGAACGCGGCTTGACGGCTCCCGCGACCGCGTTACTCTGAGTGTCGCCGTCCGCGCGAACATGATGATCGTACCGAATGCGCGCGGTGAGGTAAGTTGGGCAGGCGCGGAGGTCAGGGAGGACCCCGTGATGTCGTATGACTTGATCAGGCGCGTCGAGTCGCTGGGCGAGCCGTCGATTTTGGTCGTCGGCGACCTCATTCTCGACCGCTATGTTTGGGGCGACGCCGAGCGCATCAGTCAGGAGGCGCCGGTGCCGCTCCTGCGCGCGGATCGTCGTGAACACCGGCTCGGCGGGGCTTCGAGCGTCGCGATGATGCTGCGCGCGCTCGGTGCGCGGGTCCGACTGGCCGGCGCGGTCGGCGACGACTCCGAGGCCGGACTCGTCCGCGGCCTGCTCCGCGACCTGGAGATCGACGACGAACTGGTCCTCGCTCTCCGCGACCGACCGACGACGCTCAAGGAGCGCTACATCGGTCGCGCCCAGGACCGCCATCCGCAGCAAATGATCCGCGTCGACTATGAGGTCCGCGACCCGATCCCATTGGAAGTTCAGGACTTGCTGCGATCGAAGTGGGCCGACGAGGTCGCCCGCGCCGACCTTGTCCTGATCTCCGACTACGACAAAGGCGTGTGCGCGCCCGCACTCTTGCGCGGCCTCATCGACGAGACGCGTCGCCAGGGTAAGCGGATCGTGGCCGATCCGATCCGCGGTCGCGACTACGCCAAGTATCGCGGCGTGCACTGCATGACGCCGAACCGCCTCGAGGCGCAACTCGCGACCGGGATGACGATCACGGAACCCGAGGACGCGCTCGAAGTCGGCCGCAAGTTGGTCCGTGAGCTTGAGATGGAGTCGATTCTGGTGACGCTCGACCGCGACGGGATGGCGCTCGCGAGGCAGGACGGCCGCGGCGAGCTGATCGCGACGCGTCCGCGACAGGTCTACGACATCACCGGAGCAGGCGACATGGTTTTGGCGGTCGTGGGGCTTTGTTTGGCGGCCGGGGCCGATTTTGACGAGGCGGGGGCTTTGGGCAATGTCGCGGGCGGACTCGAGGTCGAGCGGATCGGGGTCGCGATGATTTCTCGCGATGAGATTCTGGCCGACTTGCTTGAGCATCAACGCCGAGCGGACGGCAAGCGGTTTGAGCGGTCGCGGCTGGCGGAGGAATGTCGTCGGCTGCGACGGGCGGGCCGTAAGGTCGTGTTCACGAACGGCTGTTTCGACATTCTGCACGTCGGCCATGCACGGTTGCTGAGGCAGGCGGCGGACCTGGGCGACTTTCTGGTCGTCGGGGTGAACAGCGACGAGAGCGTCCGTCGTCTGAAGGGTGCGTCACGACCGATCAACCTCGAGGCCGCGCGTTGCGAGCTGCTCGAAGCGATTGCAAGTGTCGATGCGGTCACGGTTTTTGACGAGGACACACCGCTCGAGGTGATCGAGTCGATTCGCCCCGACGTGCTTGTCAAAGGGGGGGATTACGCCCCGGACGAGGTCGTCGGGCGGGCGGAGGTCGAGGGCTGGGGGGGGCGATTGGTGCTCGTGCCGCTGGTTGAGGGGCACTCGACCACACGCATGGCGGGACGCGCGGCCGAGTCCGCGTCGCAATCGCGACAGACCAGCGCGCACCGCGCCGAGACCGTGCCGCCGGAGCCCTCGTCGAGGACGCTGAGCGTTTCGGCAACGGATCGCGTCGAGGCCGGGTCACGGATCACGCGCGAGCCGGCCGATAAAAGGTAATAAGGATGGACGTCGCGGCTGATTTGGTCGCGAACGACCTGCGGGAGATTCAAGGAGGCGAATCCGAGCGATGCGGCGTCGCGGTCCGATACGTTGGGCCGAGGTCCTTCCGCTCGCGTTGCCGGCGGCCGCGCTGGTCGCGACGACGTGCGCGGTGATCGACGCGTACCAGCGCGCCGGCCGTTCGCGGCCTGCGCCGGCGGTTCAGGCGGTTGCCGTCGCGGTACCGGCGCGAGAGGCACCTGCGCCCGCACCGCCGCCGAGCGCGATCCCGCCTGCGCCGCGGCCTGATCCGCGCTCCGAAAAGCCGCAGCCGCCGCCCGACCCCACCGCACCGATCGTCGCCGACCTCGCCGCCAAGTCGCGGGCCGCGCGCGACCAAGCCGCCGATGCCGACCGTCGCGCCGCGTCCTTACTCGCCGCCGCGCGGACCGCCGAGACGGAGGCGGCGCGGTGGATGCGTCGCGAGACCGTCGTGCGCAGCCAGCTCGGAGCGCTTGAGCACCAGGCGGATCAGGCCGAGGTCGACGCCGAAACGACGGCGATCGAGCGCGACGTCTTATTGCGCGAGCGCGACGCTAAAAAGGCGGCGCTGGTCGAGGCGAAGCGGCGGGCTTCGAGCTGGGCCGTTCTGCCGGTCCGCGCGGCAAACGGGACGTGGCGTCGCCCGATCATTCTTGAGTGCGTCAACGGCGCGGTCCAAATCATGCCCGACGGCCCAAAATTCGGGCTGCTCGACGTCTCGTCGCCGCTTGGATTGCGCGGCAGTCCGTACTTGGCGTCGGTGGTTCGCGAGGTGATGCGCGTCCGCGCGGCGGGGTCGCCCGACCACGCGCCCGTCGTCCCGTACTTCTTCTTCGTCGTCCGGCCCGACGGCATCTTGCCTTATTACGCGGCACGGACGCGGCTCGAGCCGCTGGGGTTGTCGTTCGGCTACGAGCTGGTCGATCAGGATATGCCGATCGATTACCCGAGCCTCGACGACGCGAGTTTGTGGGGCGACGGCAAGCCCGACGACGCGGTTGCGCAGTGGGCCGCGGGCCGCGGTGCGGGTCGACCGGAACCGGGTAAGCCGCGCGACGCCGCCGACGCCTACGTCTGGCGGGGCGAATCCGGCGGGATACCCTCGAATCGCAACGGCGGACGGGTTGACCTCGGCGGCGCGACGATGGGCCTCGATGGCCGACCGCATCCGGCCCCGTTCTCGACGGGCGCGGCAGCGGGCGGAGTCGGGCCGAACGGCGGCGGCTTGGGTGTCGGCGACGCGTCCGGGGGCGGGACCGACAACGCCGGCGACTTCGCCCGGACGCCTCTTGTCGTGCCCGACGAGCTTCGACGTCAGTCGCGCGGGCTGCTCAACGGCGGCGGGGGATTCGACGCGCACGGTCGGGGCGGCGGCGGGCTTGGCACGCGGGGGATGATCGGCGGCACGACCGAACGCGGATCGGGCAATGCGGCCGACGACGGTGACGACGCGAGCGGCTCGGCGGAACTCCGGGCTTTGACCGCGGACGCCGCGGGAAACTCCGCCGCGACGGGCTCGAATGCCGGCTTGGTTCCGCTCGATCCTGACGCCCTGCCGATGCTTGAGGGCACGCCCGGCGCGGTTGGGTCGAGCACCGGTCGGAGAGGCGGCGGTTCGTCCGGCGGGCCGCGCGGGTTCGGAGCGACCGGGACGCTCGGAGCGACCGGCACGCGCGGACGCGGTTTCGGAACCGTCGGCGCGACCTCGAACGGATCCAGGACCGCCGGCGCGATGGGCGCCGGCGGCGGCTCCTCGAACAGCGCGCGCGGTCTGGGCGCGGGCGGCGCGACGTCCGAACCGACTTTGACTCCGCCCGGCGCGGACGCTCTGACGCCGCTCGACCCCGCGGCCGCGCGACCGATCTCGCCGGACGACGTCGCTTTCGACCCCGCCGGCTCGGGCAGGTCGGGTGCGCCGCGCGATCCGAGCGACATCCCCTACCCTACGCCGGTGCCGGGCGGATCGAGTGCGCCGCGCGATCCGGCCGACATCCCTTACCTGGGCGATGCCGCGGGCGGTTCGGACACAGGCGGCATGCCCGGAGGTGTCGCGACGGGGAGCGCGGGCGGAACTTCGGGCTCGCGTGCGAGCGCAAGTCAGGCCGCGGGCGGGAGCACTTCGAGCAACGCCTCGGGTGCTTCGGGATCCGCGACGCAGCCGTCGAGCGGTGCCCCGACATCGAGCGCCGCGGGTTCGTCCGACCTCAGTCAGACGCCGCCCTCGGGTTCGCCGCCGAGCAACCCGACCCTGCCGTTCGGGCTGAAGCCGGACACGGGCGGGCAAATGGGCGAGCCGCCCAGCCGTCGCGACCCGCCGCAAGTCGATCCGGCCAAAAACGTGAGCGTGACGCTCGACCTCGTGCTCGCGTGCCGTCGGGACGGGGTCGAGATCGAGCCCGGCGGTTATCGGACGTCGCTCGCGGCGCTGTCGAGGCGCGACGGGTTGCTGCTCCGGCAGCTCGAGGCGATCGTGTTGAAATACCGACGTCTTGATCCTGAGCTGAAGATCCGGCCGCGGGTGCGGTTCCTCGTCGAGCCCGGCGGCGGCACGGCTTTCGCCTCGGCCCGCGAGCAAATCCTGATCAACAAGCCCGAGTGGCCGTCGACGACGCGCTACGCGGACGACGCGCCGGTCCACCTGCTGGAGGTCGATCGATGAGCGCCGCCGAGGAACGGCCGGAGTCGCTGCGGGACAGCGTCGAGCCGTATTGGAAGATCGTTGGCCGGCCGGCGTCGGTGCTGATCGCGATCGCGGCAGTGGCGGCGGCGGGACGATTTCGGACCGAGCCGCGCGCGGCGTTGCCGGTCGTCGCGAAGCCTGAAATACGAGTGTCGGCTCCCGTCGAGTCTCCAAAAGTTCCGGATGCGCCGCGGCCGCCGGTGGTGAAAGTCGAGGTTGATCGCGCGGCCGTCGCCCGCGCCGAGGCGGATCGCGACGCCGCCGAACGCGACCTGAGCGCAGCCCGGGCCCGCATCGCCGACCTCGAAAAACGCCTCCGCGCGGCCTCCGAGCACACCGCGGTCGCACAGCGCGACGCCCGCTCGCTTTCGAAGCGCGTCCGCGACCCGTCGGCCCGCATCCAGCTTGCGGCGCAGCGGGGCGGCGTTCTCAAGGCCGAGCGCGACCGCCTCAAGGGCGAAGTGGCGCGGCTCGACAAGGTGCCGAAACCAAGGCCGAAGTCGCTCGTCGATCAAAACCCGGTCGCGAAGGCGGTCCAGGGCGAGGAGCATCACTTCGAGATCCGCCGCGACCGCGTCACCTATATCAACCTCGATCGACTTGTCGAAATCGTGAAGCAAGACGCCAAGCTGCGTGTCCGGCTCAGCAACGGGGCGAAGGTGATCACGTCGAAGGTCGGGCCGGTCGGCTCGTTCTCGATGCGCTACGAGTTCGCGATGGCGATGCCCGGCTCGGTGGAAGAGTTGATGGAGCGGCGCGGGGTCAACTTCGACCTGAGGTCCTGGGAGTTGGTGCCCGAATTCGAAGGACGGGGCGAGACATTTGACGCCGCGATGAAGCCGATGTCCGAGTACAACCGGGCTCTGCATCGCATGGATGCAGGCAGGTCGACGGTCACGATCTGGGTCTATCCCGACGGGTTTGCGCTCTTCCGGAAGCTCCGGGACGACCTGCATGCACGCGGCTTCACCGTCGCCGCGCGACCCCTCCCCGAGGGGATGCCGATCAAGGGCAGCCCCGGCGGTTCGATGTCCGCCGGGCAGTGAGCGGACTCCCCGCATCCCACCCAAGCCGGCCGCCTCGGGTCGCGCTCCGCCTCCGCGCGGACTTTGCCGAAACGAACCCAATCTCGCCCTAACCCTTTGTGGCATAAGGGTGGAGACCCGATTGGCTTCGTTTTGTCAAAAGGACTCTCCGCGTCCCAGCCGCCCTTCGCTACGCTTGTGTGACCAAACGAAGCCAACTTTAGTTTGGGTAAAATGAGTAATCTGTTGGTGTGGGCTTCCGGCGTTCAGCCTCTCAATGCCGGGATGGATGGATTGGCATTCGTGAAGCCGATCGCGACACGTAAACTAACAAACCAGGAGATCAACTTGGCCAATTTCAGCCGGCATGGGAGGGGTGTCGTTCTGGTACGAGTTGATTAGGGTATGCGTTGTTTGCGGTGTTGGCGTAGGTTGAATAGTCTGAGGTAAATGGAATGGTTGCATGTAGGCTGGAAGAATGAGAGCTTGTTTCCTTGCAATGCCGATTCCGTCCATCGATACTTCCGAAACGAGTCGATCGATTCCCACCAGTTCAAGAGAGATGAATACCATCAAGTCGTAACGATTATGGGAGGCCGCGCCAATGAACCGCGCGGACGCGATGCGACACAGCAACAGGGCGAAGGCCGGTCGCGGGGCATCGATTCGAATGGGGCCGGAGCGGAGGCGGCGGTCGCAGGTCAGCGAGCTGTTGGAGCCGCTCGAAGCGAGGATTGTTTTGAAGGCGGACACAGTGTCGGTTATTCCGGGGATGATTACGTTCACGGGTTCGAAGACAACGATCAGAATTCGGTGTCGTACAGGGCCTCGCCGACGCCCACGTACACGTTCCACGAGGGGAACGGCGACGTAATCAACGTCCTCAACGACGGGTCGCTCAACATCTCCGGCGCCGGCTCGGCCACAGCGGCGGTTTCGCAGGGCGGGGGTCCGATCCACAATTTCAGCGTGGACGGCGGCGGCGGAACGGACAGCATTGGCATCAACTCGAGCGGCACGCCGGGGACTGTCACGAACGCCTCCGGCGGTATAGAGAACGTCGCGTTGGAGGCGGCGAACCTCGCGGACACGACGGTAACCGGCGGAGCGACCGGCGCGGTTAATCTGACGGTCAACGATCTCAACGACCCGGCGACGCGGACGGTGACGCCGAGCTCAATCGTGGGTCCGGCGCCGGGCCACATCGGTTACTTCAACCAGCTACCAGGTTGCCGGCCAAGGCGCGACGTCGCTGACGGTGAAGTCGGGCGGCGGCGCGTCGGGAATGACGGTCGACTTCGCGAACGGCAACCCGATCCCGTTTGGGCCGGTTTTCACCAGTCCGACGTCGGGGTTGATTTACGACGGCAACGGCACGAGCGACGGTCTCACGCTGCAAGACGGCTCGTTCACGAACGCGACCTACAACGCGACCGGTCCCGGCGCGGGGAACATCAGGTTTGACGCGTCGCAGCCGATTACCTTTGCCGGCTTGAAGCCGATCACGGACACCGTCACCGCGACGAACTTCACGTTCAACGCGCCGCCGAACGCTTTCGCGTACGAGGTCGTGAACGGGCCGCTGGTCGGCACGACGCAGACCGCGCAGATCCTCAGCGGCGACAGCCCCTCGGCGTTTGAGCTGATCAACTTCGGCAATAAGGTCAACGCGACGATCAACGCCTCCGACGGTCCGAACCTCTCCGACGTGGCCCTGCAAAACTCGTTGCAGGCGACGGGGCCGGCGACGATGACGGTCAACACCGGCGGCAACGACGACGTCCAAGTGGAAGCGATCGAGCCGAACGTCGCGACCACGATCAGCACCGGCGCGGGCAACGACGCCTTCCACGTGCTCGGCAACGCGCTCACGGCGGCTCGAACACCTTCCCGGTCGCGGTGACGATCTAGAACCAGTCGGGCAAGTTCTTCGTCGTGAACGACGTCGGCACGGTGAACGACGTGCCGATCACCCTCACGGGACACCTTGACCCCGCGTCCGACGGCGGCGTCTCAAACCACGACGGCATCACGAACGTCGCGCAGCCGATTTTCGACGGCGAGTTCTACGGCGACTTCCCCTCGGGCGACGGCATCCCCGGCGGGAATTTCAATGCGCGGATCCTCGCGTACCACGACCTCGTCCGGCCCCTGACGCCGTTCTATTCGTCGGAGTCGCCGCGCGGCCCGGTGAGGATCAGTCGCACGCCGACGCACCCTACCAAACCTCCCGCGCCGAGCGGAACGATGACTATGGGGCAAGCCTTGAAAGCGCGGACTCGCGCCGCGCTCGCGACCCGCGTCGCGCCGCCCGTCACGAATACAACCTCGGCCGCACTCGCGCGCTTCGAGGCCGAGGTCGCGCTCTTCAGGCGGTTGAAGTCGTCGCGACTCGGCAACGGTTGAGAACTTCGAGCCGAAAGGGGGTCGTCGCCAACTCGGCTCGGCCCCCTGTTTGCTCGCTTCAGATTTCCGACGGCCGACGCCCCGCCAGGTTGATCCCGTTGCCCTGCCCCGCGTGATAAAACCGCGCGCCGACCGACAAATCCTCGACCTCGACCAGTCCCGCCTCGACGAACCACGCTTCCACTTCTTCACGCGTGTGTCGCGAGAGATATTTGGGTGCGTACCAGTCGAGCGTGTCGCAGACGCGGACCTCGGCGTCGGGGTGCATCGAGACGCCGATCGTGAGCGCGTGCAAGGCCACGCCCGCGCGCTCGACGACCCGACTCTTGCTCGCCATCCAACTCCGTTTCAGGCCGCCGACCGGCGCGGTCGCGCGCGAGAGCAGCGTCAAAACGCCCAGCGGCAAACGCGTCGAGACCGCCCGGTGCAAGTTCATGATCGCTTCGACCCGCGGCTTTTCGCGGGGATACACCCAGATCACGATCCGCCCGCCGGGCCTCAGCAGCCTCGCGATCGACAAGAACGCCGCGCGCGGGTCCGGCGTGTGATCCAAAACGCCCAGCGAGTAGATGTGATCAAACGTGCCGGGCGCGAACGGCGGCCGCAGCAGGTCGGCCTGCGCGAGCGCGACGTGCGCGCAGCCGCGCGTGACGTCGCCCGCCGCACGCACCGCGGCACTCAGGTCCACACCGACGACCAGCCGCGCGCCCAGCTCCGCCGCGACCCGCGCATAACGCCCCATCCCGCAGCCCGCGTCGAGCACGAGTCGACCCTCGACCGCCGCGCGATCGAGCCCCGTCCGGTGCGCGAAGGTCGCGCGATCCTCGTCCGGCCGCACGATCCGCCAGCGGTTCCATTGCAGAGCGTATGCCGATTTTGTCCGCGATTGGTCGACATCCGTCATCGCTGTGAAAGCACCTTAAACGGCGGCGGCGTCGGCCTTGTCCTCGGCGGCGCTGCGTCGGAAGTAATTCGGCTCGAGCCGCGCGACGTCCTCGAAACGGCTCTCCGCCCACGCGGCGAGCGACAACGTGATCATCCCGGGCGCGCTCGGCAAGTCGAGCGCGGGATCTTCGGCGAAGTGCGCGTGCGGGACGAGCCGCCGCGCGCGGGCGCTCGCCGGACCCAGCACCAGCGTCCCCGGTTCGACGACGCGCGACCACTCCTCCGCCGACATAATCCGCGTCGGCCCGAGGCGATCGAACGCCGACGTCTCCGGCGCACGCGCGAAGTCGGCGACGTAGAGATCTTGCCGCTGCGCGTCCGCGACGACGCTCACGCGCGACTCGCGCGAAGCAACCCCGCGCGCGACCGCCTCCAAGCTGTCGAAGCTCACAACCGGCGTCCCCGCGACGTACGACCACATTTTGACCGCCGTCAAGCCGATCCGCAGCCCCGTGTACGAACCCGGCCCGAGCCCGACGCCGATCACGTCAAGGTCGCGCAGCTTCAGGCCGGCGCTCTTGAGCAGATCGATCGCGTCCTTCACGAGCATGCGACCATGTTTGGGGTCGTCGTCGCGGACGAGCGCAGGGACCCGAACGCCGCCCGCGCGCGTCAACAAAACCAGCACCGAACGCCGCGTCGAGGTGTCGATCGCCAACAGATTGATTGCAGTCACTCGCCGTTCCCGAGACAACCCGAGCGTTCCTTCGTCTTGACCGTACCCGAGCACGCATTCTATTCTATATTAAGGCAGGATGCTGCACTGCCCCGAATCGAGAGTTTGATGACGCACCGTCTCGACGCGGGTCGGTCGCGCGTTGCGGTCGTTTGGAGGTCTGAACCCGGTGCGTCGCGCATTGATCAGCGATATTCACGGCAATCTCGAAGCGCTCGAAGCGGTCCTCGACGACATCAAGTCGCAGAGCATCTCCGAGATTATTTGCTTGGGCGACGTCATTGGCTACGGGCCGAATCCGCGCGAGTGCATCGACCTCGTGATGGAGCATTGTGCCGTCACGATTCTCGGCAATCACGACCAGGGCGCGATGTTCGACCCCGACGGGTTCAACGTCGGCGCCGAGCGCGCCATCTTTTGGACCCGCGCCCAGCTCGAATCCGCGAGCGACCGCGTCAACAACGAAAAGCGCTGGGAGTTCCTGGGCGCGCTGCCGCGTTCGCACCGAATGGGCGACTACCTGTTCGTCCACGGCTCGCCGCGGAACCCGCTCAGCGAGTACGTCTTCCCCGACGACATCTACAACCGCCGCAAGCTCGAACGATTGTTCCAGCTCATTGAGAAATACTGCTTCCAAGGGCACACGCACGTCCCCGGCGTCTTCACCGAGGCGTACCAATTTTACGCCCCCGACGAAATCGGCGGCGAATACACGCTCTCCGACGCGAAGGTGATGATCAACGTCGGCTCGGTCGGCCAGCCGCGCGACGAAGACTCGCGCGCTTGCTACGTCATCTTGGACGACGGCTACCCCGCGGCCGGCTCGGCGTTTAAGCGCACCGCCGCCAACGGCAAAGGCGCGGAGCCCGACACCGGCGAATTCACCGCCCCGCTCGCCGGCCCCGCGCGCATTTGGTACCGACGCATTCCCTACGACGTCGAGAAAACCATCGCGAAAATCGAGCAGATTTCCGACCTTGAGCCGTTCCTCGGCGTCCGACTCCGACAAGGACGCTGACCCCCCTCCCCTCGCCGCGTGTTGCCAATCACGCCCGTGGCCTTTATCATTAGACGTACGTTCATGAATCGCGCCTCCGCAGTTTGAACGCCGCGCGGCCGGCCCAGGATCGACCTCACGATGAGTTCCGAGAAGCAGCGTCTGTTCTTGTTCATGATGCTCTCGTTCGCGTCCTACTTCGCGATCGAATACCTCCTCGACAAAACCGGCATCGCGCCGCGGCCGAAGCCGCGTCAAGTCGCGCACAAGGTCGTTGACCCGAAGGCCGAGGCCGACCCGAAGCGTGCCCTCGCGAAAGGCGACGGCCCCGAGAAAAAGACCGGCAAGGCGGGCGAGCCGGGCAAGGAGCAAGCCGAGGGCAAGGATGCGAAGACCGATGTCGACGCCGCGAAGGACGACGCCTCGAAGCGCGTCGTCGACGCGAAGCGGCTGCCGTTCGAAGCGCTCACGCTCGGCTCCACGACCGGTCAAGGCCCCGACGGCTACCGGCTGGAAGCTCGGCTCGAACAGGCGGGCGCGGGCTTGATGTCGCTCCAGTCTTCCAAATACGAGGCCGAGTTCGAGCCGGGCCAGGCGAAACACCGGCCGCTAAGCATTCTCCGCGCCGACCCGATCACGCCGCCGACGCTCGCGATCAATATCCTCTCGGTCTCGGACGCCGGGGCGGCGCCGCTCGAAAAGAAGGCCGGCGACGACGCGCCTCGCCCCGAAGCCGCCGACGACACGGGCATCATCGCGCTCGACTCGGTGCTCTGGGAGGTCGTGCCCGACGCGAAAGGACGGCTCACCCGGCCGATCCCGATCGACGCCGACCCCGCCTCCGAACAAGGCCGCGAGTGCGTTTTCCGCGCCGTCGTGAAGCGTCCGCCGCTCGTCGTCACGAAGACGATCCGGCTCATGAAGCAGTCCGACGCGGTCGAAATGTCGCTGTCGGTTGCTTCCGGCGACCGCGAACGCAAGGTCGTTTACGAGCTCGTCGGGCCGCACGGCGTGCCGATCGAGGGCGAATGGTACACGTCGACGTTTCAAGACGCGTTCTTTGGGCAGCGCGACTCCTCGGGCGTCAAAATCGTCACCCAGCCCGCCGGGACGATCGCGAAAGACGGCGCGAAACCGTTCGACAACACCGCGCTCCCGCTCGCGTTCGCGGGCATCGAGAATCAGTATTTCGCCGCGTTTATCGAGCCAAAGCCCGCGACGCCCGACGACCGCTGGGACGAGCGCACCTACGCGACGGTCGTCCGCCGCAAACCCGACGTGCAAAAGTCAGATATCGGCGTCAACATTCAGTCGCGCGTCCTCGAAGTCGGACCGAACCGCGAGCTGAAGCATGATTACGCGTTGTACGCGGGTCCGAAGTTGTACGACTCGCTGCTGGCCTACGGCGCCGAGGATCTCTCGTCGTACCGCAAGGCGTGGGTGCCGATCCCGTACGCCTCGACGCTCTCGAAGGCGGTGATCGCCCCCTTGCTCGACGTCATCTACGGTTTCACGCAACGCGTCGCGCGGCTCTTCGGCCGGCAAAACGGCAGCTACGGCGTCGCGATCATTCTGCTCACGATGACCGTCCGGACGATGCTCCTGCCGCTCAGTCGCAAGCAGGCGATGCTCGCGAAGAAGATGCAGGAACTCCAGCCGCACCTGAAGGAAATCCAAGAAAAGCACAAGGAAGACAAGGAAAAGCTCACCAAAGAGACGTGGGCGTTATACGGCAAGCACAAGGCAAACCCGATGGGCGGTTGCTTGCCCGCTTTGATTCAGATGCCGATCTTGGTCGCGCTCTGGCAGGCTCTCAACAACAGCGTCCCGCTGCGTCACGCGCGGTTTTTGTGGATCAACAACCTCGCCGCGCCCGACATGCTCTTCAAATTCCCGTTCGAGATCCCGCTCATCGGCGGCTTCCTCGGCCCTTACTTCAACGTCCTGCCGCTCGTCGTCGTCTCCTTGATGCTGATTCAGACGAAACTGTTCTCGCCCCCCGCGACCACCCCCGAGGCCGAGCAACAGCAGAAGATGATGAAGTATATGATGATGTTCATGGCCGTTATGTTCTACAAGGTGCCGTCGGGTTTGGGGATTTATTTCATCACGAGCAGCCTGTGGACGATCGGCGAGCGGATTATTTGGCCGCGGATTCTGCCCGACAAGCCGCTTGCGCTCGCGGGTCTGGGAGCGGACGGCGCCGACGTCGACAGTCCGCCGAAGCCGCAGGGGCGCTTCGGACGCTGGTTCGAGAAGGTGCTCGAGGAGGCGTCGAAGGACACGACGATTCGCAACGCCCGCGAGCAGTCGCGCTCGAACGACCACGGCGCATCGAGCGGCAACGTTCGCAACGGCTCGGGCCGCGACAAGCCGCGTGTAAAGTCCGGCCGCAAGCGCTGAGCGAACCGACTCGGCCGCGCGCCGGCGGTTGATCGCGAGGGAGGCCGCACGCGTTGGCCGCACTCGATACGTCGGACACGATCGCCGCGATTTCGTCGCCGACGGGTCCGGCGTTGCGCGGGATCGTCCGCGTCTCCGGGCCCGAGGCGTGGGCCGTCGCGCTTTCGATGTTTGAACCGGCGGCCGTCACGAACGATTTGGTCCGGACCACGCGCCCGCGTCGCCTTGAAGGTTCAATTCGCATCGACGGCGTGCGGCCGGCTTTGCCCGGCAGCGTTTTTCTCTGGTCCGCTCCGCGTACCTACACCGGCCAGGATCTCGCCGAAATTCACACCATCGGCGCGACGCCGATCGTCGCGCTCTTGCTGTCCCACTGCCTCGCGCGCGGGGCGAGGCTTGCGGAGCCGGGCGAATTCACGCTCCGCGCGTTCCTTTCAGGACGCATCGACCTCACGCAGGCCGAGGCCGTCCTCGACGTCATCGACGCCGCCGGTCCGTCGCAATTGCAGACAGCGCTCGCACAACTCGCGGGCGGACTCGCCGGCCCGATCCGCACCACGCGCGACCGGCTCCTCGACTTACTCGCGCACCTCGAGGCCGGGCTCGACTTCGTCGACGAGGCCGACGTCGACCCGATCGCACGCGCGGCGACAGCCGCGGCGCTGGCGCGCGAATCCGCCGAACTGGCCGCGCTCGCGGACCGGCTCTCAACCCGCGACCGCCCCGACGCCCTGCCGCGAGTCGTGCTCGTCGGGCCTCCAAACGCAGGCAAGAGCAGCCTCTTCAACGCCCTCGTCGGCCGCGACGCCGCGCTCACTTCGCCCGTCGCCGGCACCACGCGCGACTACCTGACCGCGACCTGCGACTGCGACGGCATCACGGTCGAACTTGTCGATACCGCGGGCCTCGACGATCCTCGCAACGCGATCGAAGCCGCCGCCCAACGCCTCCGCGGCGAACAGGCTGACCGCGCCGACCTCGTCCTCCGCTGCCGTTCGGTGGAACATGTTGGTGCGATCGAGGCGCCGCGCGACCCGACGGCGATCGACGTGCTGACAAAGTCAGACCTTGGTTCTGATACCTCTGGGGCAAGCTCCCCTATCCGTACCAGTTCCGCGACGGGCTCGGGCTTGATCGACCTTAAGCGCGCGATCGCGGGGCATCTGCGCGCACGCGGGGCCGAGACGTCCGCCGTCCTGCCCGCGGGTACGTCGGCGCGCTGTCGAGCCGGCCTCGCGCGCGCCGCGGAGTGCCTGGCGCGCGCGAGCGAAACTCTCGCGCTCGGCCTCGGCGACGAACTCGTCGCGACCGACCTGCGCGACGCGCTCGACGACCTCGGAAAAGTCGTCGGCGCGACGGTCACCGACGACATCCTCGACCGCATCTTTCAACGCTTCTGCATCGGCAAGTAACCGCGCTCACAGGCCGCGGTCGACCGCCTCGGCGACGCGCCGGCATTTGGCCATGAGCGTTGCGAACGCGGCGGGCGTGATCGTCTGCGCGCCGTCGGACATCGCGTGCTCGGGGTCGTCGTGGACCTCGATGATCAGCGCGTCGGCCCCGGCCGCGATCGCCGCCTTGCACATCGGCTCGACGAGCTTCGACTTGCCCGTGCCGTGCGAGGGGTCGACGACGACCGGCAGGTGGCTCTTGTCTTGCAGGTACGGGACACTCGCCAGCGGCAAGGTGAACCGTGTGTGATCCTCGAACGTGCGGATGCCGCGCTCGCAGAGCATCACGTTCGGGTTGCCGCGATCCAAAATGTACTCGGCGGCGAGCAGGAACTCGTCCATCGTCGCACTCATGCCGCGCTTCAGGAGGGCGGGCTTGCCCGAGTCGCCGACGGCCTGCAACAGTTGATAATTCTGCATGTTCCTCGCGCCGATCTGGAGCACGTCGGCGTACTTCGAGATCAGCTCAACGTGTTCGGGAGCCATGACTTCGGTCACGATCGCGAGTCCGGTCTCGGCCCGCGCCGCGGCGAGCATCTTGAGTCCGTCCTCCTTGTGGCCTTGGAAACTGTACGGGCTGGTTCGGGGTTTGAACGCGCCGCCGCGCAGCCCCGTCGCCCCTTTCGCCTTCAATTTGATCGCCAGCGCGACGATCTGCTCCTCGCTCTCGACCGAGCACGGGCCCGCGATCACCGCGACCCGATTGCCGCCGACCGCGAGGTCACGCGCCTTCACGACGGTCCGCTCACGCTTAAGCTCCGACGACGCGCGCTTGTACGGCGCCATGATCGGCAGGACCTTCTCGACGCCCTCCGCCGGCTCAAGTGCCTCGACCAGCCCCGCGCGCTCCTCGCCGATCGCCGCGATCACCGTTTGATGCGTCCCGACAATCACTTGCGGCTTGAGCCCAAACCCCTCGATCTCGCGCGACAGGTGGTCGATTTGTGCCGGCGTAGCGTCCGTTTTCATCACGACAATCACGGGATCCCGTCCTCCGTTGGACCTCGCTCGACGAGGCGACATCCTCGACCGCGCGACGTCAAAAAAAGCAAAAGATGCGTATGAGTCCGCCCGAGTTCACAGGCCCCGACGCCGGGACCCGCGCGACCAACAAAAAAAGCCTCGGAACCCTGATGGCAAGGTTCCGAGGCTTGTGTGTGAGATTCGAGGGATGGATTCGCTTGATTAGGCGACGCCCTCGGCCCGGAGACCTTGCTTTCGGCTGGTAAAATAAAAATACCAGAACCACAAGCAACCGTGGTCAAACATCGAGCCAAACTGGGCGAACGCACGCGTCACGATCAACATCCCGCCTTGAGACCGCATCGAAACAGAAATTCGGAATCGACCGGGAACACTCACAAACTTGAAGAAACGGAGGGGACCGAGAAGTGGCCCGATCCCTCTCCGTCGCCAATTTTCATGGCATGCGGCTTGCCCGACGGGCAACCCGTCGGCTGCCGTTAGGCGAGCCGCCCCTGGTTGACACTACACACGCGATCACCTCCTTCTGAACTCAGGCCTCCCCGCTCCACGAGAGTCCAGCCTCGCGTAGAAACGGGCTTTCGCCCGTCGCACAACGTTCGTGCGACCCGAGTCGGTTCGACGCGTGTCGCCAACCGACAGAAGAATCATATTCAAGTCAGGTGTCGTTCGCAACGGGCGCGCGTCAAATTTTCCCGAGACCGCCGCGGCGAGTCACGAAGTCACTTGCGTCGGGTGTATTCGATCGTGAACGACTGGTGTTCCTTGCCGTCGGGGAGGATCATGAACATCGCGAACGTGAAGTGGTCCTTGTCCTTCCTGTGCGTGGTGGTTTTGAATTTGACGGTGTTGCCTTCGGGGTCGACGCTCTCGCCTTTCATGGTCGTGATGTTGGTCTTGGGGTCGAGGTCGCCTTCGAAGTGCATCGGCTTACTCGACATCGAGTCGACCCAGACGCCGACGTACTTCTTTTTGATTTGGTCGTAGCCGTCGAAGCCGTGGCCTTGGAATTTGGACTCGCCGAAGCTGCCTTCAAAGTCGGACTCGAGCCACATTCCGCCGCAGATCGACTTGTAGACGGACTTCGCCGGTGTTTTCTGACCGCCCATGTCCATGACGGCGTCCCAAGTTCCTTCCAACTCCTTCATTTTTTCGTGTTCGGGGCCGGGCTTCGGAACCTCTTGTCCGAACGACACTCCGGCCGCGGATAGGATCAGAACGGCGCCCAGAATCATGTTGCGCGACATTGAGCGGCTCCCCCCTCTTGGGTGTAGGAATTGATCTTGATCGACGATCGGCCTCGCGAACGCATTGTCGAGGCGGGCGCGCCGCGTTGCAAGGTCCGACTGCCGTAAGATTGTCCGGGCGGATCGCGCCGCAGGCTGATCCCGCGGCGCGGTCGACTCGGGATTAGCCTGCGAAATGCCGCGGGCCGCGGGGGTGCGTCACGCGGACGACCTTGCGGCCCATGAGCGTGTGCTTGAGGCGGTCGCGGAAGACGAGGAGGACGTCGCCGGGCCTGTCGGGGAGCGTCGCGGCGATCCGCGCGACGCCGTTGAAGGCGACGCCTTGGCCGACGAGCAGGCTGCGGTCGTAGACGTCGACGGTTCCGTGATAATAGCGGTCGAGCACGCCGTGCGGTCGACGTGCGAGCACGGTCAGGAGAATCGACTGTCCGGCGGGGACCGACTTGTTGGCGTCGACGGCGAAGTAGCTTGGATAAAAATGGTTTGGAGAGGAGACGGCGAGCACGCTTGATCGTGCGACTCCGAGCTTCGACGATGCGACCAAGAGGGAACGGCCGGGGCGTTTGAGCGCGATGT
>JAJYDB010000072.1 GCA_021777845.1 Planctomycetota bacterium
AGGTTTACGAGGTGGGCACGGGGTCGGGGTATCAGTCGGCGATTTTGTCGAGACTGGTGAAGGACGTGTATTCGGTCGAAATCCACGCTCCGCTCGGCAAGCGCGCGGCCCTCGTGCACAAAGAGGTCGGCTACACGAATATCCACACCCGCATCGGCGACGGCTACGCGGGCTGGCCCGAGGCGGCGCCGTTCGACGCAATCATCGTGACCTGCGCTCCTGAAAAAGTACCCGGCCCGCTGGTCGAGCAGCTCAAGGAAGGGGGCCGGATGGTGATCCCGATCGGCAGTCGGTTCAAGCAGACGGTCCATCTCATGATCAAGAAGAACGGCAAATTGATCGACCAGCCGTTGAAGCCGACGTTGTTCGTGCCGATGACGGGTCGTGCACAGCGCGAGGCCGCCGAGGAGCGCGCGAAGGGTGTGCAAGGGACGGGCGCGCGGCCGAAGGCAGGCGTTACGAAGGCCAAATCGAAGAGCAAGTCCGCGGGGAAGGCAACGAATTCAAACGCCGGCGAGGACCCGAAGCAATGACAGCGCCGAAGCGAATCGCGATCCTGACGATGCTGGCGGCGCTCTCGGCGACGGCGGCCGCGGCGCTGCCGCGCGTGCGCGCTCAGGAGCCTGACCCCGAGAGTTTGCTCGTCCGCGACGGTCCGAAGCCGCTCGAGGATTTTGAGTCCGACGAAAGTTTGGACGGGGTTCCCGACGGCTGGTACAACCTCCGCGACGCGGTTCTAACGAAAGCGGGCGGGGTCGTCGGGCCGCGATGCTTGCGGTTCGAGACCGGCAAGCCGGGTCGACCCGCGCGCGCCAGCCGGGCGTTCGGCGTAGACGGCCGCGCGACCGAAGCGCTTGTGATCGGGCTGTGGGTCCGTCTCGAAAAAGCGGGGTCGGGCGAACGTTTGGGTGAGGATCCCGGGTTAGTCATCGACTTTCTCGGCGAAGGGTTGAAGTCGTTGCGTCGCGGCATGATGGGGCCTTGGCACAGGAGCGTCGGCCGCACTTGGACGCACGTCGCGAAACGGATCCCGGTGCCTCCCGGCACGCGCGACGCGATTCTCTCGCTCGGGTTGATCGGCGCGACTGGGCTCATGGACGTCGACGGCCTGTCGATCGACCTGGTGCCCGTCGGCGGTCGCGAAACGACGAATCTGGCGGTGAATCCCGACTTCGAGTTGGGCGATCCCGCGCCGGCGGGTTGGGGGGTCGAAAGCGGCGCGAGGCGAGTTTTTCCAGGCTATCGATCGACCTCCGCGCTCGAACTGGGCCGCTCCGGCGCGCGGGCGCTGACCGGCCTCGCGCAACCCGTTGAGGGGTTGGGCCGGCTGGAAATCAGGGTGCGCGTGAAGGCTCAGAGCTTGCGCGGCGCGGGCGGCGCGGCCGCGGCGGTGTTCTTTCTGGACGAGTTTGGACGGGCCGTGCCGGGCTTCGAGAGCGGCCTCCCCGCGTTCCGGTGGTCGGGAGGGTTTGATTGGCGCCTCGACGCCGCGACGGTGCAGGTTCCTCCCGGAGCCCAGCGCGCCGTCCTTCAGTTCGAGAAGCTCGACGGACTCGGTTGGATCCGCGTGGACGACGTCGAGGTGACCGCCGCGCCGCACCCGCTCGCGGGCGAGTGGACTCCGTTTCACGCCGAGGACGACGTGAACGGCTGGCAGCCGGTGACGCCGTCGACGCATATCGAGGCCGACTCCGCGCTCGACGTCTCATTTTTGCTCGACGCCCCGGCGGGCAAGCACGGCTTCGTGCGCGTCCGCGACGGCCGTCTCGCCTTCGAGAAGGCCGGCCGCACGCGGTTTCACGGCGTCACGCTGATCCCGCCGACGCCGTTTCAAGACGCCGCGCGCACCGACGCCTTGATCGATCGGTTGGCGCGCTCCGGAGTGAATCTCGTGCGATTGGGCGATCTCGACACGCCGATCGGTCCCGGACGCAGCGTAATCGACGACTCCCGCGACGACACGCGCGGCTTCGACGCGATCTCGCTCCAAAGACTCGACCATTTCGTGGCCGCCTGCAAGCGTCGCGGCATTTACGTCGCCTTTGAGTTGCTCGGCGCGAGGCGTTTTCGACAAGGGGACGAGGTGGCCGACACCGGTCTGCTCCCCGTGGGAGGCGGACCCGCGGCGATCTTCGACCCGATCATGATGAAGCGTCAAAAGGAATTCGCGACGGGTTTGATGGAACACGTGAACGCCGAGACGGGCGTCGCGTATCGAGACGAGCCGGCGGTCGCTTGGGTCACGCTTGCCGGCGAGGTTTCGTTGTTCAATCAGATCGAGGACGCGCGCGCCCTGCCGGCTGCGTACGTCGCGCCGTTGAAGGATCTCGCGCGCACCTCGAACGCGCTCAACAGCCGAAAACTCTGGCAGACGCTCGAAACCGAGCATTGGAAGGAACTCGCCGACGCGTTGCGGGCGGACAAGGTGCGCATGCCGATCGCGGCTTCGTCGCACTGGCGTCGCGAGGCCGAGTACGCTTCGATGACCGGTTCGAACGGCTTCGACCTGATCGACGACCGTCTGTTCTGGTCGCCGCCGCCGTTTCTCAGTCCCGACGTGCGCTCGGCGCTCTGGAGTCTCGACGGCGGGTTTCTCGGTCAGGCCGCGCGGAAGCGGAAAGCGGACCGTCCGTACGTCGTCGGTCAGTGGTGCCCGCAGACGAGCGGCAACTGGGCGTTGCCGACCGAGGCGGGCGACGTGATGCTCGCCGCCGTCAGTGCCCGCGCCGAGGGTTGGGACGCGCTTACGCGCCGCGGGATCTTCATCCTTCCCGAACAGTGGGGCGCGAACGCGGCGGGAACGTCCGGCGGCGAGGATATGTACCAAATCCCCGAAGCGACCAACGGCGTGCCGCAGGTGTTCGCGCTGTGGCCGCACGTCGCCTCGCTGCTGCTACGGAAATCGAGCTTCGGCTCGGAAGTCGAGCACGCGGCGACGAACACCGCTCCGCGCGCGGCGGGAACGGGAGCCGTCGCGAAGGCGAAGGCCGCGCGGCGGTTGTCGCTGCCGGGCTGGGACCCCGCCCGCGGTAGGCTTGTGATCGACACGCCGCACACGCAGGGGCTGGTCGGCTGGCCGGGCGGCGAGGCGGCCGACCTGTCGAATCTGACGATCGACGTCGAGTCGCCGTTCGCGGCGGTGGTCGTGACGTCGCTCTCATCGGAGCCGATCGGACGATCGAAACGCCTGCTGTTGACGGCGATCGCGCGGATCGAGCCGACAGGTTACAAGTGGGTCGACTCGTGGCGGCGCGAGGTTGCCGACCCCGGCATCCCCCCCCTGCTTCAAGAGCCCGTGCGCGCGCGCATCGTGTGGAAGGGGAAGCGGCCCGTGCGCGCCCACGCGCTCAACAACAACGGTACGCGTACCGGCGTCGTCCCGCTTGCCGCCGACCCCGAGGGGGTCGCGATCGTCATCGACGGCTCGAAGCCGATCCTGCATTACGAGCTGATCGCCGAATGAGCTCGATCGCAACCACTCGAACGGCCGGGAGATGTTTCGTGCGCGTGCTTGTGACCGGCGGAGCGGGCTTCATCGGCTCCAATTTGGTCGACCGGCTGCTGCGCGACGGCTGCGACGTCTGCGTGCTCGACAGCTTCGACGACTTCTACTCCGAGGCCGAGAAACGCGCGAATCTGGAGTCGGCGACGCGGTCGGATCGCTTCCGATGCGTCGCCGGCGACGTCCGCGACGACGAGCTTTTGCGACGGATCTGCCGCGAGTTTCAGCCCGACGCGATCGTCCATCTCGCGGCGCGCGCTGGGGTCCGACCGAGTATCGAGACGCCCGCGCTCTACGCCGACGTCAACGTCCGCGGCACGGCCAACTTGCTCGCCGCCGCCGCCGAGCTCGAACCCCGACCGAAATTCGTCTTCGCGTCGAGCTCGAGCGTCTACGGCAACCGCGACGACGCCCCGTTTCGCGAGACCGACCCCGTCGACCGTCCCGTCAGCCCCTACGCCGCCACCAAAGTCGCGTGCGAATTACTCGCGCACTCGTTTCATCATTTGCACAATCTCCCCGTCGTCGGCCTGCGGTTTTTCACCGCGTACGGGCCGCGCAACCGCCCCGACCTCGCGGTCGCCAAATTCGCGGGACTGATCGAGCGCGGCCTGCCGGTCCCGATTTTCGGCGACGGCTCGACGCGCCGCGACTACACCTACATCGACGACGTCGTCGACGGCATTGTGCGCGCGATCCAGCACTGCTCGAACTTTCGGATCTACAATATCGGCAATGCACACCCCGTTCAGCTCTTGGATATGGTGCAAATGCTCGGCGCGGCGCTCGGCGTCGAACCGAGGCTCGAACGCCGACCCGAGCAGCCGGGCGACGTACGGCAAACTTTCGCCGACATCGATCGCGCCCACCGCGAACTCGGCTACGACCCGCAAACGACGCTGGCCGAGGGACTCGCGCGCTATGCCGCCTGGCGTCGCGAACAGTCGCGACTTGCGAGGTGACGCCGGGAGTCGCCGCTCATTGCAGGTGCGCGAAGATCTCGTCCGGATTGCGCAGATTCTTGACGTACGGAGCGTCGCCGCTCCAGTGGCCCGCGGGACGTCGGTGTCCGACCGCGATCACGCGGAGCCCGGCGGCGCGCGCGGCGTCGAGGCCGACGGCGGAATCCTCGAGCGCCGCGGCGTCGCGCGCCTCGACCCCGAGCCGTTCGAGGGCAAGCAGATAGCCCGCGGGGTCGGGCTTCGGCCGCGCGACGTCCTCGCGCGCGATCACGACGTCGAATGCATCGACGAGCCCACTCGCCGCGAGCACCGCCTCAATATTGGATCGACGCGTCGTCGAGACGATCCCGATCTTCAATTCAGGCCTCGGCCGCAGGGTTGCGATCAGCTCGGCGACGCCGGGGAAGAGTCGCGGCGAGCCCCGCAGCAGCTCGACGGCGAGCGCCTGCTTGCGCGCCGTCCAGCCTTCGACGTCGCCGTGCTCGATGCCGCGCGCGCGGAGCAGCTCCGCGAAGAACTCGCGGTCGTCAACCTCCGCGGCGGGCGCGCAGGCGTCGTCGTCGAGGACGAGTCCGAACCGCGCGAGCGTCCGTTCCCAGGCCGCCACGTGGATGTTCTCGGTATCCGCGAGCACGCCGTCAAAATCAAAAAGCAATGCCGATACGGCCAAAATCGAACTCCGAGGGATTTCAAAGACGAAGGCGAAGCCGCGCGGCGTCCCGATCGAACGCACGCCGCGAGTGCGCGCCGCTCGCCACGTTGACTTTACACGCGGGTGGTCCTAACGTGGCTCTTTTCCAGACTTCCAATGAGACCAGCATCGCGTCGCGACGGGCGATTGTCCAGATCGCGAGGCGTTGCGACCAGGGAGAACCCGCGATGGCCCGACCCGTGACGCTCTTTACCGGCCAGTGGGCCGACTTGACGCTCGAAGTCTTGTGCCGGAAGGCAAGCGAGTGGGGGTACGACGGCATCGAACTGCCTTGCTGGGGCGATCACTTTAACGTGCAAAAGGCGCTTCACGAGGAAGGCTACTGCCAAGGCCGGCACGATATGCTCGCGAAATACGGCCTGAAATGCTGGGCGATCTCGAACCATCTGACCGGCCAGCTCGTGCTCGACCCCAACGACTCGCGGACCGACGGCTGGGTGCCCGAGCATTGCCGCGGCGACTCCGAGAAGAAGCGGGCGTGGGCAATCCAAGAGATGAAGGACACCGCGCGCGCCGCCGCGAAAATGGGTGTGAAGGTCGTGAACGGCTTCACAGGCTCGTCGATCTGGCACCTGCTCTACTCGTTCCCGCCGGTTTCCGACGAAACGATCGCCGACGGGTTCAAGCTGCTCGCCGAGCGTTGGAATCCGATCCTCGACGTCTTTCAGGAGGTCGGCGTCAAGTTCGCGCTCGAGGTCCATCCGACCGAGATCGCATTCGACCTTTATTCGGCCGCGACGGCGCTCGAGGCGATGAACCATCGGCCCGAGTTCGGCTTCAACTTCGACCCCAGCCACCTGCACTGGCAGATGGTCGATTCGGTCGCGTTTTTGCGGGAATTCCCGACGCGGATCTATCACGTCCACGTGAAAGACGCCGCGCGGACGCTTGACGGCAAGAGCGGGATCCTCGGCTCGCACCTCAATTTCGGCGACCCGCGGCGCGGTTGGGATTTTCGTTCTCCCGGACGCGGTCAGGTTGATTTCGAGGCGATCGCGCGCACGCTGAACACGATCGGGTATCAGGGTCCGCTCTCGGTCGAGTGGGAGGATCCCGGCATGGATCGCGAATACGGCGCCGCCGAGGCCGCCGCGTTCGTCAAATCCAAGATGAGCTTTGACGCGCCCGCGGCGCTCTTCGACTCCGCCTTCGCCGAGGCGAAAGCGAAGTAACCCGAGCGGACGCGCAGTGCCGACGAGCCGGGTCGCGGACGCGCCGCGTACCCGGCCGTTGCTTTCAATTACGCAAGCTCGACAGCGGCGCGGGGATGCGTCCGCCGTGCCTGACGAAGGCCGTCGAGCCGCCCGCGGCGTGGATCGGCAGGATCACCATCTCGCCGAAGAGTCCGCCGAAAACCGCGCGGTCGCCGGCTTTCTTGCCCGGCACGGGGATGATCCGCACCGCGGTCGTTTTGTGGTTGATGACGCCGATCGCGATCTCGTCCGCGAGAATCGCCGCGAGCGTCTCAGGGTCGGTGTCGCCCGGCACGGCGATCATATCAAGGCCGACCGAGCAAACGGCCGTCATCGCTTCGAGCTTCGATAGCGTGAGATCGCCGTCCTCGACCGCTTTCGCCAGTGCGGCGTCTTCGCTGACCGCGACGAAGGCTCCGGACAGACCGCCGACCGACGACGACGCGAAACTGCCCCCCTTTTTGACGGCGTCGTTGAGCAGCGCGAGTGCCGCCGTCGAACCCGGCGCGCCGATCCGCGCGACGCCCATCGCTTGCAGGATTTCGCCCACGCTGTCGCCGACCTGCGGCGTCGGAGCGAGCGAAAGGTCGACGATCCCGAACGCGACGCCGAGCCGCGCGGCCACCTCGCGCCCGATCAATTCGCCGACGCGCGTGACGCGGAACGCCGTGCTTTTGATCTCCTCGGCGATCTCGCCCAGGCTGACCGAATTCGGGGGGGCGTGCGCAATCAAATCCTCGATCGCGGCTTTCACGACGCCGGGTCCGCTCACGCCGATATTAATGACGCAGTCGGGCTCGCCCGCGCCGTGAAAGGCTCCCGCCATGAACGGGTTGTCGGTCGGGGCGTTCGCGAACACGACCAGCTTCGCGCATCCGAAACCGTCGTGCGAGCGCGTCCTTTCGGCGGTCTCTTTCAACACATGCCCGAGTGCCTGCGCGGCATCCATGTTGATTCCCGCGGCGGTCGTGCCGATGTTCACCGAAGCGCACACGCGTTTGGTCGTCGAGAGCACCACCGGCAGCGACGCGATCAGCTTGCGGTCGCTCGCGGTCCATCCTTTTTGGACGAGCGCCGAGAAGCCGCCGACGAGGTCGACGCCGACTTCCTCGGCCACTTGGTCGAGCGTCTCGGCGACCTTCAAATACCCCTCGGACGGCAATCCCGCCGCGATTGACGCGATCGGGCTGACCGCGATCCGTCGGTTCACGATCGGGATCCCGTAGCGCTCTTCGACTTCAAGGCAGACGGCGCGCAGACGTCCCGCGAACCGCAGGATGCGATCGCGGAGCCGTGTCCGCAAGGTGTCGAGATCCGAGGCCGCGCACGGGTGCAGGTCGATGCCCATCGTGACCGTGCGGACGTCGAGCTTATACTGCCGGATCATCCCCAAGGTGGCCAGAACGTCCTCAGTGCGGTACAACGGCGTCGCCTCCCCTGGTGTGCAAGGCGGGGCCGACCCGGACGGGGCTCGGTTCGGTCGTCGCCAAAAAAATGTTTTCGTGCTGGACAAAGGCTTCCAAACCGAGCCCCTTGCCGAACCGTTCAAGGTCCTCGCGCACCGTCAGGGGCGAGAGTTCGGGAGGCAGGAACGCCTCCATCACGAGCGAGAACCGCGAGCCGTCCGCCCGCGCGTGCAGGTCGACGATGTTCACGCCGCGCGCCGCCAGGCAGCCCGAAATCCCGTGAATGTTCCCGACGTGATCGGCGCCGAGCACCGTCAAAATGAAGCGGTCGCCGGTCGCCGCGGGGATCGGCGATTCGGCGGACCGCGCCGGGATCACCGCGACGGTGAGATCAAACGCGCGGCCGCGCTCGCGGATCGTCTCGGCCAGGACGCTCTGCGCCGGCTCCGACGGAAACTCGACCGCCACGATGATCGTGAAAAACCCCCGCATCACCGTTTGGCTCAGCTCGAGGATGTTCCCGCCGAGGTCGCGAATCGCCCCCGTCACCGCATGCACGATGCCGACGCGATCGGCCGCGGTTACTGTGATGATATAGTTGCTTGTGCTCATGATGTTGTAGAAACGCCTGTCTCTTGCTCCTTGCCCGTGAACGCGAGCGCGACCCAGCCGGTCAGAAAGCCGACTCCGCCGAAAGGTGTGATCGCGCCCAACCATTTTTGACCGGAAACCGCCAGAACGTATAGGCTTCCGGAGAACAAAACCGTGCCGACCAAAAAGGCGACGCCCGCGACGCCGCGCGCCTTCCCGCGCGCCGGCAACAGCGCGACGACGAGCAACGCGAGTGCATGCGCCAGATGATAATGGACCGCGGTTTGATGCGTCGCGGCGGTGCCGAGCGCTTCGAGCCGCGCGCGCAGTCCGTGCGCCCCGAACGCGCCGAGCGCCACGGCCAGGAAACCCGAAATCGCCCCCGCACGCAACCAGAAGCTCGATTTCATGAGGCTGTCGCCCTTCCTTCGCAAGCCGCACGGCTCGCTTTGACGCGGATTTAAATCAAAGTTGATTGGTTTGGGGTGGGGTCGTTGCGTCCGAGCACGAGCGAGCGTGTTTCGGCGGCGAGGAAGAGCGAACCGGTGACGCAGATGAGGCCGCTCGGGGAGGTCAAGGCGCGAGCGAGGGCAAGTGCTTCGCCGGGGTCGCGTGCGAGTTCACAGCGACGGCCGTCGAGTGCGTGGACTTCATCGAGGATGTCTTCGGGCGGGACCGCGCGGGGGTTTTCGACGTACTTCGTCGCGACGACGACGTCGAATTGCGGCAGGAGCGCTTCAAGCTGTCCGCGCAGGTCTTTGTCGCGGGTCGTGCCGAAGACGAGGGTCCGGGGGCAGTCGGGGAAGCTGTCGCGAAGGGTTTCGGCGAGTGCTCGGGCGGAGGCGACGTTGTGCGCGCCGTCGATCACGAGCCAGGGTTCGCGCCCAAGCACCTCGATCCGCGCCGGCCATTGCATCGAGGCGAACCCGCGCGCGACGGCCTGGGGGCCGACCTCGAGCCCCTGCTCGGCGAGGACGTCGAGCGTCGCCATCGCGAGCGCCGCGTTGTGCGCCTGGTGTTTTCCGAGCAAAGGCAGCTCGACTTCGCCCCAGTCGCGGGCCCAAGTCCGCACCTGAACGCGGCCCGCGGCGGGACGATCCATCGTTTGCGTCGGCCTTTGATAATCGTAGGAAAAATCGCGGCCGATCTGTCTCAGCTTGGATCCGCGCGCGGCGGCGACGCGCTCCACGACGGCGCGCGGCTCGTCGGGCTCGACTCCGCAGACGGTCGGGCGTCCGCGTTTGATGATGCCCGCCTTTTCGCCCGCGATGGCGGGCAAAGTCGAGCCGAGCTGGCGCGTGTGATCGTAAGAGATCGTCGTGATCAGCGAGACCGCGGGCCGCACGACGTTCGTCGAGTCGAGCCGGCCGCCGAGGCCAACCTCAAGCACTACCGCCCCGACGCCTCTGCGCGCGAAGTGCAGCAGCCCCATCGCGGTCGTCACTTCAAAGAAGGTCGCCGAGCGGCGTCCGGCGGCGAAATCGAGCGCGTCAAGCTCGGCGATCGCGGGTCGAATCGCGTCGGTGAGCGCGACGATATCGGCGGGGCCGGCCTCGCGACCGTCGATGTTGTAACGCTCTTCGAGCCGATGCAGGTGCGGCGACGAAAACAGACCCGCGCGCACGCCCGACGCCGAAATCGCGGCGGCGATCATCGCTGCCGTCGACCCTTTGCCCTTCGTTCCCGCAACGTGCACGATGCGCAGGTCGCGCTGCGGGTCGCCGAGCAACCGCAGCAGGCGCCGCATCCGACCCAGACGCAACTCCCCCGGCGAACGCGGCATCACCTGCCGCTCGTAGTTGAGTCGTCCGAACAGGAAATCAAGGCTGTCTTGATACGCGTCGGTCATCAAGACTCCCCGCCCGGGAGCAACTCGTTTTCGCGGGTCGCCGCGGCGTTGTAAAGCGCGAGCAACGCATCGGCGATCTCCTCGGGAGAGATCGACGCGGGCCAGACCGCCTCCGCGCCGGCGGCGGTCGCCTCGAGAGCGGCGTCGGCGTCGGGACTCTCGTTGAGGACGATAATCCGCGTGCCCGAACAGCCGCCGCGAGCGCGTAAATCGTCGAGGACTTCGAAGCCCGTCAGCCCGGGGGTCCACAATTCAATCAGCAGGAAGTCGGGCCGCTCCGCGCGCGTCGAACTCGCCGCGGTCGGTCCGTCGTGGACGTGATGGACGCGGAACCCCGCGCGCGCAAGCGCGCCGGCGATGCGCGACCCGCGTTCCACGTCGGCCGTTGCCAAGACGATCGTCGCATCCATTCCCTTCGACGTCCCTCATCCTACGCGCCCCGCCTCAAATCGCGCGGGGACACGAAGTCGCACGCCGACGGGGTCGCCATAGAATAACCGCGCCGCGGCGTTTTTGACCATTGCGGTCCGCCGGGCGCGGCTGGAGTCGAGTCGTCAACCCTGGTCGATCACGCTTTGCGAAGCTGGTCGGCCCGCGCGGCGAGTTTGATCACCGCGGTTTGGAACAGGCCGCGCGAGTTCGCCGCCGCGCCGCGATAGGCTTCGAGAAAGCCGTCGGCGTGCGTCCAGTTAATCATGTCCATGAGCTGACGAGCCATCAATTCGAGCATTTCGTCGATCGTCGGGGCGGCGGCCGCGACCGGCTCGGAAAGCGCGGCGGCCTTCGCCTCGCGTGTTTCCCAGGGCGGGACGACGTCGTCGGCACGCGCTTTCGCGGGCGCGGGCGACGGCTCGCGGGCCGGTCGCGGCTCATCCTCCTGCGCGATCGGCTTGCCCGTCGGACGACGCTCGTTCGGGTCGCGCGGCAACCCCGCCGACGTGTAGGTCTTGCCGTCCGCGCCGATCCGCTCAGGGTTGTTCGGTACCTGCTTCGACTCGATCAACATCCGACGCGTCTTCGCCACCAGCTCGCGACTGACCGCAAGCTCCTCCGCCATTCGCCGGTCCGACCAATCGTAATGCAAACGCAGCTTCACCTCGACCGCGCGGCGACGCTCCGAACGCGTCAGCGGCAACCCGTGGAACAGGTTCACGCTCGCGACGAAGTCGAGCGCCTCGGTGAACGTCCCGACGCGCACTTCCGCGCGCAACTTCCGCAAACCAAGCATCACCGCCGCGGCGTGCCGATGAAAACCGTCGGCCACCACATAGTTGCCGTCGATCTCAAACACGGTGATCGGCGGCAGACGCTCCCAACTATCGGCGTAACGCTCGACCGTGAAGTCGTCGAGACGATCGCGGAGGTTCAACTTTTCGTCGAGTACGATGTCGTTCAACGCCAGTTCGACAATTTGCATCGGTGCGTCCCCCCGCCTCGTTGCGGCTCGTCGAGACGCGCGCGCCCCGATCGCCGGTTCGAATCGATTTGGGTTCGTTGATGGTTCGAGGTATCCGGCAACGGACGCGCAACGAGTCCGGTCCGCGGCTCACGCTCTTAGATCGGCGGAGTCGATCGCGGAATTCACGAGCCTTGAGTGCTCTTCATGCGTTGACGTCGCGGAGTCAACGATCGTGCGGATTGTTCCTGCAGGACGGGAGGATCACCAACGAAACGCAATCGAAGGCACCTGGCCGAGAACAGCCGGCCTTGGAGGTTCTTTCCAAACCTCCAAGGCACGCGCGCAGCGGCCCGGTCGACCTTTGGTTGGTCGATTTCGTCCACCCGCCGCGCTCAAATTCGGGCCGAACTTACCGAGGCTGCTTCTCGGCGCCCTGCTGAGGCCTGGCCTTTTTCAGGATGTTGTCGATGATGTTCGCGCCTTGAGAATCGAGTGGGATCGTGCTCGGCGGCCGATTTTGCGCCGTCGCCTTCACGCGTCTGACCGGCATCCGAATCTCCAACCGCGACGCGACCTTCTCGCCCCTGAGGATCTTCAGAGCCGTTGAGAGCGCGGTCCGTGCCAGGCCGCGCTCGTTCAGCTCGACGGTCGCGGAGCAGACTCCCATTCCTCCCAGGGCGGCGTTGGAGTCGTATCCGACGTATCCCGCCAGCAGGAATGTGTGCGACTTCGAATCGAAAAGGATGCCGGCGGCGCCGCTCACCCCTTGGTCGTTCTCCGCCGCCACCATGCAGATCTCGGGTCGCTTCTTGATCGCGGCCAAGACCGCCGCCTTCGCCTCATCGGGAACCCCGTCAAACTTAATCACGGGCAGGACGTCCACGCCCGCCGCTCGCAACGCGGTCTCCAAGGCCGCGACCCGTCTCTGCGCGTAACGGTCGCTCTGAAGGTTCATCAAGATCACCGCGGGCCCTTTCGGCGAGAACTTCAGACGCTTCGCATCGCTGACCAGCGCGTCGGCAATCGCGCGCGCGGTTTCGTCGAACCCGGGGTGCGTCACCAGCGGAAATGCCGCGCGCGCGGCCTCGCTCGCGGATTCGGGCAGCGGCTTGTCGATCAGCACCACCGCGATCCCCTTCTCGCGAGCCGACTCCAGCGCTTCGACGACCTCGGGTGCGTTCGCCGGCTCGACGATCAGCGCCGACACCCCGTTCGCAACCGCTTTGCGAATCAACTCCGCCTGACGCGACGCCGGCTCACCCGGCTGCGGCGACGACACGTTGAACATCAAGCCAAGATTGCCGGCCTCGCTCCGCGCCACCTGCGACCAAAGCAAATGAGTCGGGTCGTCGTCGCGCGTCAGCACGAATTCAACCGAAATCAGCTTCTTCTCTTTCGAGTCCTCGGCCGAGTCGGCAACGGGCGGCGGCGGCAGGAACGACTCCGAGTCGCAACCGGGAAAAACCGTCCCCACGATGATCGTCAACGCAACCGGAAGCGCCTCGGCCGCGCGCGTCAAGACACGGGACCATCGACCGATACGAAAACCCATGGGGAATAACCCTCGTCGAATCATGGAGATGAATGAAACAGAGCGCGAATGGCCGCCGCGCTCCGGTCGCAGCGACTCGAGATCACCGGTCGGTCGCCGGTCGGAGCCTCAAGAGGATATGATAGCCGACTCGCGACGGGCGTGAACATCCGAGGCAGTCCGACTCGACGCCGTCGCGTCCGGCACACAGCCGAACGCCCGGGAGAATCGTCGCGATGCCGAGTTTGGAGTCGGGGCGGATCAAATTACTGGCGCTCGACATCGACGGCACGCTCGTTGACAACGCCGGACATCTGCGTCCAAACACACGACGAGCACTTGCGCGAGCGGCCGAAGCCGGAATTCGCCTCGTTTTGTGCACCGGACGCCGCTACCGACGCGCGCTGCCGCTCGTGCTCGAACTCGGGTTGGACTCTCCCGTCGTCTGCAACTCGGGGGCGCTCGTGAAGGATCCCGGCAACCACACGACGCTCTGGCGTGCCGATATCGACCCCGCGATCGTCCGCGAAGTCCTCGCGATCTTTCAGGAACATAACCAGCCCGCGATCTCGTTTCTCGACCGATCGCTCGCGGATTCCGACTTCGTCGTCGAACGCAACCCCTTTGGCAGACAACTCTTCGACGATTATCTCGCGCAGAACGAAGCGTACGCCGAGGTTCGGGCGGACTGGCACTTGCCCGCGCAACTCCGCCGGATCTCCCACTGGCACCTGTGCGCGATCGACAACCGACCGACAATGCTCAAGCTGGAGGCCGCCGTCGTCGCTCGTCTCGGCGCCTCGGTCCGTACCTTCGTGCAGCGCAGCCCGCGCTACCTGGGGACAATGTGCGAGGTCCTGCGCGGCGACGCCGACAAGTGGACGGCCGTCCAAAAAGTCGCCTCGCGATGGGGGATCGAACCCGCCTCGATCTGCGCCGTGGGCGACGACGCGAACGACTTGCCGATGATCCGAGGCGCGGCGCTGGGGGTCGCGATGGGCCACGCCTCCGACGCCGTCAAGCAAGCCGCCGACTGGATCACCTCCGATAACGAGACCGACGGCCTTGCACGCATCGTTGACCACATCCTCGATAATTGACCTCGCGATCGCGGGTTGAGGTCCGTCCTCCCGGCCGCCGTCGGGACTCGCAATCAGCCTGGACCGAAGTTACATTAATGGAGTTCCCGTGAGCACATCGCGAGTGAGTTGTTGTTGGCGAGAGATCGACCTATGGCTGGTCCGTCGGGCATGATCGGCGAGAAACTTGGCTCGTATCGCATCGAAAAAGTGCTCGGTTCAGGCGCGATGGGCGTCGTCTACAAGGGCGTCAACGACGAAAAGAAAATCGTCGCCGCGATCAAAGTGATCAGCGCCGACAGCATGGGAAAAGGGAAGGCACGCGAGCGCTTCGAGCGCGAAGCGAAGATCCTCCAGCAATTCCGGCACCCGAACATCGTGCGGTTTCTCGCCGTCGGCCGCTATCAGGGCACGTCCTACTTCGCGATGGAATTCGTCGAGGGCCTGACTCTCGACGTCGTTCTCCACAAACGCGGGCCGCTCCCTTGGCTCGAGGTCGTCAACATCGGGATCCAGATTTGCGACGCGCTGCACTTCGCGCACGAACGCGGCATCGTGCATCGCGACCTAAAGCCCTCGAACCTGATGGTCACGAAAGACGGACGTCTGAAACTAACCGACTTCGGGATCGCGAAAGACCTCGACGCGACGGCACTTACCGGTACCGGCCGGACCTTGGGAACAGCCGCCTACATGGCCCCCGAGCAAATCCGCGGCACGCCGGAAATCAGCCACAAAACCGACCTCTACGCGCTCGGCGTCCTCCTCTATCAACTGCTCGTGAACGCGCTCCCCTTCGAAGGGCCGTCGGCTATCGTGCTCATGAACAAGCATGTCCACGAACCGGCGCCCAAGCCGAGCGCGAAGGTCGAGGAAATCCCGGTCGAGCTCGACAAACTCGTCGTGACGTTGATGTCGAAGTCGCCGACCGACCGACCCTGGGACGCCGCCGCGGTCGCCCAGTCGTTGACCGAGCTCCGCGAAAAATTCGAGCGCGGCGACCGTATCCCCATGGTCTGGGAGAAAGTTAAAGACCTCAATCCCTCCCGAACCGGCGCTGCGGGATCCTCGTCGGCCGCGCTCGGCGCGGCCTCCACGACCGCCGGCGCCGAGGTCAAGAAGCCGCGCAAGAAACGAAAAAAAGCGTCCGAGTCCGGGCTCTCGCGCATTCTCATTCTTGAAGTGTCTCTGCTCCTGACGGCGCTCGTACTCATCGGCGGCGCGATCGGCTACTTCATTTGGCCGCCTGGAGCAGATTATTTGTATCGACAGGCCGACGCGTTGATGACGTCCGACAAGCGTTCGGATTGGCTCGTCGCGGTCGACGACTTTATTGATCCGCTCGATCGTCGTTTCCCCAATCATCCTTACCGAGATAAAACCCGGGCCTGGCGCGACAAGATCCTCCTCGACGAGGCCGATGGCCGGGCGGTCTATCTCGAGAGCGAAGTCAAAACCAAGTTCAGCCAGCCGCAAAATCAAGTAGAGGAACGGTTTGTGGGATTTTCCTCGCGCGCCGCGGCGGCCCTTAAGCGCGGCGACAAGCCGGCTGCCGCGAAAACTTGGGACGAATTCACGACCGAATTGAGCAAGACCGCCGAGGCACCCGACGCACGCAAGTGGATGCTGCTCGCGAAACGCCGCGCCGAAGATTTGAAGCGTGAGGTGGTGCACGCGCGCGAAGTGGTCGCCGAGCAGGTACTGAAGGCGAGAGCCGCCGCGATGGCCGGTCAGGCCGGTGAGGCAAGCGATATCCAAGCCGCTTTGCTCAAGACTTATGGTGCCGATTTAAGTGTCAGGGACTTGCTTATTCAGGCGGGTATTATTCCCAATCCCCCGGTCGCGGGCGAGCTGGACCGGTCGGGCGAGCCGAATTGAGACGCGACGGGTTCAAGGTTGCGCCGGCTGATTTCGAAGCCGTTGGGACTCTCCAATTAAATTTTTCTTAAACCGATTCGACGCCGGGCACTGGTCTTGCGTAATATGTATTTGACGGGCTCAACTCCGTCGGCTAGTCTCAGTGTGCCTATCGTATCCGAGGCGGGTTTTTCTGCCTGCTTCGTATTTCCCTCATGGATAACCCGGCCGATCAAGGCCTCGAGGACGGTGATGCCGCAGCCGCGCGTTCGATTTATTGGCAGTCGTGAACTCCACCGCGATCTCCCCAAGGTGTTGGATTCTCTCGAAAACCCTGATGTACGTTATGTTTTGACGATCCACAGCAAGCCAAAGGCGGTTCTCATCGGCGCGGAGGCTTTTCTGGCCTTGCTGCGCGGCGAGCTTCCCGCCGATCGCTTGCTGGCCTTGCAGCTCGGCGCTTTGGTGCAAGGTCTGGAAGCGACCACCGCGGCCTCGGCCGCCGACGAAAACCCTACTGAGACGGGTATTTACGACGAGGTCGAAACCGCCTCGCTGCGCGAGTTGGTCGAGGTCTGAGGCGACTGCGCGCCGCGCGGCGAGTGCTTTCTCATCGTGGTTGCCCGCGCGGCGATTGTTCTTTCGCATCGAAGGCGGGTTGCTTGCGCGGGCAAGCGACCCGTCGATGATTCGCTTGGGCGTCGCAATTGACGTTCGAGTTTCGCCGCGCGCCGTTTTTGAGTTGCGTGGTGGTCTGCAATTCACGTTGTGCCGTCCGAACGCCTCCATTCGCAGGAATGGTCGGGGGGCTGCAGGTCCCGTCGGCGATCCGAATTTGCTACGATCGGACGGTGCGGTTGGCGGCGTCGCGCGCGGGCGTATCGAAACGGCCGCCGAGGGTGCGCGTCGACCTGTTCCGCGGATTCCGGCGAGCAAAACATCAGGATGAGGTCCATCGGGCATGGCGAGCCGTCCTTTCGTTCATTTGCATTGTCACAGCCATTACAGCCTGCTCGACGGCGCGAGTAAAATCCCGGCGCTGACGAAGCGGGTGGCGGCTCTGGGGATGCCGGCGATTGCGATCACCGACCACGGCAATCTGTACGGTGCGGTGGAGCTGATGCGCGAGGCGAAGGCGGCGGGCATCCAGCCGATTGTCGGGCTGGAGGCGTACGTCGCGCCCGGGAAGCGTCAGGAACGCGGCGGCTCGGCGGGTTCTTCGGGCGAATATGCGTATCACTTGACGTTGCTGGCGAAAAACGCCGCGGGGTTTCGCAACCTGGTCCGGCTCTCGTCGCTCTCGTTTCTTGAGGGATTCTATTATCGACCGCGGATCGACAAGGAAATCCTCGAGCGGCATTCGGAGGGGCTGATCTGCCTCTCGGGCTGCGCATCTTCAGAGTTTTCGAGCAAGTTGCTGTCGGATCGATACGTCGAGGCGGCCGAACTCGCGGCCTGGTACGTCCGCGTCTTCGGCGACGACTTTTTTATCGAAATCCAAGACAACGGCGTGCAAATCCAACAGGATTGCAGCGAGCGCGCACTCGACGTCGCACGCCGGATGGGGCTGCCGGTCGTCGCCACCAGCGATGCGCACTATCTCACCCGCGAGGACGCCGACGCACACGACGTTCTCCTTTGCGTCAATACCGGAAAAACCTTCGACGACCCGTCGCGGATGCGCTTCGAGACGAAGGAGTTCTACGTCCGCGGTCCCGAGGAGATGTACGACGCGATGCCGGGCTGCGAGGAGGCGATCAAGCTGAGCGCCGAGATCGCCGCGCGCGTCGACTACGCCGGACTCGACTTCGGCAAGCGGCATTTCCCCTCGTTTCAGACCCCCGGCGAGCAGACCCCCGAGGCCTATCTGCGCGAGCTTTGCGAGGCGGGTCTGACGAGTCGTTACGGCCAGAACCCGCCGCCCGATGCGCTCGAACGACTCGATCACGAACTCGCGATCATCAACCGGATGGGTTTCGCTTCGTATTTTCTCATCGTCTGGGACTTCGTCCGTTTCGCGCGCGAGCGTGACATCGCGAGTTCGGCGCGCGGCTCGGCGTGCGGCGCGATCGTCAGCTACCTGCTGTTTTTGAGCCACGTCGATCCTCTCAAGTACGACCTGCTGTTCGAGCGGTTTCTCGACCCAAACCGCAACGAAGCGCCTGACATCGACATTGACTTGTGTAAAGAGCGGCGCTACGAGGTGATCGAATACGTCCGCCAAAAGTACGGCGCCGCGAACGTTGCGCAGATCGGCACGTTCGGGACGATGGCGGCGAAGGCGGCGCTCAAGGACGTCGGTCGAGCGCTCAGCATTCCGCTTTCGCGGGTGGACGAGATCACGAAATTGGTGCCGACGCGGCTCAATATCACGCTTGAGGAGGCGCTCAAGGAAGAGCCGAAACTGAAGCGGATGACCGAGGAGGATCCCGAGGTCGCGCGCATGCTCGACTACGCGATTCGTCTCGAAGGGACGGTGCGGAACGTCGGGACGCACGCGGCGGGCGTCGTGATCGCGGACCGGCCGCTCTCCGAGATCGTCCCGCTCCAACGGCTGCCGAACAAGGACAAAGAGAAGGAAGTCGTCAGCACGCAGTGGGAGATGGGAGACGTCGAGAAGGCTGGCCTCCTGAAGATGGACTTTCTCGGCCTGCGCAACCTGACGAGCTTGGCCGCGGCGGTCAAACTCGTCGAGAAGCGCGAGGGGCGCCCGCTCGACCTGTTCAGCCTCCCGCTCGACGATCCCGAGACGTATCGACTGTTGCAGCGCGGCGAGGCGAAGGGCATCTTTCAGCTCGACGGCGCGGGCATCCGCGACCTCCTCGTCAAAATGAAGCCCGACCGCTTCGCCGACCTGATCGCGATGCTCGCGCTTTATCGACCCGGCCCGCTCAACGGCGGCATGGTCGACGAGTACGTCGACGTCAAGCACGGCCGCAAGCAGGCGACGTATCTTCACCCCGTCATGAAAGAGATCCTGGAAGAGACCTATGGAGTCATGGTCTACCAGGAGCAGGTGATGCGAATCCTCAATCGTTTGGGGGGGATCGAACTTTCGCAAGCCTACGCGTGCATCAAGGCGATTTCGAAGAAGAAAACGGAAGTGATTGCACAAGGACGCAAGCAATTTATCGAGGGTTCGACCTCGCGCGGATTAGACCGCGAACACGCGGTGAAGATTTTCGATTTGATCGAGTTCTTCGGCGGTTACGGCTTCAACAAGAGTCACTCGACCGCGTACGCGCTCGTCGCGTTCCAAACCGCCTATCTGAAGGCTCACTACCCGACCGAGTTCATGGCGGCGCTGTTGTCGTCGGAAATGGACGGCGCCGAGCGCGAGAAATACTTCGTCGAGCACATTGAAGATTGCAAGCGGATGGGCATCGAGGTGCGGCCGCCGAACGTCAACGAGGGCGAGGCCGGCTTCCGCGTCGCGAGCGACAGTCGGATCCACTTCGGGCTGGCGGCGATCAAGGGCGTCGGCTTCAAGGCGGTCGATGCGATCGTCGCGACGCGCGCGCAGGGCGGCCCGTTTTCCGGGCTCTACGACCTGTTCGAGCGCTGTCCGGCGGGGACGGTGACGCAGGGGTGCGTCGAGGCTCTGATCAAGGCGGGCGCGTTCGACCATCTGGGCGGCAATCGTCGCCAATGGCTGGCGGTCTTGCCGAAGGCCGCCGCCGAAGGTCAGAAGGAGCAGGAAGCGCGTCGACGCGGACAAAGTTCGTTCTTCGACGTCTTCGGGTCGTCGTCGACGACCACCGCCGGCAAGGCGAACGGCAACGGCCGCGGGACCGCCGACGTCGCGCCGAGCCGCCTTCAGCAGCTTCCCGACCTCCCCGATTTCAACGATGCCGAACGGCTCGCCGAGGAGAAGAAGGTGCTCGGGTTTTATATGTCGAGCCATCCCCTGGCTCGCCACGCCGCGACCCTTCAGGCACTCTCGACGCACCAGGTGGCCGACCTCGCCGAGCTTCCCGAAAAAGCCGAGGTCATCCTCGGCGGTTTGATCTCGTCGGTCGTGGTTCGGAACGTGCAGAAGAGCCGTTCGGGGCTCACGC
>JAJYDB010000337.1 GCA_021777845.1 Planctomycetota bacterium
TCAAAACGGCTAAATCTGATTTGATCTCGGCGTCCGTGCGGGTTAGGGCTGGCGTCGCACGCTCGATCCGCTCCCGAAACCAATGCGCAATCCGCGCGTCAAGCCAGCGATGATCGCCGTCCCAACAAGCGCGACTATAGAATCCTAGATGACCGCCGTGGGGAATCAATTCCAAAGTGACCCCGGCCGGAAAGTTTTGCTTGTAAAACGGTTCGGGTGGAATGAATGGATCGTCGACGGCATGAATTACGAGTCCATCGGCTTTAATAAGCGGGATGAAGCGGCCGGAACTAGACAGCGCGTAGTATTCCTCGGCGTCGCGAAAGCCGTTCCAGCGGGCGGTGATCTTGTCGTCGAATTGGTAGAGGGTGTCGATGCCCGCGAAGTTGGTGGCCGGGAGTTCGGGGTAGTGTCGGTCGCGACGCGAAACGGCGGTCTTCAGAAGCGCGGTGAGGTTGCGGTCAAAGATTCGGTTTGGAGGTGTCTGGATGTGACGCGCGCAGGCCGCGAGGTCGATCGGCGGCGCGGCGGCAACGATCGAGTCGAAACCCGCGATCGGCGTTGAGGCGGCCTCGCCCGCGAGTTTCAGGACGAGATTTGCACCGAGAGAGAAGCCGACGAGGGTGAGCGGGGCGGAGTCGGTGAGCGCGACGACACGGTTCGCGAGGGCACGGACGTCGTCGGAAAGTCCGGCGTGATAAAATCGTCGCGCGCGGCCGAACCCGACCCCCGCTCCGCGGAGGTTCATGCGGACGACTCGTACGCCCAAACGGAACAATCGCGAGGCGACCCGGGCAACGTAGGGCGAGTCGGCGGATCCGCCCAGTCCATGGACGAGGAGTGCGACGCGAGAGTTCTTACCGCGGGACCAGTCGGGCGGGACGCTGTCGAGCGCGACGAGCGTCTCGCCGTCTTCGAGCGCCACCTCGATCGGCGCGGATTTGAGGTTGGGAACGCGCCCGGGCCACAAGCCTCCAAAGATCGTCTGCGCGCGACCTCCTCTCAGCCACGCCGGCGGCTCGAAAGTCGGGATCGCGGTCGCGCTCATATCCACGGGCCTCGTCCAACGCGTTGACTTCGCAATCCACAAATCAAGGGAGTTGATCTCGGTAGTTTCGAAGCGGCGAAGAACGTCTCGCCGAATCGATTTGATCTGAACCGACCGTGGGTCAACATACAAGAACAGAGGCCGGGCGTGCAGGGCCGAGTCAAAAAAATCAACGTCGCGCAGCTCAATCACCCGACACCGTCCGAGGACGCGGCGTTCGCGTTAGTCGACGCCGACAACTCCCCCGGCGGCGACTTCGTACGCGCGCGCCCTGGAGACGCCCTCGGCCGCGGTGCGCGAGCGCTCAAGGTCAATCTGATAAAGGCGCTCGCCGGTCAGCGTCGGATAGTCGGCGGTCACACAAGCTCGGCAGAGTCGTTCGGGCGAGAGGCTGACGGCACGCGCGATGGCCTCGGTCGGCAAATAACGAAGGCTGTCGGCCCCCAACTCGCGCGCCATCTTCTGCAACGCCTCCTCGGACACGCCTCCGTCGGCTTGATCAATGAACTTCGGCGCGAACAACTCGTCGCGACGCGACATGTCGATGCCGTAGAAGCACGGCGCGAGGATCGGCGGGCAAGCGACGCGCAAATGGATCTCGCGGGCACCGCCCCGGTCGCGCATTTCGCGGACGAGAGCGCGCATGGTCGTCGACCGCACAATGCTGTCCTCGACGAGCAAGACCCGCTTGCCTTTTAGCACCTCGGGCAGCGGCGTGTACTTCAGCTTCGCCTTCGCGGCGCGGTCGGCGGTGCCCTCGATGAAGGTCCGTCCGACGTAGCGATTCCGCATCAGCCCCTCGACCGACGGCACGCCGAGCGAGAACGCCATGGAGTCGGCCGCGGCTTTGGCCGTATCGGGCACCGGCACGACGATCGTCGACTCGTCGAGCGGCACGTCCTCGAGCCGAGCCAGTTCGTGCCCGAGCGCCGCCCTGCTAAGATAAACCGAGCGGTCGTCGAGCGTGCTGGCGACGTTGGCGAAATAAATCCACTCGAAGAAGCAATGCGCCCGCGACGGCGACTCGGCGAAACGTTCGATTCGGACGCCGTCGGGCCCCGCGACCGCGAGCGTGCCCGGCTCAAGCGACCGCACCCCGGTGAATCCCAAATTCGAGAGCGGCACGCTTTCGCTCGCCGCCGCGAAGAGCCCTCCGTCTTCGGCGATGCAGAGCGGTCGAAAGCCGAGCGAGTCGCGTGCAACGACAACCTCGCCCGCGGCGGTCACGATCACGACGTTATACGCGCCGTCAAACTTTTCCGATAGATTCGCGAACACCTCGCGCCAGTCAGTGTGTCGCGGATGCTGCGACGACAACTCGTAGCTGAGCGAGTGCATCAGAATTTCGGTGTCGGTGTCGTATCTGAGGTGATAGTCGCCGCGGTCGAGAAGCTCTTGCTTCAAATCTTGAAAATTCGCGAGCTGGCCGTTGAAGGCGACCGAGAACCACTTCGTTTTGCGGCCGTGCTCGCGCTCAAACGGTTGCGCGAGGTCCACGTCGTCGCCGCCGCAGGTCGAATAACGGACGTGGCCGATCGCCGCGAGGCCGTCCTGCCCCGACATGATTTCCTCGAACTTCGCACGCCGGTTCATGCGGAAGGCCTCGGCGACCGTGCCGAGCTTTTTGTGCGTGCGGATCAGCGACTTGCGGCCGGGGTGCCAACTCGACATGCCTGCCGCGAGTTGGCCGCGGTTTTGCATATCCAGGAGCATCCGCGGCACAAGACGAGAGACGCTAAACGGGTCGCCGGGAATCGGCGTCAACGAGGAAACGGGACCGCGCTCGGCATGGTAAACCGCCGCCACGCCGCATTCGTGGTTCAATTCGCCCATGAGCGTGGATTGTCCTCAATCCGAGGGAATTCGACCCGTCTCGTCGGCACGGGTCAAAAATAAAAAAAAACGACGCCGTCGGTCCGAATGAAGATCCATCGACCGACCACGCCGCCACGCTTCGTCGTTCCCTTCGTCGTTCTTCGTCTAGGACGATTAACGACTTTCGCATTATAATCGAGGCGCGGCGCGACGACAACTCTTTCCGAGGCGATCACGCCGCGACGGTCGTGAACTGCCCGCCGCGGGGCGAGTCGATCCGGACGGATCTCGCTGGCTCGATTGAGCTTCGGTCGAAGTCGCAGCCAAGGAGGGGGTCGAGGGGCGATGTCGGAACAGCGCGACTTGGTGCGCGACGATGTGGTGCTGTCGTCGCGGTTGTGGGTCGTTAAGGTCGGCACGAGCGTGCTCGCGGATCCCGACGGCGGGCTCGACCGCGCGCGCGTCGACCATCTTGCCGAACAAATCGCAGCGGTGATGAGCACGGGACGCAAGGTCGCGCTTGTCAGCTCGGGCGCAGTCGGCGCGGGGATCGGCCGGCTTGGCCTGCGAACCCGTCCCGATAGCCTGCCGAGGCTGCAAGCCGCCGCGGCGATCGGTCAGTCGTACCTCATCCGCGCTTACGACGAGGGCTTTCGACCCCACGGTCCGCACGCAGCACAACTCCTGCTCACGCATGAGGACTTCGATAGCCGCTCGCGTTACCTCAACATGCGCAATACCTTACAAGCGCTCTTTGAGTGGAACGCCGTACCGATCATCAACGAAAACGACACGATCAGCGTCGACGAGATCAAGTTCGGCGACAACGACCGGCTCGCGGCGATGGTCGCGAATTTGCTGCAAGCCCCGCTGCTCATTATTTTAAGTGTGGTCGACGGTCTCTTCGCGACGGATCCCGCCGCGTACACCGGCCCGACTCCGCAAGCCCCCATCGCGACGATACACGACCTCGACGATCACGTGCTGGGGCTCGCCGGCGAAAGCCGGAGCACGCTCGGCACCGGCGGGATGCGCAGCAAACTCCAGTCGGCCAGACTGGTGACGCAGGCCGGCGGCTCCGTGATCATCGCGTCGGGAAAAGCGCCGTCGCCGCTGACGCGCATCCTCGCCGGCGAGCAGGTCGGTACTTTGATTTTGGCCCAGGGCCGCAACCAAAGCGCGCGGAACCGCTGGATCGGACTGACGGCGCGGCCGCGCGGCTGCTACGTCGTCGACGACGGGGCGCGGCAGGCGCTTTCGACCGGCAACAAGAGCCTGCTCGCGATCGGCGTCGTCGCGGTCGAGGGCGCCTTCGAGAAGGGCGACGTCGTCGCGATCCGCGACCGCGC
>JAJYDB010000073.1 GCA_021777845.1 Planctomycetota bacterium
ATCGAGGTCCGCAAGCCGACGATGTTCGGCGAGTTGATTATCGCGATCGTTTATTTGCCGATCCTCGCGCTCCAAGAGACTGAGGGCAAGCTGTTCCGGCCGATGGCGTTGACGGTGATTTTTGCGCTCGCGGGCTCGATGATCATCTCGCTGACGCTGATGCCCGTCCTGGCGTCGCTGGGCTTGCCTGAAAAGGCGCACGAGACCGAAGTTTGGCTAATACGCATCTTTAAGCGCTTCTACACCCCGGTGCTCGACCTTATGGTCGCGCGGCCGCTGCGGGCGGTCGGCCTGACTCTGCTGCTGATCGCGTGTTCGTCGCCGTTCGTCGCGAGCCTCTTCGGCATGGAAGTGCCCGAGGTCTTCCACCTAGGTGCCGAGTTCATGCCGAAGTTGAACGAGGGGGATCTTTTGATCGAGGCGGTGCGGATTCCGTCGGCGTCGCTCGAAGGCGCTGTGCCGATGTCGACGCAGATCGAGACGATTCTGAAGGGATTTCCCGAGGTCCGCATGGTCTATTGCAAGACCGGCCGGCCGGAAATCGCGAACGACGTCATGGGAGTGCATCAAACCGACGTCTGGACTTTGCTCAAGCCGCAGACCGAGTGGCGGTCCGGAATCACGCGCGACGACCTCATTAAAGAGATGGACGAGGCACTCACGGGGCACGTCCCCGGCGTCAAATTCGGCTTCAGCCAGCCGATCGAGATGCGCGTCAACGAGCTGGTCGCGGGGGTGAAGAGCGACGTCGCGGTCCTGCTATACGGAACCGATTTGGACGTTTTAAGGCAGAAAGCGGCCGAGGTTGAGCGCGTGCTGTCGAAGATCGACGGGGCGAAGGACATTAAAACACCCACCTCGGGGCGGCTGCCGATGTTGCGGGTTTCCGTCCGCCGCGACCAGCTCGCGCGGTACGGGATCAAGGCGTCCGACGTGCTCGACGCGGTCAGCTCACTGGGCGGGATCACGGTCGGCGTGGCGTTCGAGGGCCAGCGGCGGTTCCCGATCCAGGTGCGACTGCCCGAAGGGTGGCGAAACGATCCGGACAAGATTCGTTCGATCGTGATCCTCGACCCCAAGGGGCGCAAGATCCCGCTCAACAACCTCGCCGACGTCGCCTTCGAGGAAGGTCCGAGCGAGATCGAACGCGAGAACATCCAGAGGCGGGCGGTCGTCGGCGTGAATGTACGCGGTCGCGATATCGCGGGGTTCGTGGCCGAGGCGCAGGCCGCGATCAAGAAGGAGGTCGTCCTGCCGCCCGGATACATCCCGCGCTGGGGCGGGCAGTTCGAGCATCTCCAGTCGGCTTCGTTGCGGCTGGCGATTGTGGTGCCGATCGCTCTGGTGCTGATTTTTCTCTTGCTCTACACGACCTTCGGCTCGATGCGGTTGGCGTCTCTGATATATCTGGCGGTGCCCACCGCGGCGACGGGCGGGATTTTCGCGCTCGCGGTCCGCGGGCTGCCCTTCTCGATCTCGGCCGGCGTCGGCTTCATCGCGCTGTTTGGCGTCGCGGTTTTGAACGGGCTGGTCTGGGTCAGCGCGGTCGAGCACCTGCGGCTTGAAGGCGTCGAGCCTCACGCCGCGGCGCGGCAGGCATCGCTGGTGCGGCTGCGACCGATCTTGATGACGGCGCTTGTCGCAGGTTTCGGATTCATCCCGATGGCGGTCTCAACCACCCCGGGCGCGGAGATTCAGCGTCCGCTGGCAACCGTCGTGATCGGCGGACTGGTGACGTCCACGCTGCTGACCGCGCTCGTTTTACCCGCAATCTACCCGTGGTTTGTGCCGAAAGCCGAGCCCGCGATCGATGTCGCGTAGGTCTTGACCTCGCGACGGCCGCGACGATCGGGGGTCCGTCACATGGCCGAACACGACGAGCCGCACTCCAGTTCCGACTCAATCGACCGGCTTGCGCCGGCGCGACGACCCCAGGGGCGCGTCGCGATGAGTCAAAAATGGCGCGACTTGCTCTTCCTGCACTGGCCGGTGCCTGTCGACTCGCTCCGACCGCTCGTGCCCGAAGAACTTGAGATCGACCTCCACGACGGCGTCGCGTACGTCGGCCTCGTACCGTTCAGCATGCGAGACGTCCATCCCCGAGGCTTGCCCGCATGGAGGCCCATGTCGGACTTTCATGAAACGAACGTCCGAACCTACGTCCATCGTCGCGGTCGCGACCCCGGCGTCTGGTTCTTCAGCCTCGACGCCGCGAACGCAGCCGCCGTCGCAATCGCGCGGACGTGGTTCCACTTGCCGTACTGGACCGCTCGGATGCGCGTGCAACACGACAACCCGCAACCGGGAGCCCTCTCCTATTATTCGGAACGCCGTTGGACATCCGTCACGGGACACCGTCCGGGTTGCCGGATCGCGTGTCTGCCGACGGGATCACCCGCGCCCGCCGAGCCCGGCACGCTCGACCATTTTCTCGTCGAGCGTTACCTTCTGTACGCCTTCGATCCGCACAAACACCGGCTTTTTCGCGGCCAGGTGCATCACAGTCCCTACCAAGTCCAGCCCGCGCGGATCCTCGACTGCGACGAAAATCTGCTCGCCGCTGCCGGAATCACCCACCCGAGTGCGCAGCCGATTTCCCATTTTTCGACCGGCGTCGATGTCGATGTCTATGGTCTCGAACGATTGACCTAACCCAAGTCTCACAAATCGATCCCGCTTCCGTGGCAGACTCCCGGAGTCGCGGGAGAGTTATCCGACTTACGAACAAACTTGTTGCGTTAGCGAAAAAAAGTCTTGCATTTCGGTAGCCGGTTATCCCATCCTGGCAACCTGTCGCAGGCGTCACCTCCCGCCAAGATCTTCCCAGCTTAGCAAAGTGAGAGGGTCTCAGAGGACGTGACCAGGGATCGGCCGCAGGGAGCGGCCGCGACTTGCGGCGCCACGTGGGAGATTTGTCCGTTGATTCAACTCCAACACTCACACATCCGCCGGGCGATCATTGTTTTGGGCCTGGGATTGCTACTGACGGCCTCGTCATCGACGAGTCAGGCTCAAGGCTTCCGGCGGTTTTATTATTACTATCCGACCTCACCTGCGTATTACACGCAGCCCGCGGCTCCTGTTTACTACACTCAACCTGCCGCTCCGGTGGTGATCGAGCAGCCGGTTGCGGCGGCGGCAACGGTTGCCGCGGCCCCGGAAGCTGACGCGACGGCCAAGCCGGCTGACGCGAAGTCGAAGCCGGCCGACGCGAAGTCGAAACCGGCCGAGAAGGACGACAAAGCCGCCAAGTCCAAAACGGACGAAGCGAGCAAGGAAGCGACCGAGCAGCCCGCGACGGACCCGTACGGGTTCACTGCCTGGCTGAATCAGACCCGCGCGGCCTACGGGCTTGGGCCGGTCGGATACGACCCCAACTTGTCCGCTTGGGCGGCTGTGAACAACACGCATCAGAATTCGCGCGGCTTGGGGCACTATGTGATGGGCAACGCGCGACGCCAGAATTCCGCCATGGGTGGTTACGAGAGCATCGGCGCGATGTGGTTGGCCTCGCCGGCGCACCGCGCCGCGTTGCTGGATCCGTCGATCACCGCCATCGGCATCGCCGGCCTCGGCGCCTATTGGACGTTCAACGCATATTGATGGATTAGTCCGCGGGATGTCCTAGTCGCGGCTCCGAGGGTAGAGGCCCTCGTCATGGATTGAGCGGCCGACCGACGTCCCCGACCCCGACCCCCGGCATCCCCTCAAACCGCGGGCGGATTTCAATCTCACTGTTCCGGTGCGGCGTCGCCCTTTTGCGATCTGGACCGCGCCGTCGTCTCTGCCCCCGCTCCGGCCGGCCATGTTCGCCGTGCCGGGGTCGGCGGCTTTTCGGTTTCGACGAGATTTGCGAGTCGGAAGCTCGCGGGCAGACTGTAGCTCGACTCAGTCGCGCTTCTTTTGTTCGCGACGTCGGCCGATCGAGCGTAGGACGTCGACCGGGCCGGGCAGGGGTTCGAGCGCGAATTTCGGCGACGCGGGCGGCCCTTGCACGCGGATCACGAGGAATTGGCCGCTCGTTTCGCGGAGCGCGTCGCTGAGCACCGGCAGGTGGAAGCGGTCGCGACCGTAGAGCACTTTGAGCCGCAGGTCGAGCGCGCCTTGGACGTCGAGCGTGCCGCGGCCTTGCAGGCTGAAGGCGTTGCCTGTGAACTTGATCGGGTCGAGGTCGCTGACACCGTTACGAATCTCGAAGAAGAGGTCGGCGGTGTCGAACGCGCCTTTGGAGCGCACCGAGGCGGGCAGTTTCAGGATATTCGCGAGCTTCAGATAGGCGGGCAACTCGCCGAGCGCCGCCTGCGAGATGTGCGCCTCGCCGCGCCCTTGCAGCGAGTGCATGTCGGTACCGAGGCCGTTGAATTCGACGAACCCCGAGGCCAGCCCTCGAAACGACTGACGGCCGGGGATCGTCGCGGCATACAATTTGAGGTCGGCGCCGTCGAGACTGAGGCGCGACGAGTAGCGCGGCACGGCGTCGAGGCTGACCTTGAAGTTGCCGCCGATGCGGCCGCCGAGGAGTTCGCCGTCGATGGCGCTGAGGGTCGCGTGGTCCTCGCGCACCTCGAACGGCGTTTCGAGCTTCGTGACCTGCTGACCGAGCAGGCTCGCGCTGTCGAGGTGCAGCATTCCGACCACCGCGAGCGACACGCCGTCGGACCAGCCCTCGACGTGATCGATCTGTCCTTGCAGATGCTCGAGCGGCACGACCGCCTGCACCGAGTTGTCGTTCAACACCACGAGCACGTTGTTCCAGGCGCTGCGTACCGGCTCGCCCGGGCCGGCCCAACGGATCCTCAGGTTGCCGTCAAGCGTGAATTGGCCGTCGTTCAGACGCCTCGCGAACTGCGCCATCAGCGGCGGCATGATCTTGATCAAGTTGCCGTCGACGCGGATCTCGCGCGCGTGAAAATCGGTCGCGCTGAAGTCGAACCGGCCGCTGTCCTCGACCGCCACCGCGCCGCTCGCGAACCGCACCGGCGAGTCGTGAAAGCGAAACGAGACGTCGGTCATCGCAACCTTGCCGTTGTGCGAGACGAAGCGCCCGGCGACGTCGTCGAAGCGCAGGTCGAAGCGTCCGCCGGGATCCTCGCCGGGTCGGGCGGCGCGCGAATACTCGAGCCGCACGCTCGTCTCCGGACGCGGCGCGATCTCGACGTCGTACACGTCGGGCTTGCCCGGCTCCAGCAGGATCCGCGCCGTCACGTCGCTCGAGCCCAGCGGATTCAGCGTCCCCCAGGACTTTTGCCATGCCGTCGGCAGCGCCTGCCGCAGTTCTTGGTCAAACGGCAGCTTCAGCCCCTGCAGCGACAGGTCGACCTTCAAATCCTCGCCGACCTTCTCGACGCGACCGCTTCCCGTGATCACAGCCTCGCCGTTCCCCCCCTTCATGTCGCGGAATTCCCACGACGTCGGGTGCAAACTTAAGTGGCCGGTCAGGTTGCTGACGGGATACGGCAACCCCGACCAGGTCATCGAGCACCCTTCGTTGAGGTCGAGCTCGGCGTCAAAGACGACGTCGCCCTTCGGCGGATCGTCCGGATGTTTGGGCGGGGTCCGCACCACGCTTGCCGTCCCGCGCACCGAGCCGGCCGGCTTGAATTGCGCCACCACGCGCTCGATGTCCGGCGGCAACGCCTCGAACAACACCTTGTTCGCCGGCAACGCGCCCGCCTTGAAATCCAGACGCACCACCGCAAGCGGTCCAGGGTCGTCGATCGTCCCCGTCGCGGCTAAAGGCTGACCCCCGACAAGGGTCGCCAGGTCGACGTTGAGCCGTTTGCCCGTCTTCGTGATCCGACCACGAATGTGCTCGAGCGGGTACTTGAAATACTTATAGGTCATCGAGACGTCGAGACAATTGACGATCAGCGCGGCGTCGACCTCCGCGCCGCGTTCGCCGCGTACCGCGTGCGCGTTCAGGCTGAGACGGCCGCGCGGCTCGAAGTCGGTCCACACCGCCGGGAGCATCGGCATGCCCCAATCGCGCAGACGGTCGTCGAGCTCGAGTTCGAATACGTCGAACGTGAGGTCAAGCGGCCCCTGCGCGGCGTCCTCGAGCGACAACCACCCCGAACCGCGCACCGCGGTCGCGCCGTTAAATCCCTCGGCGCGCTCGATCGTGAGCACTCCGTCGCGCGCCCGCACCGTCGTCGAGACGTCGTTGAGCGGGAACGGCAGTTTTGGACAATTCCACGTCCCCCCGCGCAACTGCGCCGCCACGTCGTAAGACCATCGACGCCCTTCACCCACACCCGCGGGGGCGTTCGGGTCGTACCTCGCCTGCTCGACGCGCGCGTCGACCTCGCCCGAGGACAGGCCAAACTCCGCCAAGAGCGGCCGCGCCTCGACCGGCAGCCGACCGCGGAGACTCTCCGAATACGCCAGCCTGTCGACGTCGCCTTGCAGCGTGATCCGCCCCGTCGCGCGATCAATCAGCCCGTGCAGCTCCACGCGCTCGACCGAGTCGCCCCGCGCCGACCCCTCGAACGTGATCGTCTCGTCGTTCAGCGACTCCACTTGCACCGCCACGTCGCGCAAAATCGTCACGTAGCCGCTCGACGACGCCTCGGCGCGCGACGCCGACGACCCCGCGCGCGCCGCCGACGGCTCGACGTCGCTCGCCGCCAGCTCGATCGTGCCGTTGCGAATGATGATCCGCGGCAGCCTCTTCCCCGTCGCGACCGGCCAAGGGTCGGCCCACAAACCCTGCAAATTCCAGGTGCCGTCGACGCGACGCCGCAAACGGAGCGTCGGCTGCGCCGCCACCACCTCGCGCGGCGTGAACTTCCCCTCCGCAATCGCGCTCGCGTCGTGCCGGACCGACATCCACGGCACCCGCGCCGTCCTCGTTTCCACGCCGTCGATGTTCTGACGCAGCTCAACATGCATGAGCTGCACCTCGCCCGCCGGCAGACGCATGCTCGCGTGACCCACCACCAACCGACCGCCCGGCAAAAATCGAGGAGCGGCCGACTCGATCGCCGCCGTCAACGTCGCGCTGTCGGTCGCATAGTAATACGCGAAAATCAAACCCCCAACCAACACCGCGCCCGTCAAAAACACCGTCCAAGCCAGGAACCGCGCGACCCGCCTTCGCACTCCCATCGCAACGGCCCTCCATCCTTAGAGAGGCTTACAACCCGCTCGCCAACCGGCTGCCGCGCCCCTTCATCCACCCCGCAACAACTTCCGCACCCGCGACAGCCCCACCGCAACCAACCCAAACGCCGGCGTCATCCCCGGCGTCCGATAGCGCACGGAGCTGACAAACACCATATGAATGAGCATAAAATAAAGCAGCGGTCCCGCGCACAGCACGAGCGCCCGCGCATCGCGGCGACGGTCGAACAAGCCGACCGCCAGCAGCCCGTAGATCGGCAGCGTCACGACACACGAAACCACCGCGATCCAAGGTGATTTCACGACGTCGGCGTGCGGCCAGGGACTCCAGAACCGCGCCGCCTTGATCAACGCGAGCCGGCACGTCCGACCCGGGTTCGCCAAGGCAAACGCAACCGCGCGGTCCCGCAACAGCACGTCTTGAGCCGACTCGTCGAGCGGCCAGACGTCGGCATCCCCAAGAAAACTCATCTCGCTCGCACCGTCGGCCCGCGGGTTGAGACCGTCGTAGAGACTCGCGCCCGCCCAGATCGCCGTCGGCACGAACCGACCACTCACGCGCGCATTCAGCACCCACCACGGAGTCATCACCAGCGCCGCCGCCGCCGCCGCCGCCGCCGCACCGCGCAACGCACCACCCATTCGACCAGGCCCGCTGCAAACCACCCAGACTCCCAAGAATAACGGCACCGCGAGCGACCACGACGGCCTCGACAACACCGCCAAACCCGCGAAGATCCCCACGCAGACCGCCGGCCAGATCCGGCCGTTCGATGCCGAATCGCCCCGAGAGGGCCACGCAGCCGCCATCGAGGCCAGCATCGCCGTCATCAAAGGCACGAACAACGCCTCCGAAAGCAGGAACGCCGCGTTCGCCACCTGGTAAGGCTCAAGCGCCGCGAACGCCCCCGCCGTGAGCGCGACCACACTCGGACTGAGGCCGGCCCGCCCTGAATCCGTCGCCGTCTCGGATGTCGTCACGACCCGACGGGTCAAAACCATCACCAGCCAGACCGACCAAGCTCCGAGCAGCGCTTGCATCAGCCGCGCGGCAAACGCGTTCTCTCCGCAAAACGTCCAACACGCCGCCAAAAAAAGCGGATACCCCGGCGTTCGTAGTGCGAAGTGGGGGATGTCGCTCCAAAGCATGATTTCGTAGGGACTTCCGAGGCGGATCGTGCGTGCGAGCGCCCAATAATAATTCGTGTCGGCGAACAGACAGAGCACGTGTTGACGCGTCGCGATCCACTGCACCGCCTCCGCGGCTGCGACCCGAGCCGCCAGCGCCGCCTCGATCACCCAGACCGCGGCGAGCCCGCCGGTGATCGCAAACGACCTGGGCCAGGTTCTTTCCGTCCCCGGCAACGCTCCCAAAACCGAACGCTCCCAGCCCCGCGGGCTCGGCACAAACCGATGTGAGGAAAGATGTTGTGCGTGACGTGATGCCGAGCAGACGAATCCGCGCCCGCTCTCTCGGCGAATCCTACGACATGCCGCGCGAGGGGTCAATCCAAAGCCTTGATTCCCAGATGCTCCACGCGCCCAGGCACTTTTCAGACCGACCCCGCTTTGGTATACATGAACGAGCAACGGCGGTGCGTCGACCCCGACGCACGAACCGCGCGGGCGTAATTCAGTGGTAGAATGCCAGCTTCCCAAGCTGGACGTCAGGGGTTCGAATCCCCTCGCCCGCTCTCCAACGATTATTTCAACTCCACCGTCACCTGGGCGATCTTGCCGGTGAACTTGCCGCTGCCGCCGGTGTAATCCTCGGTCACCGGAGTGCCCTCGTCGGTTCCGACGTCGGCCCCCTCATCGGCCGAAAACAAGTAACCCTGCGTCAAGTCCACCCGGCCTTCCGCGACTTTCTTGCCCGCAACGACGATCGTCCCCGCGCCGCCCGCGCCGGGCTTGCCGCCGTCGTAGGCGAATTCAAATCGGATCGTCGCCTTGCCCGCGGGCAACGGCTCGGAGGCCGCGATCGTGTACGATTTGAGACCCAGGCGGTTGTACGTGTAGGTCGGCTTCCCGTCCTTCAGATAGAGGCTCCAGCCGCCGAAACGGCCCGCCTGACAGAGGATCACGCCGTTGGCGCCGCCGCTCGGGATCTCGACGTCCGCCGTAATCGTGTGCGACCTGTTCTTCACGTTAATAAACACGTTTTCGCTCATGCCCGTCATCCCCTGAAAGACCGTGAGCGAGGTCCGACCGGCCATCAAGTCCGGCCGTCCCACGAGTGCCGCATCCAGGCGTTCCAGGACGCGGTCGTCGATCGGCAAGGCGTGGTACTTCGCGCCGTCCCGCAGGAACAGCGCCTGCAACTCTTTGAGCTTCTCGGGGTGCCGCGACGCCAGGTCGTTGGTCAGGCTGAAGTCGGTCCGAGTGTCGTACAGCTCCCACACGTCGTCCTTGAGTTCAACTCGCGGTACCCCTTCCCAAGGAGCGCGATGGACGGTCCCCGCCAGCCAGCCTGCGTGGTACATCGCGCGATTGCCGAAAATCTCGAAGTACTGGGTGACGTGCCGGTCCTCTGCCTTCGGATTATCGAAAGTATACACCATGCTCACCCCTTCGATCGGCGTCTGCGGGGTTCCGTTCACCGACTTCGGCTCGGGCAGCCCCGCGGCCTCGAGGATCGTCGGCGCGACGTCGATGACGTGATGCCACTGTGAACGGACCTCGCCCTTCGCCTTGATCCGCTTGGGCCAGTGCACAACCATGCCGTTGCGCGTGCCGCCGTAATTCGCGGCGACTTGCTTGGTCCAGGTGAACGGCGTATCGCCCGCGACGGCCCAGCCCGCGGCGTAATGGCCGTACGACATCGGGCCGCCCAGGTCGTCGAAATGCTTCAGGATGTCTTCAACCTTTTCGCCGACCGCGTTGAAGTAGGTCATCTCGTTGAAGAGTCCGTTCATGCCGCCTTCGGCGCTCGCACCGTTGTCGCCGACGATGTAAAACACGAGCGTGTCGTCGAGTTGGCCCAGTTCCTCGATCGACGCGATCAGCCGGCCGACTTCGTGGTCGGCGAACTCGCCGTAGCCCGCGAACACCTCCATCTGATGCGCGAAGAGCTTCTTCTCGTTGGGCGAGAGCGCGTCCCAATCCTTGATCGCCGCCGGTTTGGGCGCGAGCTTTGTCTCGGGCGGGACCACGCCGAGCTGCTTTTGCCGAGCGAGGGTCTCCGCGCGCAGCTTGTCCCAACCCTGGTCGAACTTTCCTTTGTATTTCGCGATCCACTCCTTCGGGACGTGGTGCGGCGCGTGCGTCGCGCCCGGCGCGAAGTAGATGAAGAACGGCTTGTCGGGGGTCAGCGCCTTCACACCCTTCGTCCACATGATCGCCTGGTCGGTCATGTCCGTCATGAAGTGATAGTTGGGCGTTTTGGGGGTCTCGATCGGATTCAAGCCGTCGTACAGCGTCGGCGCCCATTGGTTGGCCTCGCCGCCGATGAAGCCGTAGAACTTGTCAAACCCGGAACGCGTCGGCCAGCGCGTCGTCGGCCCGGCGACGCTCACCTCCCACGCCGCGGTCTCGTGCGACTTGCCGAACGCGGCCGTCGCGAACCCGTTCAGACGCAGCATCTCGGCAAGCGGCGCCACGCTGTTCGGCCTTTGACCGGTCTGACCCGGAAACGCCGTCGCCGTCTCGGTGATCGAACCCATGTTGCACATGTGATGGTTGCGACCGCTGAGCAGCGCCGCGCGGGTCGGCGAGCACAGCGCCGTCGTATGAAAGTGGTTGTAACGCAGGCCGGACTCGGCCAAGTGCCGCACCGTGGGCATGTGGATCGGGCCGCCGAACGCGCTCGACTGGCCAAACCCCATGTCGTCGAGTAGCACGATCAGCACGTTGGGCGCGGTCGCGGGCGGCTTGACCTCGAAGCGCGGCGGCGCCTGCGCATCGCGGACGTCGAGCACGGTGATCGGCGGATTCTCCGGCTCCGGGATTGGGAGCACGGTCCTGTCGACCACAAACGGGGGCTCGCCGGTTGCCGAGGCCGTCGCCGGACTGGTCGAAAAGGCGCCGCCCGCGGCAAATGCTCCCGCGACCACGCCCGCCGCAATCATAACCACCGACATCGAAGGGGGAAGGGACTTGAACACAAGCGAGACCCTCATACGGACGAATCCACGATTTAATCACCCGAATGGGCGTACTTAAATGTACCGATCGCGAATCCGTATCAGCAAGCCGGCTGTCGTCCCGACGCAATGCGGGTCACCACCCGAGCCGCACCCGACGATGAATGCCCCGTGCGGAGGTTTGCCGATTCAATCGACTTTGGCGCTCAAGCCGACCGGGACGGCAGGTCGATAGACTCGGAGGTTGTTTCCCATCTTGCTTTCCGGTCGCGGCGATCCCCCAAAATGAAGCGATTTGGATTTCATTTGGCGATAGGAATGATCGCGGTCTGGTCGAACTTGGCCGCGGCCCAGGGATTAATCTCGCCGAGCGCGGGTCCAATCAACGCGACGATGGCCGGCGCCTCGACGGCCGCGCCGATCGACTTCGGGTCGAGCTACTGGAATCCGGCCACGCTCAGCGGGCTGGATCGCCAGGAATTCCTGCTCGGTTCGTCGCTGATCTTCCCGAGCACGCACCTGACGACGTCGCTGCCGGCGGGGGCGGTCAACGGGATTTTGCCGCTCCAGGGTCGATACGGGACCGCGCGGAGCGACAGCGGAGTTTCGATCCGCTCCTTCAAAAGTCGGGTCGCCTCGGCGGCCCTCGGGACGTCGACTAAATGCGTTCCTCGATCAGGAGCGGCATGCGGCTGGATCGCGTCATGACGCGGTAATAGTGGCTCGCGGGCTCGCAGATGACGTACACGACCGCCGCGCCGTGCTCGTCGGGGACGAGCAGTCCGCGCAGCCCCTGCGTGACGCGGAACCAGACGCCGCGTTCGAGCGCCAGGTTGGCGGGGATGTCGACCGGCTGCGCGTCGAGGTTCCGCCACGCGCCTTCCTCGATCGTCGCCTGCCAGGTCCAGCCGGTGCCGGGCAGAAACCGGCTCCGGCCGTCGCGGTTGCCCCAGCGGACGATTTGCAGCCGGCCGTCGCGCCAGATCGGCAGTCGCGGGCTGCGGTCGCGATACAAAAATCGGACCTCGCGCTCGCCGCCGCGGTCGTGCGCGCGGCGTTCGAGCGCGTGCCGCTCGATCAACCCCGCGGGGAGTTCGCTCCACGCCATTGCAATACCCATGCACATCACGGCGCGCCCCTTGAGGAAGGTCAAAACGGGCGGAATCGCAGGGGTTCGACACGTTGCCCGCCGTCTTTAAAAGCAGATTTTGCCGCGGACGTCGCAGATGTCGTAGCCGTTGGCGACGTCCTTGTAGATCGAGGCGAGCGGCAGCGTGGCGGCGCTGCGGAGCACGAAGCGGCCGTGCCGCGCGTTCACCGCTCGCTTCACCCGCGCGAGCGTTTCGAGCCGCGGGTCGGGGCGGTCGAAGAGGCCGAGCGGCGCCTCCGCGCGCGGCGTCAGATGCTCGGCGATCAGATGCATGCGCGTCGCGGCGACGCGCGGCACCCACGCGTTCCGCAGACACGGCCGCGCGGCGTCGAGGAGCATGTCGAAGCGATCGCTCGGCACCGTGAGACTCGTCTGCCCCACCCCAACCTGGCCGTTCTTGTACGACACCCAGACCGTGAGCCGGCCCGCGAGCACCGCGTGATATTCGAGCTCTTCGATCAGCCGTTCGAGGTTCCGCACCAGCCACGCGTGCAGCACGGTCGGGTCGTCGGTCGTCTCGCCGAAGCTGCCGCCGCGCGACAGCGCCTTGTGCGCCGGCCTCTGCGTGTGGATCGGCTGCGCGGGGTCGCCGTTCAGCTCCCACCACAGCGTCTCGCCGCTCGCGGTCAGCAGCGAACGCACCAGGCGGCGGTCGGCCCGCGCCAAATCGAGGCACGTCGCGATGTTCCACACCGCCAACCGCTTCGCCCGACGCCCCGCGATCCCCGTGATTTCGGTCACGGGCCGGTCCGCCAGCAACTTCGTCTCCGCCTCGCGGTCGAGCACCGCCAGCGCCCCAAACGGCTTCGCGGCGTCCGAAATCAGCTTCGCCAACGTCCGCGTCCGCGCGATCCCGACCGTCACCGGCACCTTCACCCGTTCCCAAATCAGGTCGCGAATCGACTCCGCCAGCTTCTGGAACGAACCCCCGCGCGGCACGCTCGCCTGAAAGAAGAACTCGTCGATCGAGTAATACTCGACCTGCGGCGACACCACGCGCATCAATTCGAGCATCGCCCGGCTCAACACCTCGTACCAACGGAAGTCGCGCTTCACGTAAATGCCGTCGGGACATTTCACCAGCGCCTCCCAAATCGGCACCCCGGTCGCCACCCCCGCCGCCTTCATCTCGTAACTCTTCGCGATCACGCAGGCGCCCTGGTTCCCCAGCACGCCCACCGGCTTGTCGCGCAAAAACGCGTCGCGCACCCGCTCCGCCGAGACGTAAAAACAGTCCGCGTCAAGGTGGCCCACCGCCGTTTCGTACTCGATCATGAACTGAAGGATACCATGAACAGAACGTCAGATCAAGCGGCGTTCCGAAAATCGACGCGACGACGGCGCGGCGCAGGCGCGGCCGGACGGTCGCGAGCCGCGGCGCGATGGGGAAGGAGCGATCGATCGACAGGCGTCGCGACGTTACCGCGCCGCCGCGCGGAGGGGCGGGTCGGCGTCGAGGCCCGCGGCGATCAGATGCGCGCCGCCCGCGCGGTCCGAGACGACGATCAGGCCGCGCTCGGGGGACCAGTCGAGGCCGGTCGGGCGGATCGGTCCGAAGTTGAACGCGCCGCGGAGCGTCAGGATGGTGCGCTTCGTGCCGGGCGTCAGCGGTTTGATCGCGATGCCCGAGCCGTGCGGCAGCGTCTCGACGAGGAACGCGGCGAGGTTCGGCCCGCAGCGCACGCCCGCCGCCTCGCGTTCGGGGTGGACGATCAACGGCGTGGTCAGAGCCGCGTTCGAGTCGGCCTCGAGCAGCGCCTCTTCGGGCGGGAGCGGCGCGCGACCGACGATCCGCGGGTGCGCGACGTCCGAGAGGTCGACGCGCGCGACTTCGTCCGAGCCTCGGATCGTGATCGCGGCGCGCGGCGCGCCGCGCTCGAGGAGGATCCGCGCGGGGTCGTCGCGCGGGCCCTCGAATTTGAGCGAGCCGACGACGCGCATCGTCGCGCGGTCGAGGATCTCGAGTGCCGGCGCGGGCCGATTCGTCTCGCCCTCGGCGCTGCCGGAGGTAAGCACGAGCAGGTGCCGGCCGTCGTCGCTGACCGCGATGTCGTCGGGATCGAAGCCGACGCGGACTTTCGATCCAACCGGCCGGCCGTCGAAGTCGATCGCCTCAAGCCAGCCTGTTTCCAGGTGTCGGGCGTCGGCGAGGGGTCGCGCGAGCACGTAGATTCGGTCGCTGGTGGTCGCGAGCGCCACCGGCCGGCCGTCGAAGACGACGTCGTGGTCGAGCTGAAATCCCGACGCGCGGTCCACCTTGTAGAGCACGACGCGATTGTAGCGCGGGCACGCGACCGCGACCTTCCGGCCGGCGTCGCAAAAGACGACCCGCTCGGCGCGTTGATGGCCGGTCGAGACCTTGCCGACCTCGACGAACCGCACCCCGGCGACGACGCACTCGGACCGCAGCGCGACCCGCGCCGACACGAACGCCGCCGCGCCCCCCAGCGTCGCCAGCCAAAAGACGATCCGGATCGTCGTGAACCCAGACGGCCGCGCCGACCTCGAACGCCGGAACGACACCTTCGGCTCGGTCCCCGCCGCGATCCGCCCGAAGTTCGCCCGGTGCCGATACAAAAGCAACGCGAACAAACACAAAATCAAGACCGTGAACGCGACGTGATCGACGCCCCAAGGATCTTTGACATGCATGAAATAGACCCCCAAGAACGCCAGCCCCCCTAAGACCGACGACAACGACACATATCGCGTGACAATCAGGAACACGACGAACGCCGTCGCCGCCGCCGCGCTCGAGACGAAGTCGAGCGCGCACATCGCCCCCAGGCTGGTCGCGACCCCTTTGCCGCCGCGGAACTTGAGGAAGATCGGATAGTTGTGCCCGACGATCGACGCCAACGCGACCAGCACGCCCGACTCGCGCGCGGGCATCCCCGTCAGACGCTCGACCGCGATCGGAAACAGCCACGCCGGCAGCAGACCTTTGCAAAAATCGAGCGCGAACACGACCAGGAACCATCGAAAACCGAGCACCCGGCCCACGTTCGTCGCGCCGATGTTCCCCGACCCGACCGTCCGAATATCGACCTTGCCCACGAGGCGCGCGACCAAAAACCCGAACGGCAGCGAGCCGATCAGATAAGCAACCACCGCGAAGATTGCGCCGAGTACGTGTGGATTCATAACGCCCGTGCGACCCTGGCCCATTCGTGCAACCGCGACCGATCCCGCCCCGCGCCCGGGCTCCTAGCCCGCCTTCACCTGCAACGACGGCTTGAGGCCGAGAAACTCGCCGCGGCGCGCCTCGAAAATCTCGTTGGCGGTCGCGTAGTCGTCGTGACGGCCGATGTCGAGCCAACTGCATTCCTCGCGATAGCAGTGCACCGCGCGGCCCGACGTCCGCATCGCCTCGAGCAGCCCCGGCATCGGCGTCTCGCGACGCGGCGCGAGGAAGTCCCACGCGACCGGGTCCAAAATATAGATGCCCATGCTCACCTGAAACGCGTACTCGGGCTTCTCGGAGTAGCCCGCGAGCACCGCCGGGTCGTCGTCGAACTCGAGGACGCCGAAGTCGACGCGCACGCTCCGCGGATACGACGCGATCGTCGCCGCGGGACGTCGCGCGCGATGAAACTTATACATATCGGCGAAGTTCAGCGTCGTGAGGATGTCGCCGTTGATCACGAGCACCGGCCGTTTCGGGCGGTCGATGAGCGTGAGGCCCCCCGCGGTGCCGAGCGGCGTCGTCTCGCGTCGGTAGTCGATCCGCGCGCCGAAGCGCTTGCCGTTCCCGCAAAACGCCTCGATCAGCTCGGTCAGATAGCCGGTGATGATCGTGACGTCGCGGAAGCCGAAGCGCGCGAGCCGACGCAGCACCACCTCGATGATCGGCATCGGGTCGGCGTCGCCGAGCGGCATCAACGGCTTCGGGAACACGTTCGTGAACGGCCGGAGCCGCGTCCCCTTACCCCCCGCGAGAATAACGGCCTGCATGCGAATACCTCCCGCGATCAGGATTGGAACAGACTCTTGCGCGACTTCTTGTTCGTGCCGAGGTGCGGCTTCGACGCCGCCGGTCGCGGACCGCGCGCCCGCTGCGCGGCGGCGTCCTCGAAGACGCGCAGCATCCGGTCGACGTGCCGATCGAACGACTGCGCCCGGCCAAGCTCGGTCGCGCGCCTCGACATCAACGCCCGCGCCCCGTCGTCGGCGAGATGCTCGAACGCCTGCGACAGCTCGACGAGCGCGTCGGGCGACGTCGCCACGAAGCCCTCGCGACCCTGCGCGATCAGCTCGCCCGCGCCGTTGCACGCCGTCGTCACCACCGGCAGTCCGCACGCCAACGCCTCGAACACGACCAGCGAGCACGGGTCGTAGTACGTCGGCGAAACGAAGAAGTCGCTCGCCCAGTACGCCTCGCGAATCTCCGGCAAAAAGCCGACCCAGCGGATCGAATCGCCCAGCCCGAGCCGCGCCGCCAGACTCCGAAACGGACCCGACTTCCCGCCCCCGCACACCAGCAGTCGGATCGGCCGCGACCCGGGATTTCGCTCCCGACGCAACGCCAACGCCCGCAACAACGGCGACAGCCCCTTCAACGCGAAGTTGTGACCGACAAACAACGCCACCAAGTCGCTCGGCTCCAACCCGAGCCGATTTCGCAGCGCGCAACGCGTCGCCGCAGGCTGCGGAACCGCCAGACGACCCGCGTCGATCGCGTTCGGCACCACCTGAATCCGCCGCCCGGGCACGTTGTGGAACCGCTCGATGTCGCGCTTCACCATCGCGCTCACAGCCACGTACGTCGTCTCCCGCGCAAGGTCGTACTGACGCTCCTCGATCGCACGGTAAAGCCCGAATTTCGGCTGGATCCGCTTCCCCAGCCGATACAACGCCCGACCCGCCGGCGTCGCGAACCGCCGCGCGTTCGCCTCCAAACTCGCCGCGCGCACCCCGCCTTGCGGAATCAAAACATCCTGTCGCCACGTGTTGATCAAACCGACGACGCAGTCGTGCTCCGCCCCCTCGAGCACCGCCGCCGAGCGCCGCGCGAAGCTCATGATCCGACCGCCCCGCGTCGCCCCCTTCGACTCCACCCGCACGTGCCGCGCGCCCGCCGGCAACGCCCCCTCTGCGCACGACTCCGCGTACACCTCCACACGACACCCGCGCGCAACCAACCCCCGACACAAATCCGCGACGTACGTCTCCGCGCCGCCCCGCGCCGGGTCGATATGCTGAAAGTTGATCGCGATTTTCATACGTATCACCCTCGACTTGGAATCATTACGCGCGCGGTTGCGACCGCCGGTTGTGCCGCAAGTAGCGCGACGCCTTCCAACCCGCCAGCCAAACCAGCGCCGCGTGCCCGCCGCCGCCCAAAGCCCGCGTGTATTCGGCGGTCAGCCGCGAACGATCGACGTCGTCGAGCGCCTCGACCTCGTACGTCGAATACAGCAGTTGCGCGAGGTCCTTCGCCTGCTTGTACAGCGGCGTCAGACGACGCTCGACCATCCGATGCCAGTCGATCAACGTCGGCTCGACGCGCCCCGCCGCGGCCTCCTCGACGTCAACGAAAAAGTGACACAAATACAGGTCCTGATGAAAGCAACGGCGCCCGTGCAGTCGCGCCGCGACTTCCGCCAGCGCCGCCGTCATTGCCCCCTTGAAGCGCGCGAACGACCCCTCGTCGAGCCGCGCCCGCAAGAGCGGGATCGCCTCGTGCAGCGCCGTCATGCCCGTCAATTCCGCAACCGCGAGATAGCTCCGAGCCTCCCAATTCGGCCCGAAACACGCTCCCGCCGCGACGACGTCGGGCACCCGAATCCCGAGCGCGCGCGCGTGTTCCAGATGCCGGCGCTCGGCCTCGCCGGGCGTGTGCGCCCCGCCGGGGTCGAGCCGCGCCGCCGCTCGCGCCGTCAACCCGAGCCGCGCATGACGCTTCAAATACACGCTCACCACGCCCGCCGGCCCGACGAGCCTCACCCGCTCGGTCGACCGACCCTGCTTGGAGTGACGACGATCGCCCCCGCCGATCGACCAGACCCGCGACTCGAAGTCGTCCGGCAAACGCCCCTCGTAACGCTCCGACCGCCAATGCCGATCGACCGGCCGCGCCCAGCGAACCCGCCCCGGTCCCGACGCGGGCTCCGCGACCGCGCTCCGCACGCGATCCCGCTCCGACGACGCGCGAACATGCCGTGACATTGATGTGTTCACGGATTCACTCCCCGCCACGTCGCCGGCTGCGCGTATTCATAAACCAGCACGCCCGCGTCGTCGTCCCCCGACCGCAGCGGGAACTCCGCCACCGGCCGCGCCGCGTGCGCCAAAATCGCCCGCAACGACCGCGACCGCCGCGAATCGGCCTCCAGCTCGTCGGCCCCGATCACGATGTAACGCAGCTTCGGATCGTCGAGCGCCGCCCCGATCCGCCAGGCGTCGTACGCGGGCCGATCCGCCACGAACGACGCCCAGCCGCGCGTGTCCAACACCGCGTCGTCGGCGCCCGCATGCCGCGCAACCCAGCGGCCGGCCTCCGCAAAGCCCCAGCGCGTCGCGTGGTCGGGCCGACCTTGTATCCAACCCGACACGCAAATCAACAGCGCCGCCACCGCGCAGCCCAGCCCGATCACGGCACGCCTCGGCACGCCCAAAAGCAGCGCGCTCCGCCGGACGCACACGTACAGCCCCGCCGCCGACCACGGCGAGGCCAATATCACAAGCGGCAACACATGCCTCGTCGACAAATATCCAAACGTCATCGCGTGCCGCGCGAGCGCCGTCGCGAACAGAGCCGCATAGGCGATTACCGCAATTCGCGCCGCGCGACGCAACGCCCGCGCCTCGTCGCTTTGATCGCAGAGCGCGCACGCGTGCCGGTCGCGGGCCAAACCCCACAGACCAAAGAACGCGAACACCCCCGCCAGACCCTCCGCGACATCCCGCGCCACCCGCACCAAGACCGCCGTCAAACGCTTCGGCACCCGCTCGTCGTCGGACTCCTCCTTCGCCGCGAAGTCCCAGCCAGGCCCATCGAGACCCGCCGGCAAAGCCCGCCCCCGCGGCAACCTCGGCTCGATTTTCACCGCCCCCAGCCCCAAGGCCCGCCGCATCGCGAGCTTCTCCGAGACCTCGCCCTTCACCAACGCATAACCGCCCACCAAGACCAAAAACGCCGCCGCGAACGCCGCCGCCGGCAGCGGACGCAACCGCTCGCTGAAATGCCTGCGTACCTGCGCTGCGTAAATGATCACGCCCGTCACTCCGAGCGCGACCGCGACGATCGCGGCCTCCGGGCGCGTCCAAAACCCCAGCCCGGCCGCGACCCCGCTCGCGACGCAAAGGCGGACGTCGGACCGTCGCAAAGCGAGCACGCCCAGCCACAGCGACGACGTCGCCAGACACAGCGCGGGGCCGTCCGCAAGCGTGTCGTGCCCGATCGACGCCGGGATCGGCAGAATCGCGACCACGAACGCCGCGAGCAAACCCACCCGGTCGTTGAAGAGCGACCGCGCCAGCCCCCAGACAGGCACCAGCATCGCCGTCCAAAAACAGGCGGAAACCAACTGCGCGGACACCCGCCAAGTGTCCGGCCCGCGTCCCAGAAGCAACGCCGCCGCGGGCTCCGCCGCTGCCGCCAACGCCGGGTAAAGCGGGTGCCGGTCGTTGCCGCGGATGACCTCGATCGCAGGCCGATCTTGGAACGCCCGCGCCGCCCGAATGAACTTCAAGCCGTCCTGCGCCGGCAGGAACGCGCGCGAAACCGCGTAAATGTGC
>JAJYDB010000074.1 GCA_021777845.1 Planctomycetota bacterium
GGCGGTCCTGGGGGTTTTGGTGCTGATCGAGAAGCGCGGCGGCCGCGTCGTCGGCCCCGACGAACTCCCCGCGCAGGCGCGCTTGACGGTGCTGGGCGTGGTGCCGCCGCTGCCGAAGCCGAAGGGAACGGGCACGTCGACGCGCAGCCGCGAGTCGGCTCAGAAGCACCTCGACGAGTTCATTCAGAGCCTCGATCACCTGCGGGTCGCGATCCTCGCGGGTCGCGAGCACTGCTGCGTTTTGATCACGAGCGCGTGCGGCAGCGAGGGCAAAACCACGCTGTCGGCGCAGCTTGCCGAGCGCTGCGCGAACGCCGGGCTCTCGACGCTGATCATCGACGCCGACCTGCGTAATCCAACGCTCAGCCGTCTGCTCGACGCCTCCGAATGCCCCGGCCTCAGCAATGTCTTGCAGGGCGAGTTGACGCTCGACGAGGCGGTGATGACCGTCGCCGACGCGGGGGGATTCCACCTGCTGCCCGCGGGCGCGCCGCGCGTCGACCCGAGCCGCGTCCTAAAGGACGAAGCGCTCCGCCGCTTGTTTGAGGCGGCGCGGGCGCGGTTCGACGTGGTTTTGGTCGACGCCCCCCCTGTCCTGCCGGTGCCCGACGCGCTCACGATGGGCCGTTGGACCGACGGCGCGGTGCTCGCGGTCCGTCACGACGTGAGCCGGATGACGCTCGTCCAAAGCGCCCACAGACGGCTGGCCGGGATCGGCGTGCCGATCATCGGGGCGGTGGTGAACGGCGTCCGATCGAATGCGTCCTATTATGGATACGGTTCCTATTACGGGCGCTCGCTCGAGTCGCAGGCCTAGAGTCGCCCGCCGTCGTCCCCCGATCACGAACCGCGAGGCTCGGCGCGACGACCGTCGCGCCGCGTCCCTTAATCGCGAGGAATCGCCTTGAGCACGCCGCCGCAATCGACGATCCGGCACGATTCGACGATCGACGCGAGCACGCGCGCCGATCGACGCGCGTTGTGGGCGTCGACGGCGATTTTGGCCGCGGCGCTCTTGGTTTCGTACGCGCCCAGCCTCGCGAATCTCGTCCACGAATGGCTCACGAATCCGAACCTCTCGCACGGGTTCTTCGTCGCGCCGATCGCGCTCTACATCCTCTGGCGACGTCGCGGCATGATCAGCGTCGCGGCGCTCCGGCCGTCGTGGTTTGGTTTCGCGCCGCTGGCGGCGATCGTGCTGGTGCGGGTCGTCCTCTTCGAGTGGAACGAGAAGTACATCGAAACCGCAACGCTGCCGATGGCCGCGGCGTGCTTGGTGTGGATCGTCGGCGGCGTGCCGCTTTTGCGGGCGTCGTGGCCCTCCTTGGCGTTTCTCTACCTCATGATGCCGCTGCCGCCGCGTTTCGGCACGCTCTTGAGCGCGCCTCTGCAAACGCTGGCCACCGCGGGCAGCGCGGGCCTCCTGCATCTGGCGGGCTTGCCCGTGCTCACGCGCGGCAACATCGTCTTCGTCGGCGCCGAGCCGCTCGAGGTCGCGCAGGTTTGCAACGGACTCTCGATGCTGATGACGTTCGTGACGCTTATTCTGGCGACCGTCGTTCTCGTCGAGCGGCCGCTCTGGGAACGCGTCGTGATGCTCGCAAGCGCGCCGCCGATCGCACTCGCGAGCAATATTATTCGGATCGCGGCGACGGGCTGGTGCTACCATCAATTCGGCCGCGACGCGGGGGAGCGGTTCGCGCACGACCTCGCCGGCTGGGCGATGGTGCCGCTCGCGGTCGCGTTCATTTACATCGAGCTTTACGTGCTCTCGCTGCTCGTGATCGAGGAGCAGGCGTCGAGCGGTCCCTTCGTGCGCGGGATCTCCGCGTCGGCGCGCAACCCGGGGGCGGCCTCGACGCGATGAACATCGTGATCTTGAATCCGCTTGGAATGGTCGGGGGTGCCGAACGTTGCCTGCTCGACGTCGTCGAGGCAACGCGGGCGGCGCGGCCGTCGTGGCGCTTGCACGCGATATTAGGCGGCGACGGCCCGCTCGTCGCCGCGCTGGAAGCGCTCGGCGCGTCGGTCGCGGTCATGCCGTTGCCGCGCGCGCTCGCGGGCCTCGGCGACGCCGGCGCATCGAGCTTCACACAGAGGCTTGCCCTCGGTCTCAAGTTGCCCGCGGCGGGGGCGTTCGCGACGGGATACGCGCGGCGGCTCCGACGTCTTTGCGCGCGGCTCGCGCCCGACATCGTCTATTCCAACGGCCTAAAAACGCACGCTTTGAGCGCCTTCGCCGCACCGTCGAACGCCCGCGTGGTCTGGCATCTGCACGACTTTTTGGAGGCGCGGCCGGTCGCTTCGCGGCTGCTTCGACGTCTTGCCGGGCGGCGATTGACGGTCGTCGGCGTTTCGGACGCGGTCGCGCGCGACGCCCGTCGCGTCTTGGACGGCCGGCCTTGCCGCGTCGCGATGATCCACAACCGCGTTCACTGCGAACGCTTCGCGCCCGGCCCCGGCGACCCCGACGCGCTGGACCGCGCCGCCGGCCTGCCCCCCGCTCCGGCGGACACGGTTCGCGTGGGGATGGTCGCGACCTACGCCCGCTGGAAGGGGCACGACGTCTATTTAGACGCTGTCCGGAAGCTCGCGGACAACCTCTTGCGCCCCTGCCGGTTTTATATCGTGGGCGGACCGATTTACGAGACCCGCGGGTCGCAATGGACGCGCGCCGAGCTGCAAGCGCGCATCGACGACCTCGGACTGACCGGGCGCGTCGGCTTGACGGGGTTTCACGCGGACCCGGCGTCGGTGTATCGGTCGCTCGACGTCGTGGTGCACGCGAGCACGGCCCCCGAGCCGTTTGGACGCGTGATCGTCGAGGCGCAGGCGTGCGGTCGGGCCTTGGTCGCGACCAACGGCGGCGGCGCGGCGGAGCTGGTCATCGACGGCGAAAACGCACTCGCGTGCCGGCCGGGCGACTCCGAAGCGCTCGCCGCGGCGGCGGCTCGGCTGGTCATCGACCCCGACTTGCGCCGGCGTCTGGGAGCGTCGGCGCGTCGATCGGCGTGCTTGAGGTTCCATCACGACGGCCTCGCGACCGAGTGGCTCGCGCTCTGGGAGGGATCGGCGTCGACGCGGCCGGAGACGGCTCCGAGCGCCGCGGCGAACGTCTTCGAGTGGGGGCCGACGTCATGACGCCCGCCAAGTGGCTGATTACCGGCGGGGCGGGCTTCATCGGCTGCCACGCGGCGTCGAGGCTGCGGGCCGCGGGTTGCGAGGTTGTCGTCGTTGACAACTTGAGCCGTCGCGGAGCCCGGGACAACGCCGACTGGCTGCGCGCTCGGGGAGTCGTCGAGCTCCATCGCGCCGATGTCCGCGACTTCGACGCGCTGCGGGCGGTGTTCGCGCGCCATGCCGACGCCGACGCCGTTCTGCATCTCGCCGGACAGGTTGCGGTGACGTCGAGCGTTCGCGACCCGCGCGGCGACTTCGAGGCCAACGCGCTTGGGACCTTGAACGTGCTCGAAGCGGTGCGTCTGGCCGCGGACGGTCGGCCCGCGGTCTTGTACGCCTCGACGAACAAGGTTTACGGCGGCCTTGAGCATCGCGGCGCCGTCGAGTACGGCGGGCGTTACGCGTACGAGAGCCTGGCGGAAGGCGTCGACGAGTCCGAACCGCTCGACTTTCACAGCCCTTACGGCTGCTCGAAAGGGACCGGCGACCAATACGTGCGCGACTACGCGCGGATCTACGGCCTGCGGACCGTGGTGTTCCGGCAGTCGTGCGTCTACGGCACGCGTCAGTTCGGGATCGAGGATCAAGGCTGGATCGCCTGGTTTTGCGTGGCCGCCGTTTTAGGCCGGCCGATCACGATTTACGGCGACGGCAAGCAGGTGCGCGACGTCCTCTGGGTCGACGACCTGGTCGACGCCTACGAGCGGGCGCTCGCGCGCATCGACCAGATTTCCGGACGGATTTATAACGTCGGCGGCGGTCCGGCGCACACGCTCAGCCTGCGCGAGCTGGTCGCGATCATTGAGGAACGGCTCGGTCGTCGACTCGCCTCGCAAACCGCCGCTTGGCGGCCGGGCGACCAACGGATCTTCGTCGCCGACGTGCGCCGGGCCGCGCGCGACCTCGGCTGGACGCCGCGCGTCGCGCCTCGAGACGGCGTCGCGCGGCTGATCGACTGGGTCGTCGAGCACCGCGAGCTGCTCGACAAGCTTAATCTGTAGACCAACGCGCCGATAAACGCGGCCGAACACGCTCCGGCGACCTCTGGGAATCAAGATAAAGTCGACGTATGAAAGCCCTTCGCGTCTGCCATCTTGGCAAGCACTATCCCCCCGCCGCGGGGGGGATCGAGACGCACGTGCGCGTGTTGTCGAGGGCGCAGTCAGACCTCGGCCACACCGTCGAGGTGCTCTGTCTCAATCACGAGCGCGGCCCCACGGTCCATGAGCGCGACGGCGACGTCGCGGTGACGCGGTTCGCGCCGGCGGCGTCGTTCGCAAAGATCGCCTTCTCCCCCGCGTTGGTCGCCGCGCTCGCCCACATCGAGGCCGACGTCGTGCACGTCCACGCGCCGAACCCGACGATGTTGCTCGCGCTCTTGCAGGCGCGGCCGCGCACCGCCGTCGTCGCGACCTATCACAGCGACGTCGTCCGCCAGAAGCTCCGCGGAGCTCTCTTCCGACCACTCGAACGCCTCGCCTACAGACGCGTTCAGGCCATCGTTTCCGACAGCCCAAACTACGCCGCCGGCTCGACTTTCCTGCGCGCCTACGCCGACCGCATCCACGTCGTGCCGATCGGCATCGACCTCCAGCCGTATCTTGATCCCTCGCCCGCCCACCTTGCCGAAGCCGCCCAAATTCGCGAGCGTTTTGCGCAGCGAGGCCCCGTCTGGCTCGCGGTCGGCCGCCTGGTCTACTACAAAGGCTTCGTGCACGCGATCCGCGCGCTCACCCGCGTCCCCGGCACCTTGCTCTTGGTCGGTCGCGGACCCGACGAGCCCGAGCTCTGCGCCGAGGCTTTGAAAGTCGGGGTCGCGGACCGCGTCGAGTTTATCGGCGCGCTCCCGCATTATCTTGACATCACCCCGTATTATTATGCCGCCGATGCCCTTTGGTTCCCCTCCAACGCCCGCAGCGAATCCTTCGGGCTGGTCCAAGTTGAGGCGATGGCGTGCGGCCTGCCGGTGATCAACACCCACATCCCTCACAGCGGCGTTTCGTGGGTGAGTCCGCACGAGCAAACCGGCCTCACGGTCCCGATGAACGACCCGCTCGCGCTCGCCGACGCCGCCGCGCGCCTCCTGCACGAGCCCGGCCTCCGCGCCAGGCTCGCCGAAGCCGCCCGCCGCCGCGCCGTCGATCGCTTCGATCATTCCTTGATGGCCGAGCGCTCCCTCGAAATCTACCAGGCTGTGCTCAGCCGCGCCGCCGCGACTCGGAAGTCGATCCATGCGCACGTCAACTGACCCGCGACCACGACACCCCGCGGCCGACCGCCGTCGTGCCCGACATCGGACGCCGACCCTTTGTCCTCGCCGAGCCGTTTCGATTTCATGACGCTCAAGATCCTTCACGTCTGGTCGGGCAACCTGTACGGAGGCGTCGAAACCTTTCTGACGACCCTCGCGACGCTCCGCGACGACCTCCGCGACGTCGGCCTCGACTTCGAGTTCGCGCTCTGCTTCGACGCCAAGCTCGCCGCCGCCCTGCGCGACGCCGGAGCCGTCGTACACCCGCTCGGCGAGGTCCGCTTTCGGAATCCGCTCACGCTCGCGCGCGCCCGCCGACGTTTGCGCAACCTCCTGCAACGCTCCGACTTCGACGCCGTGATCTGCCACGCCCCTTGGTCGCACGCGCTCGCCGCGAACGTCGTCCGCCGCGCCCACGCGCCGCTCCTTTTTTGGATGCACGACCTCGCCTCTGGACGAGTCTGGTTCGAGCGCCTCGCCGCCCTCACGCCCCCCGACCTCGCGGTCGTCAACAGCGAGTTCACCGCGACCACGCTGCCGCGGCTCTTCCCGACATCGCCGTTTCGGCTCGTCCGCTACCCCGTCGCAATCGACCCTCCGGCGGGTTGCGATGCCGCCTTGGCCGCGCGCGACGACTCTCGCCGCGACCTCGCCACCGACCCCGACGCCGTCGTCATCCTGCTCGCCGCGCGCCTCGAACGCTGGAAAGGACACGCCGACTTCATCGAAGCCCTCGCTCTCATGCAGGCCAACCCCGCCTGGACCGCGTGGATCGCGGGCGGACCCCAGCGCCCCGTCGAGCAATCCTACTTCGCGGAGCTGGCCGCCATGCTCGATCGGCTTAATTTAACGGCACGCGTGCGCTTGCTCGGCCACCGCGACGACGTCCCGCGGCTGCTCGCGGCGTCCGACCTGTTTTGCCAGCCGAATTCGAGCCCCGAGCCGTTTGGCCTCGTCTTTATCGAAGCGCTCCGCGCCGGCCGGCCCGTCGTCGCGACGAATCTCGGCGGCGCGTCTGAAATCGTCAACGACACCTGCGGCTTGCTCGTCCCGCCGCGCAACCCGGCGGCGCTCGCGAAGGCGCTGACGAACCTCGTCGACGACGCTGCCGCGCGCGCGGCGCTCGGCAAGGCCGGCCCCGCCCGCGCCGCCGCGCTTTGCGACACTAAAATCGTCCTGCCGCGGCTCGCCGCGGTCATCCGCGAGTTTGTCGTTCCCGACGCCTCGAAGTCCTAGCCGCGAGGCGTCATGTCCGCTCCCCAACACCCCGCCGGCCCGGTTCTTCACATCCTCACCGGAGAATATCCGCCTTTGATGGGAGGCGTCGCCGACTACACCGCCGCCGTCGCCTCGGCGCTCGCCGCGCGCGGCGTCGAGGTCCACGTTTGGACTCCGCGCGCGGGACGCAGCCGGCTTGAATTGAGCCACGTGTTCACTTCGAACGATCTCGACGCAACCGGGGGCCGCGTTCTGGTCGAAGAGTTTGGCGACGGCTGGTCGCCGCGCAGCCTGCGGCGGCTCGCGGCCCGGCTCGATGCTTTTCCCGCCCCTCGGCGTCTGCTCGTGCAGTGGACGCCCAACGCCTGGGGCTGGAAGGGCATGAACCTGGCTTTTTGCCGCCTCCTGCTCGCGCGTCGACGTCGCGGCGACGACGTCCGCGTCATGGTCCACGAGGTCCGCTATACGCTCGAGTCTTCGGATGGTCTCGCGCGCCGAGTGCTTGCCGGGGTCCAAAGGCTCATGGTCGCGACCTTGATGCGCGCCGCGACGCGCGTCGACGTCGCCATCCCCGCCTGGGCCGACCGTCTCCGCCGCGACGCCCCCCGGTCGCGCCCGCCCGTCGTCTGGCGGCCCGTGCCCAACACCATCCCGCGCGTGGACAACCCCGCCCAGGTTGCGCGACGACGCCTCGACCTCGCACCCGCCGGCGCCGCGATCGTCGGCTGCTTCGCCACCTGCCGCGGTGAAGTCGCCGCGCAGCTCGGCCAAATCTTGCCGCGCATCCTCGACGCTCAACCCGCCTGCGTCGCGCTCGTGATCGGTCGCGGAGCCGCCGCGTTTGTCGACGATCTGAACGCGCGCCGCCCGCGACTCGCAGGCCGGCTCAACGCCTCCGACACCGTTCCCGCAGCCTCGATTTCGATCGACCTGCAAGCGTGTGACCTCATGCTTCAACCTTATCCCGACGGCGTCTCGACGCGACGAACCACGATCATGGCGCCGCTCGCGCACGGCGTTCCCGCAGTAACCACGCTGGGCCGGCTCTCCGAACCGTTTTGGAGCACAATACAGCCTGTTGCACTCGCCCCCGCGAACGACCCCGCAGTGTTCGTCGCCCGCGCCCTCGAACTGCTCGACAACCCCGCCGAACGTGTCGCGATCGCGCGGCGAGGTCTCCGTCTTTACGAACGCTGTTTCGCGGTCGAACGCACCGTCGAGGCTCTACTCTCCAACGCTCCAACCCCGCCGGACCCCGTCGCCGCACTCGCCGAACCCGAACCCGAGGCTTGATTGATGAGCCGCTACGTCCTTGTCGCCGCCGACGTCGTCAAAACCGGCGGAATGGATCGCGCCAACTACGCTCTGGCCGCCCACCTGGCCAACCAAGGCCGCGACGTCCATCTCGTCTCGTTCCGCGTCGGCGACACCCTCCTCCACAACCCAAACATTACTTGGCACAAAGTTCCCAAATTGCTCCGCTCCGACCTCCTCAGCTTGCCCATTTTAAATCAATTCGGACGCGCTTGGGCCCGTCGTCTCGGCGGCCAAGTCATCGTGAACGGCGGCAACTGCGTCTGGAACGACGTCAACTGGCTCCATCACCTCAACGTCCTCGACCACCCTCCCCTCGTCGGATCCTGGCCCCGACGTTTCAAGCGCACCGTCGCGCGCCGCTATTTCATCGCGCGCGAACGCGCTTCGCTCCGCCGCGCACGGCTCATCGTCACCACCTGCGAACGCAACCGGAACGACCTGCTCAACTGGCTCGACATCCCCGCCGACCGCGTCGAAGTCGTCTATTATGGCACGGACCCCGAACTGTTTCGACCCGCCGCTCCCCACGAGAAGGCCGCCCTCCGCGCCGCCGCGGGCCTCCCCGCCGACGTTCCCATCGCAGGGTTCGTCGGCGCGCTCGGCGACCGCCGCAAAGGCTTCGACACCCTCTTCGAAGCCTGGCGATCGCTGGCCTCGGACCCCGCCTGGAACGCGGTCCTCGCCGTCGTCGGCGCGGGGTCCGAGCTCCCCGCTTGGCGCGCTCGCGCCGAGGCCGCCGGTTTGACGCAAAAGATGATCTTCCTTGGCTTTCGGCGCGATGTCCCGACGCTGTTTCGCGCCTTCGACGCGCACGTCCTACCCTCGCGCTACGAGGGATACTCGCTCGTGACGCAAGAGGCGCTCTGCTGCGGCCTGCCCGCCTTCGTTACCGCCGCCGCCGGCATTGCCGAGCGCTACCCGGACGACCTCCGCGACCTCCTCATCCCCAACCCCAACGACCCCGCCGACCTCGCCGAGCGACTCCGTGCCTGGCAAGCCAACCCCAACCGCTGGTCCCGACCCCTCGCGACTTTCGCCCAGTCCCTCCGCGCCTACACCTGGGATCACATGGCCGCGCGCTTCGTCCTCGCCCTCGACCGCCGGTCCCCCCGCCCTCTCTAACCCCGCCGGCCTTCCCGCTCCACCTCGAACCCAAGCCGCCCAACCCGCGACGCTTTTTCGCAACCTTACCGGCACGTCGCGAAAGTTCCGCCGGGAAACGACTTGCGAATTATGACGGCCAACGTAAATCATGGTGTCGGACCTCAACCCCTGGGTTGGATCGCGCACCATGCCCCCTGTCCGTCGCCCGTCAACGACCGCCCCCGTCGCCGTCAAACCATCGCCCGAACACGACTCGGGCGCGGGCTGGCTCGGCTTCTACTTCATCGCGCAGGCTTTCCTCGCCGCTCTCCTCTTCATCCCCGGCGCCTCCGCAATCCGCACCGCTACCCGCGTCGCAGGCTACGGACTCGCACCCGCCATCGGCGCCTGGCTCTGGTTCAACGGCGGCACGCACGCCTATCAAAGCGCAATCGCCCGCCTACCCCGCGGCCGGCTCCCCGTGCGCTTTCCCGCGCTTCCCTGGCTGACCGGCACCCTCGCCTGGCTCGTCGTCTCCATCTTTCATCCCAACGGCTACTCGCTCACCACCGCCTGCGGACAAGTCGCGCTTTATTATTCGGTTCTCTCCCCAGCTTACTGGGCCGACAAAGCCACCGCGTCGAGCACCCAAATCGGCCGCCTCATGGCCGTCCTCCTCGCCTGCGGCGCTCTGTCCGCCCTCCTCGGGATCGCGCAAATCTATCGCCCCGATACCTTTAACCCTCCCGTCATCCCCGCGCTCTCGAACCAATATCAAGGCGAGAACGTCATGTTCAAAACCGACGACGGCCGCAAGCTCCTCCGCCCTTGCGGCCTCACCGATACCCCCGGTGCCGCTTCGCTCGCCGGCACAACCAGCGCCTTGTTAGGCCTGGCCTGGCTCGTCCGACCCTCCGCTCTCTGGAAGCGCCTCGCCGGACTCGCCGCCGCCGCCGCCGGACTCGCCGTCATCTATTTCTCGCAGGCACGCTTCCCCCTCGTGATGCTGGCCGCCTCGGGCGTCATCTTATTCGCGATTTTCATCATCCAAGAACGTCGCGCGCAAGCAGGGTTGCTTGCAATCGTGGGCAGTCTATTGGGCGTCGTCGCACTCGTTTGGGTCGCGCGCAACGTCGGAACCGGCGTCGTCGAACGCTTCGCCCCCCTCTTCGCGAAAAACGCAACCTCTTTCTACGCCGAGAGTCGCGGCGTTTTCGTCGAGGAAGCCTTCAACCGGATTATTTGGGAGTACCCGCTCGGCTACGGCCTCGGATGGTGGGGCATGATTCACAGCACTTTCGGCGACCCCGCCCGCCCTTCGCCTATTTGGGCCGAAGTGATGTGGCCCGCCTGGATCTTTGACGGCGGCATCCCCTTGATGACGCTTTACGCCGTCGCCGCCGCCGTCGCCGCCTGGAACTCCTTTAAAATCGCGCTCCGCTATAAAAGTCGCGAACTCGGGTTTTGGGCCGCCGTCATCACCGCCTCCGACGTCGGAATCCTCGCCTCATGCTTTAGCTTCACCCCCTTCCTCGCTCCGCTCGGCTTGCAGTTTTGGCTACAATCCGCCGCGCTTCACGCCGCCTCGGAGCGCGCCCGCGCCGCCGATTCGCCCCCCCCAACCCCCAACCCGCCACGCGGACTTCGCCCCCAAATTCCCGGCAAAACGCCATGAAAGTCGGAATCAACGCGCGGCTGCTCGCCAATCCCACCCTCAGAGGCTGGAATCGTTACACAATCAACCTGTTGGTCGAGTTGCTCGATCTCGGCGTCGAACTCATCCTCTATTCCGACGCACCGCTCGACTCTAGCCATTTAAAGCGGCTTGAACGCGGCAGCGTCGCGGTTGCGGTCCGTTCCGGCCTCCGCTACCCGATCTGGGAACAGTTCTGGCTGCCGAAACAATGCTCGATCGATCAGGTTGACGTCCTGCATTCCCCTTTTAATTTCGGTTTGCCTTGGACATCCCCGTGCCCGCGGGTGTTGACGCTCCACGACGCGATCGACCAAGTGTTTTACAAGGCGGGCTGGAGCCCCGGCGCGCTCAAGAGCCGGCTCTATCACTGGTCGTCGCGCACCCGCGCCGACCGTATCATCACGGTGAGTCAACACGCCTTCAATGAGATCACCACCGCGCTCCGACTCGACGCGCGACGCGTCACGGTGATTCATGCGGCCGCCGACCCTCGCTTTCATAAGCCTGTTTCGCGAGCCGACCGGGCGCGTGTCCGCGCCGCGTTTAGCTTGGGTCGACCCTACCTGCTTTATGTCGGCGGCTGGGAAGCTCGTAAGAACGTTGCTTTTTTGCCGCGCGCGCTGGCGCTTTCGGGCTGCGACGACCTCGACCTTGTCCTGGTCGGCGGTCGACCTTCCGAACAGGTTGAACTGAAGGCGATGGTCGCGTCGATGAACATGAACGAGCGCGTTCGCGTCCTCGGTTGGGTGGATGACCTCGACCTGCCCGCGCTCTTTGCCGAAGCGTTCGCATTTACGTATCCCAGTTTCCACGAAGGGTTTGGGTTGCAACTCTGTGAAGCCGCGGCGGTAGGGTGCCCTGTCTTTGCGGCCGATGCGACCAGCCTTCCCGAGGTGCTTGGCCAAGGCGGCGCTCTGTTCAACCCGCGCGTCGAAGCGTCGCTCGCCACCCTGATCCGCCGCGCCGTCCTTGAGCCCGGTTTTCGAGACGACTTGGTGCAACGAGCGCGCCGCAGGTCGCTCGACTTTTCCTGGCGACGCAACGCCGAGGCAACGCTCGACGTCTATCGCGACGTAATTAAGCTCGCGCGAGCCAACGATCCCGCACGAGGGACCGCCTAGCATGCGTGCTCAACGCTCTATCGCGAATTATTTTGCACAAATCGTCCTGACAGCCACAACGATGATTTTGGGCCTCTGCGCCTCGCCTTGGATTGAGCGTTGGCTTGGGCCGGCGCGCTTCGGCGCAGTGCGGGTCGCGGCGGAGGCGCAAGGCTACCTCCTTTTGCTCGAACTTGGTTTGGGCGGAGCACTTGCGCCGCTCCTCGTGCGTTCCATCAGCCTTGGACAGGCATCGGCAACACGGGCCACACTCGCGGCCGGTGCGCGTGCTTATGCGCTGATCGCCGTCGTCACTTTCGCCGTGGGCGTTGCGGCGGCGCAGTGGATTCCGCGGCTTGCCGGCGGAGTCGAAGCCTCCGTGGCAATTGACCTCAAGTGGGGCTGGATCATCGGTTTACTCGGCTTCCTTAGTCTTCCGCTCGCACCCCTGCGGACCGTCCTTGAGGCCCGCCAGCGCGGCGACGTAGTCCAGTGGCTCCTTACGTCGCAAGCCGTTGTCATCACAGGAGTTTCGCTCGGACTCGCCTATGCCGGCTTGGGCATCCGCGGGCAGATTTTTGCCGCCGCGCTCGGTGCTTGGCTGTTTCACGCCGCGCTTGCAATGATGTTATTTCGTCGCGGATCGGACCTGCTCGGCCCCGAGTGGCGCGCGCCGACGAGCGTCGCCCTCCGACGCAGCCTCTGGGCCCTGAGCCGGCCGACCCTGCTTATTAATGTGGCAGGGCGGATGGCAGTGCTCACCGACAACATCATCATCGGCTTGATTCTTGGCACCGAAGCCGTGACCTCGCTTTATTTTACACAAAGGCTTGCGGTTGCGGCACAATCGCTGGCGCAGGGGGTTGGGCAGGCGACGTGGGCGCCGCTCGCCGAGCTGCAGGCGCTCGGTCGTCATGAGCTTTTGGAACGGCGGATGATTGAAGTTTCCGAACTGATCGCCGTCATCAGTATTGCTTTACTAGCTCCAATCGCGGCGTTTAATCAGCATTTTTTTTCGCTCTGGGTGCTGGACGCCTCATTGCCGTACGGAGGATTCACGGTTGTTGCCGTCGCCGGCATGAACGCGTTTCTGCTCGCCGAGTTTTCGCTCTGGAACTGGTGTCTGACGGCTGCGGGACACGCTCGCGTCCTTGCGCCGCAAGCAGTTGCGTCAGCGCTCGTGAACGTGCTCGCAAGCGTCCTGCTGACGCGCAGCCTGGGTGTGGTCGGCCCGCTGCTAGGGACGACGGCCGGCTTTCTCGCGGTCACCGGTTGGTCATTACCGCGACTGTTGGAAGCCAAAATAGGCGTCTCGGCACGACGCGTCGTTGCGGCTTCGCTGCGCCCTTGGATCTACGGGTTGCCTTATGCCGCGGCGCTGTGGACGGCGTCGCACGCCCAGGAAAGATTAGGCTGGACGCGGCTTGTGCTCGAGACGTCGGCGGGTTCGCTCGGATTCATGGTGATCGCTTTTTGTTTCGTGTTATCTCCCTCGGCTCGGAGCGACTGGCGGGAGCGTCTGCTGTCGATCGGACGGTCGATTGGACTTGGAAAGGGAGGTCGCGCCCGATGAACGCTCCTTCCCCGAGGCTTCGTTGGGCGGTGCTGCAGGACTTCCGCGAGGAAGGCTGGCACAGCATGGATCTCTATGCTGAACAAGTGGTTAAGAACTTGGGAAAAAGCGGCCTCGCGGCTGTTGAAGCCGTGGCGGCAGCGGTGGATTACCGCCCGCGCACGGTCCGAATCCCGATTTTAGGGACGACGCACCTTGCCCGCAACGTCGATCGAATGCTGAACCGTCACTGGGATTATGGACGCTATGTAAAGCGCTTTGCTCGGCTGGAACCAAGCGACGTTTATCATGTGGTTGATCATAGTTACGCGCATATTCTGCTCGACCTGCCGTCCGGCCGTGCTCGGACGCTCGTCACTTGCCATGATATTGATGCGTTTCGATGTTTGGTGGATGCGGCGACGGACCCGCGTCCTTGGTGGTTCCGTGGGTTTGCGCAGAGGACACTTGCAGGCTTAAGAAAGGCGGATTTGGTGGCGTGCGTGTCCGAGTCGACGCGGACAGCCATGTTAGGCGCAAATCTGGTTCCAGCGAGTCGTCTGCACGTCGTTCCCAACGGCATTGACGAGGCTTTTGGAGGTGCGCGCGACCTTGCCGCGGAGCACCGGCTCGACTCGTTATTAGGGACATTGTGTCCGGATTTTCGTAGCTGTTGGCCGGAACTGGTCCACGTGGGCGCGACGATTTCGAGGAAGCGAATCGACGTTTTGATCGAGGTTGCGGCGGCGATTCGGCGTCGTTACCCGAAGATGCGGCTTTGGAAGGTGGGTGGTCGTTTGCAGCCGGGACAGGTGGAGCGGGCGCGCGGGCTCGGGGTTTGGGAGTCGATTGTGGAGCTGCCTTTTATGGCAGCGAGTGAACTTGCGGCGTTGTATCGACGGGCGGATCTGGTGTTGCAGACGAGCGATTCGGAGGGGTTTGGCCTGCCGGTTGCTGAGGCGACGGCGTGCGGGACGCCGGTTTTGGCGAGCGACATCGAAGTTTTGCGCGAAGTTGGGGGTGAGGCGGCCTCATATTGCCAAGTCGGTGACGTTGAAGCTTGGACGGCGGAGGCGCTGAAGCTTTTAAAGGAAGGCCAAAGCGAGTCGAAGGAGCGTCGCGCGGAGCGTGCCCGCGGGGGGTCGCGGTGGAGCTGGCAGGCGCATGTGGACCGGCTGGTCGGACTGGTTACGAACGGCGGCGCCGCGGTTTGAGAGCGTGTCGGAGCCGATTTGGGGCGAAAGACGCGGAAGAAGGTCGAACTCGCTCAAAAAAAGAACCCCGCGGGAGAAAAAATCCCGCGGGGTCGCAGTTGATGAAGAACAATTGCGGAGAGAGAGAGAGAGAGAGAGAGTCGACGTCGTCAGGCTTCCGCCCAACGTGCCGACGTGCGTTCGAACTGGTCGGACCGACGTGAAGGCGCCGAGGCGAGGGCTTCAACCCAGCTTCGGAAAGCGCGGCCGTCGTCGCGAGTTCGCTCGCGCACGCTCGGCTCGGCTTCCAGGTCGCGCAAGGCCGCGAGCAGGCGGCGAGCGTATTGCTCGGCGTTCTGCCCGGTGCGACCGTTGAGCGGCTTGTAAGACGGCAACGAGCGCAAATTCTGCGTGTGGATCTTGCGGACGAGCCACGATTCCAGACCCCCTCGGGGCCTCGGCTCGTTCCTCGCGACAGATTTTGCCATGCAAAGTCCTCTCGGTCGTTGTGTTGATGACGAATGGAAAATAATCGAGACGAGACACGAAGCCGACGACCCCCGCGACATCGTGCACAAGTAGTTTAAGGATCGCCGGCTTGCAAGGCAACCATCAAGATGACTTCGAAGCATTTAAAAGTCGGAGGCATGCAAGGATGATTTCGGACATGCCTAGGTAGGCAACCTGAGCCGGGAGAGATTTGAGGGCGCAGCGGGTCGGACCAGCGCGGCGTGTCGGCGGCGTGCGAGGAGAAGTGGTGGGGCGAAAGTTGGGCCGTTGTTCGAGGCGGCAGAATCCAGCCGCGTCGGATTGGGTCGCGGCGAGGAGTCCGTGCGGATTTATTTGTCGGACGCGCGGTTATGCAAGAGCGACCAGCGTCGTTGACGATGCAGGAGCGTTGGCACGCCGGGGTGCGGAAATCCGCGGTTCCATGGCGAGTGGCCGGCCGGCGCGGCCACGCCGCGGGCGATGAAGTCGACGACGAGAGCGGTCGCGTCCAACCCGGCAATCATGCCGGCCTCGAGCAACAGGACGGTCCGCCACACCAAGATTGCCGAGTAATTCAACACAAGAAACAGAATAAGGAAGGGAGCAAGGTAGACGCGGAAGAGAATCTTGACGGCCCGAGTGGCGACTCGCTCCCAGAGCGGGTCGTTCTCGGCACGTTGGTCGCTCGTCGGTTGTGCAGGTTCGTTAGCCATTGTGAGCCTCCCTGCTAGGATTATAGGACACTTTCTGACAGGCCGGTGGACTCGTCTTAAAAAAAAGATCGGCAATGACCTGGCACTTCACGACCACTTGTGCGGCGTCGAAAACGAGCGGCCCCGAACTCTCCGTGTGAAAAGTAGTGCGCGAGCGTTGCGACCCTCGGCGAATTTTTGAGCGAGTAACGGTGAAAAGAGCGTCGTCCGCGTTTATTTTGAGATGCTCGCGTACACTAAATAAGGAAAATATCGCGACGGCGGGCTGCTGTGAAGGTGGTACATCGGCGGCAGCGCGGGTTTGAGCCGTCGGGAATGGCGTTGCGTTATCGACGAGCGTGAACGAAAATTAGAGAGTTGACGGGACAACTTTTGAGGAGGCTGCCGCGCAACCAACCTCGCAACTCCTCTCGCCCGCATTGAGGTTTCCATTTTGACGACGCCCACCTACTTCGTAACCGGCGGCGCGGGTTTTATCGGGTCTTGCTTCGTTCGCATGACCGTCTCCGAACGCCGGGCCCGCATCCTCAACCTCGACAAATTAACGTACGCGGCTAATTTAGAGTCGCTCGACCGGGCGCTCCACGACCCTTTGCACAAATTCGTGCAGGGCGACATCGCCGACCGAGAACTGGTCGGCGGGCTGCTCCAAGAGCATCGGCCTTCCGCCGTGATCCACTTCGCCGCGGAGTCGCACGTCGATCGATCGATCGACGGCCCGCGAGAATTTGTGCAGACAAACGTTGTGGGCACGTTCGAGCTCTTGCTCGCGACTCGCGCTTATTTTGAGACGCTCGACGAGGCGGAACGCGCTCGATTTCGGTTCTTGCACGTCTCGACCGACGAGGTTTACGGCTCGCTGGGAGCGACCGGAGCCTTTCAGGAAACAACCCCTTACGACCCGCGCTCGCCTTATTCGGCGAGCAAGGCGGCGTCCGATCACTTCGTGAGCGCGTTTCATCATACCTATGGGCTGCCAACGCTTACGACGAATTGCTCAAACAACTACGGACCGGCGCAATTCCCGGAGAAGCTGATCCCGCTGGTGATCCTGAACGCTTTAGAAGGCAAGCCGTTGCCGGTTTACGGAGACGGGCGAAACGTCCGCGATTGGCTTTACGTCGAGGACCACTGCCGGGCGATCGCGCGGGTCCTCGAAGGGGGCCGCGCGGGCGAGACGTACAACATCGGCGGGCTCTGCGAAAAGGCCAATATCGACGTCGTGCACACGATTTGCGACCTCGTCGACGCACTCCGTCCCGGTCTGCCGCACGCCCCCTGTCGCAGCTTGATCCGCTTCGTCGCCGATCGCCCCGGCCACGACCGTCGCTACGCCATGGACATCGGCAAGATTTCGGCCGAATTGGGCTGGAAACCGCTGGAAAACTTCGCGACCGGCATCGAAAAAACAGTGCGCTGGTATCTCGACCATCCCGACTGGGTCGAACGGATCACGTCTGGTATTTATAGGCGTGAACGGCTTGGGTTGAGCACTTCGACGCCGGCGTCGTTCTGAGCGGCGGAACCCGCGATAGAGTCGAAATTTATTTCGTGGTCCGTTTGAGGCGCAGCATGCAAGTTCAGGCGACCGAGCTTCCCGGCGTGCTTTTGTTCGAGCCTCGGGTGCACAGCGATCACCGCGGCTATTTCATCGAGCTGTGGAGCGAGGCGCGTTACGCCGCCGCGGGATTACCCGCGAAATTCGTGCAGGACAATATGTCTTACTCGCGTCGTGGGGTATTGCGCGGCCTACATTTGCAGTATCCGCATGCTCAGGGGAAGTTGGTGAGTGTGCTCCGCGGCGAGATTTGGGACGTCGCGGTCGACGTGCGTCGGGATTCGGAGCGTTACGGGGATTGGTTCGGGACGACGTTATCGGCGGAGAATCGGCGGCAACTTTATATTCCGGAAGGGTTTGCGCACGGATTCGTGGTCACCGGCGAGGAGGCTTTGGTGTTGTACAAGGTGACCGACTTTCACGAACCCGCGGCGGAGACGACGGTGCTTTGGAGCGACCCGGAGCTGGGGATTCGTTGGCCGATCGCGGAGCCGATTGTGTCGGCGAAGGACGCGGCGGGGCTGCCGCTCCGAGCGATCGCTCCGGAGCGATTGCCTTAAGCGAGGTCGGATCCTTTTATGGCGGCTTGCTCAAAGGGGAGGGTCGTTCACGGGGGTACATCCGGAGCGCTTCCAGGATGAAACAGTCGTTGATAATTCGCATCATGGGCAAATAGTCTTCGGCGCGGGGGAGGAAATCGGGTATTTTGAAGGGGCGGGGCGAGTTGCGGCGCGATGCGATCGTCCGCGTCGTCGCGATCCTTTTAAGATGATTAATAAACGAAATTTTTCCAAAACGGTCGGAATCTTGCTTGCGGAGCACGCGGGGCCTTGCCCAAGATCATTGGGATCGCGATTATTCCGAAGCGCGACACGCGAACACGAGATGTTCGTAAGAGAAGCAAGCAGGTGTCGTCGCGGCGAACGAGAGCTTGATTGACCGCTTTTGCGATTGCCATGGAAATCAAAACGTCGGAACAACTTGAGTCGAATTCGTTGTGGGCGCGGCTGGTGCGCTCGGGTGCTTTGTACGCGATTGTGTTGCTGGCCGCGGTCGTTTGGGCGCTTTGGCCCGACTTGACGGCGATGTACGAGACGTGGGGAACGAATCCGGCTTACGAACACGGGTATTTGGTTCCGTTGTTCGCGGTGGGTTTGCTTTGGTGGCGGCGCGACTCGATGCCGGCGATGTCGGCCCGTCCGGACTTCAAAGCGTTGGGCTTCTTCGCGTTGGGGATGGCGTCGCAGTTTTTCGGCGACACGTTGTACGTGAAGTGGCTGGACGGATTCGCCCTGCTGCTTTATTTGTGCGGGGTCGTGCAGATGTATTGGGGTCTGCGCGGCTTGATTTGGGCGGGGCCCTCGATCATCATTTTGTTCTTCATGATTCCGCTGCCGTACACGATTGAGCAGATGATGAAGTATCCTTTGCAGCGGATTTCTACGTTGGCGAGCGCCTACACGCTGCAAACGTTGGGTTTCACCGCGATCGCGGACGGGACGTTGATTTTGATGAATCACGCGACGCTCGGGGTCGTCGACGCGTGCAGCGGTCTGCGGATGTTGATGATGTTTTTTTTCATGACGATTTTCGCGGCGTTTATTTTGGATCGGCCGATCGAGCAGAAGGTCTTGATTGTGCTGAGCGCGTTGCCGATCGCGATTTTGAGCAATGTGATCCGGATTTCGTTGACGGGCATCATGCACGAGCTGGTGGGCGAGGAATGGGCGAACCGCGTGTTTCACGACTTCGCGGGTTGGTTGATGATGCCGACGGCGCTTGGGATGCTTTGGGTTGAGTTGAAGGTCCTCTCGCACTTGATTTTCGAGGAGACGGAAGCGCGCTTGGTCCCTGTCGTACTGCCCGGGGCGGGACGCGCGGAGTCGCGGCGACGGCTTCCGGGTGGCCCGGGATCGTTGCGTCGCTAGCCGTTTTGCTTTTCTCGCCCCCCCTCTCCTCGCCCGCGTTCCTTCTGGTGGAGGCGTCGTCGCACGGCGATTTTGGAAATATCAACATCGGCGACGGGTTGTTTTGATCCGCGTCGCGAGCGCAACGAGATGTTGAGGGACGACGCCGGTCGGTTGCGAACGAAGATCGGGTTGAGGATATCCGTGGTGAAGTCAATCAGATTGGGTGATCCGCGATGACGTCGCACGAATCCGGGCAAAGCCCGCTCAGTCCGTTGTCCTCGTCTCCGTTGCAGGCGGCCGCCTATCCTTGGGGGGCGCCGGTGCCCGCCACGGAAGATCCGTCGCAGGCGTCGAGCAGCGGACCGTCGGTCTTGAGCATCATTCTGAAGGCGCTGAAGCGCTCTTGGCTGTTGGGGTTGACCACCGGGGTGATCACCGCGACGGCGGCTTGGTTCTTGATCCCCTCGAAGTCGACCGCGCTGGCGCTGTTGCAGCTGTCGCCGAACCAGCCGCACGTCGTGTTTGTGGGCGTGGAGGGGACGATCTCGAATCAGATTGAGTTCGAGTCGTTTAAGAAAACGCAGGAAACGTTGTTGTTAAGCGACGCGGTGATTCAAAGCGCGCTCACGAGGCCGGAAGTGGCGGCGTTGGCGACGATCTCGGAGCAGAGCGACCCGGTCTCTTGGTTGCAGGAGAATCTCACGGTTTCGTTCACCGGGACGGTGATGAGCGTGACGCTCAGCGGTCGCAACGCGGAGGACCTG
>JAJYDB010000338.1 GCA_021777845.1 Planctomycetota bacterium
TCCGTCGCAATAAACGGGTGGGTGAGTCGCGACGACAAAACTCGGCCTCGCCGGCCGCGACCCGTCGCCCGCGGCCCCACATCGCGTCTTCATCTTAACAGCCGCCCGCCGCGCGAGCCATCGCCCCAGGCTTCCACAACCGACGTTCTCTCGACCCCCGACCCCGCGCCGCGCGAAAAAAGTCGAAAACCGAGCGGGGCCGGGATTGACGCCTCGCCGCCCGATTCGGATACTCGAATTTTCGATGCCGGCATCGCGAGCCGGACGCCGGGGGCCCGTGCCGACGCGTCTCGCTTCGGCTTTTTTCCCAATGTTCGCATTCCTTCGACCGAGGACCGTGTTTCGTCATGCCGAGGAAACGATTTGGCCGCAACCGCAAGAATCGCTGCCGCTTCTGCACCCCCGAGGGCTGCCCGCGTCCGGCGTATGTCGACTACAAAGACGTCGGCCTCCTGAAGAAACTGTGCACCAGCCAAAGCAAAATGTTCTCAAGGAAGCGGAGCGGCAATTGCGCGGCCTTCCAGCGCGCCGCGAGCGACGCCATCAAGCGCGCCCGTTTTCTCGCTCTGCTGCCGTATGTGGGTGAATAAAGCAGGCGTCGGCGATCGCGAACAACCCGGCTCGGCCGCGAACCCGCGACCAAGGTTGCGCGTCCTTCGGGACGATCGCCGGGTCCTCTCTTTATGCGTCGACCCGGCCGCGGCCGGTGTCTCTGCGCACGGGTGCGAATCATGTTGAAGCGTACGTGCACGTGCGGTGAACTCACGCGCGACCGCCTCGGAGACGAGGTGATCCTGAACGGTTGGGTCGACGGTCGTCGCGACCACGGCGGCTTGATCTTCATCGACCTCCGCGACCGCTACGGATTGACGCAGGTCGTCTTCGAGCCGGGTTCGCCCGACGCCGCCGACCTCGCCGACCCGCTCGCCGCCGCGCACTCGCTCCGCAACGAGTTTGTCGTTGCGGTGAAAGGGGTTGTGAACGCCCGGCTGCCCGGCAAGGAAAACCCGAAATTGAAGACGGGGGCCATTGAGGTCCGCGCCGTCGAGTTCGAAATCCTGAACGCTTCGCCGACGCCGCCGTTCGAGATTCAAGGGGCCGAGGCGAACGAAGAGCTCCGGCTCAAATATCGCTACCTCGACCTCCGCCGGCCGGCCCTGCAGGCGGTCTTCGAGCTCCGGCACCGACTCACGCAATTGATGCGCAACACAATGTCGGAGCTGGGCTTCTGGGAAGTCGAGACGCCGATTCTCGGACGCAGCACGCCCGAAGGCGCGCGCGACTTTTTGGTTCCGAGCCGCGTGAAGTCGGGCGACTTTTACGCGCTCCCGCAGTCGCCGCAACTCTACAAACAGGTGCTGATGGTCGCGGGGTTCGACCGCTACTTCCAGATCGCGCGCTGCTTCCGCGACGAGGACCTGCGCGCGAACCGGCAGCCTGAGTTCACGCAGCTCGACGTCGAAATGTCGTTCGTCGAACACGAAGACGTGATGTCGACGATGGAAATCCTCGTCGCGCGACTCGCCAAAGAATTCGCCGGCGAGACGCTCGCGCTGCCCCTCCCGAGGATTGATTATCACGACTCGATGGAGCGTTACGGCAATGACCGTCCCGACTTGCGCTTCGGGATGGAGATCCGCGACCTCGCCGACGTTGCCGCCAAAACCGACTTCAAGGTGTTTCAAGCGGCGCTCGCCGAAGGCAAGCGGGTTCGCGGTCTGTGCGCGCCCGGCGGCGGCACGCGTTATAGCCGGAAAGACCTCGACGGGCTCACCGAATTCATCGCGGGGTTCGGCGCGAAAGGTCTTGTCTGGCTGAAGGTTGAGGCCGACGCATGCACCGGTCCCACCGCGAAATTCTTCTCCCCGGAAGTGCAGGCCGAACTGCGATCGAAGTTCGATGCGAACGTCGGCGACTTGATTCTGATCGTCGCCGACGAGTCGCACGTCACCTCGCAGTCGCTCTCGAACCTGAGGCTGCGTCTGGGTTTAGAGCTTTCGCTCTACGACCCGAAGGCGTTCCGTTACTGCTGGGTCGTGCGGTTTCCGCTGCTCGCCTGGGATGCCGAGGAAAAGCGGTTCGCCGCCGAGCACCACCCGTTCACGATGCCGCTGCCCGAGGATTTGCACCTGCTCGACACCGCGCCGAGCAAAGTTCGCGCCCAGGCGTACGACCTTGTCGTGAACGGCGAGGAGTGCGGCGGCGGCACGATTCGTATCCACGACCCCGCGATTCAGTCCAAAGTGTTTGCTCTGCTTGGGCTTACGCCTGAGCAAGCCGAAGAGAAGTTCGGCTTTTTGCTGTCCGCGCTCAAGAACGGCGCGCCGCCTCACGGCGGGATCGCGCTCGGTCTCGACCGTTTGGTGATGCTCTACGCGGGTCTGACCAACATCCGCGACTGCATCGCGTTCCCGAAGACCGCGCGGGGCGCCGACCTCATGACCGGCGCGCCCAACACGGTTGATCCCAAGCAGTTGCGCGAGTTGCGCGTCCGCGTCGTCGAGTGATCTCTCGCGTCGTCGCGACTCTGGTTACTTCCCGAAGCCGTGTCGCTTCAGGAACGTGATGCAGAGGTCGGGCCAGGTGTGGAGCGCGGGGTCGTTCTTGCCGAGTCCGAACCCGTGCGGGCCCGGCTCGTACAGATGCAACTCCATTGGCACCTTGGCCTTGCGCAAGGCCATCGCGAACAGCAGGCTGTTCTCGGCCGGGACGCCGGCGTCGGCGTCGGAGTGGACGAGGAACGTCGGCGGGGTGCGCGCGGTGACTTGCGTTTCGTTCGAGAGCGACTCGACGAGCTCGCGCGGCGGGTTGTCGCCGAGCAGGTTCCGTTTGGAACCCAAGTGGGCGTAAGGGGTTGCGATCGCGATCACGGGATAGACGAGGATCATCGCGTCGGGTCGGCAGCTTTCGCGGTCGACGGCGTCGGAGGCGTTTGGGTCGCCGTCGTCGAAGTGGGTGCCGGCGGTCGAAGCGAGGTGCCCGCCGGCGGAAAAGCCGAGGATCGCGACGTGTTTCGGGTTGAGGCGCCACTCGGAGGCGTGTGCGCGGACGGTTCGGATTGCGCGCTGAGCGTCGCCGAGTTCGACCGGGTGATGGTAGCGCGGGCCGAGCCGGTATTTGAGCACGACCGCGGTGATGCCGTGGGCATTGAGCCAGTCGGCGATCTGTTTGCCTTCGTGATCCATCGCGAGTCCGCCGTAGCCGCCGCCGGGGCAGACGACGACTGCGGCGTCGCTCGCGTTCGTGCCTGTCGGCTGATAGACGGTAATGCTTGGGACGTCGCCGTCGAGCTTGCCGAGAGCGCCGGGCGCGGGGCCGGACCAGAGCGGCATGGCGAGGGATTTGACGTCGTCCGCGGTTGCGGTTCGGGGCGCGTGCGCGGCCGTGAATAGAGCGACGCCGAGCCACATCGTCGCGAATCCAAGCTGCGACCATTTCGTCTTCGTCATCGTGCGCGGGCCTCTTGTCTTGAGCGGCTGAGACTGGGATTTGGAACAGCATAACGCGTCGGACGGTGGTGGACAAGGCTCCAGTGATCGGCGGGACGGCGCGGTGGATTTCAATTGGCAGCGAACCGAGGTCGACTGCCAAAATGGCACGTCGGTTTGATGTCGCCGGCGGATTCCCGGAACGTAACCAGTTGAAACGGGTGAACTTAGAACTCGGAGTTCGGCTGGTACACGAGTTGCATTCAGGTACGTGCGAGGCATCCGAATTGGAGCGACAGGTTCGGATTGGCGGACAGTTGAGGCTCGGACGTCGGATTGAATCGACGTTGCGGGCGAAGCGATTGAAGTGCGTCGATTAGGAGAATTCACCGTGGCGAAGATGTTGGCCTACGATGAAGAGGCCCGTCAGAAGCTGGCGAGCGGGGTGTCGAAGCTGGCGCGGGCGGTCCGCAGCACGCTTGGTCCGCGCGGACGGAACGCGGTCATCGACAAAGGCTGGGGAAGCCCGACGGTGACGAAGGACGGCGTGAGCGTCGCCGAGGAGATCGAGCTGACGGACCCTTACGAGAATATGGGTGCTCAGCTTGTGAAGGAGGCCGCGTCGAAGACGTCGGACTCGGCGGGGGACGGCACGACGACGGCGACGGTTTTGGCGGAAGTGATATTCAAGGAAGGCTTGAAGGCGTTGGCCGCGGGTGCTGATCCGATGGCGTTGAAGCGCGGGATCGACAAGGCGGT
>JAJYDB010000075.1 GCA_021777845.1 Planctomycetota bacterium
CCGCTCCTCGAACTGACCGCGATACTTCGTCCCGGCTACCATCATTGCCAGGTCCAGCACCACGATCCGACGATCCCGCAACAGCTCGGGCACGTTCCCGTCGGTGATCATCTGCGCCAGACCTTCGACGATCGCGGTCTTTCCCACTCCCGCCTCGCCCAGCAAAACAGGGTTGTTTTTCTGGCGCCGCGAGAGGATCTGGACGACCCGCTCGATTTCATTTTGGCGGCCAATCACCGGATCGAGCTTGCCCTGACGGGCAAGATCAGTGAGGTCGCGGCCAAACGAGTCCAAGGCCGGAGTCTTGGACTTGCTCCCTTTCGCGGCGGCGCGTTCGCCTTCGCCGCCTGCTTCCATCCCGTGACCGAGCAAGTTGAGCACCTCCTCGCGCACTTCATCAAGCTTGAGGTTCAGGTTCATCAGGACCTGGGCGGCCACGCCCTCCTGCTCACGCAATAGGCCGAGCAACAAGTGCTCGGTCCCCACATAGTTGTGCTTCAAGTTCCGCGCTTCCTCCAGCGCGTACTCGATCACCTTCTTCGCTCGAGGCGTCTGGGGCAGACGCCCCATCGTCACCATCTCCGGCCCCGACTGTACAATCTTCTCAACCTCGATCCGTATCTTGCGCAAGTCCACGTCCAGATTTCTCAGGACGTTCGCCGCGACCCCGCTGCCCTCCTTGACCAAACCTAGCAAAACGTGTTCCGTGCCGACGTACTCGTGGTTGAATCGCTGCGCCTCCTGATTGGCGAGCTGCATCACCCTACGGGCACGATCGGTGAAGCGTTCGTACATGCCGTCACTCCGACGTATTCAACCGGTCGCTCCCGGTCCCAACTCGGATCCGCGAACCCAAGACGGCCCGTCGCATCCCCGTCATCGCACCAAAAGGGCGAACATCGCCCCGTCTTGCGTTGCGACTTCATCGCATCATTATAGAGACGGTCGAGCGCCGCGACGACGCCCTGCCCCCAATTTTATCGAACCGAATAACTTGAGGAGACGCCGCCGGCCGGCCCCAATCACCCGACCCACAGCCGGAGGCCGCCAACTTAAATCAAGTCGATTCTTCAAGTTCCAGCGACGTTTCTACAAACCAGGCCCGCTTCCGCTTCCCAGGATGTCACACAACACCTGTTCTCGACAACCCGCCTCAGCCCCGGGTTCGCCCCAACCGCAATTCAAGCTCAACGATCTTCGACAAAACCACCAAAGCCACCCAAACCGCCTAGCCGGCCGCAGCCGACGGCTCCGGGCGCAACGCTTCCGCCCCGCCCGCCGATTTCCGACCGACGCCGACCCCTGTCTGATTCAGACGCGATAACAACACCCCAGCTTCCCACGACCACTTCTCACCCCCGCGCAGCTCGCCGCAACGAGCCAACTCCCTCCTCGCCGCGGTCGTTTGATCGCTCTTTAAATAGACTGACGCGAGTAGAAATGAGGCGTCCGCGTCACTCTCGTCAAGCGTCAATAACCGCTCCAGTCGCGATCGGACCTCACCCCAACGACCCTGCAAATACGATTCAAATGCCTCTCGATAAAGCCTCTCGATCAGTCCCCTGTGCCGCTCGGGATGTCCCACCCAAACCCAAACCAACGTAAGCACCAAACTCGCAACCCAAGTCATCCCTGCCAAAACCGCGAAAAAATGCGACGACCCTGACGGCAACGCCTCCACCCACACCCAACGCGCTACCAACGCGGCGTTCGCCGAGATCGTGAACAAGCCCGCCAGAAAAAAACCCAGTACCCCCTGCCCTGTCCAGATTTGCGGTAATCCGGGCCAGACGCTCAACAAGACGATCCATAGCCTGCGCGGCACGGCTCGACTCCTTCCTCAATCCAGGGCTCCGCCCCCACCACAAAACCATCTTAGATCCAACCCGAAATCCGATCAAGCTGCGGTTTGCGAACCCCCGCGGAACAGCCCCTGACGCGGTTCGCTCGCATCGGCCGATTCAGTTAGGACGACGGATGGGGTATCACGGCCGCAAGTCCCAGGACAGACATCCTCGGACTTCTCCGCAAGTCGACTGGGATGGATTCGACCAGGATCGGACGGGTGGCCGACGAGTAGGGCAAAGTCGTGAGGCGCAGGCTTGAGGAGGACGTCGGTCCCGGGCAAGTCGCTCGGGCGCCGACACCCGCCTACCCGCGTTCCAGAACGCCGACGACGACCTTGAGGAAGTCGCCGCAGTGACCATCAGCAGCCGGCGGCGCGCCCGGATTGCTTAAGAGTTCGGCTGCCAATTCAGAGACCTGCCTGGGTCGTGTGCTCAAGTACCGCGGATTCAGAACCTGCAACTTACGCCGGCTTTGTCGCGGCGTATTAGTCCAGAATGAGCGAACCGCGTTTGACACCCTCAACCCAGATGCGATCACAGTCGCGTCCGCGTTTTTTTTGTCTGGTACTTGACATCAATTCGAGGGCTGTTACTGTAAGGGACGTCGGTTGTGACGCGATCCTGTTTAACGCCTATCCAACCGTCCGGAGCATCTGCTTCGATCATTCGTTCTCTTCCAGATTCGGCCCCGTCAGCCCTTTTTTTTCGGGTTGGCGGGGCTATTTTCGTTTCCGGGCCGTGAGCGATCGAGGGGAGACGACGCTTGACCGTAAACCACGCGTGGACCGGCTCCGGGCCGCGTTTTGAGCTGAACTGGGCGGGCCGGGCATGGATCTGCGACGTCGCGGCAACCGCGCCGGGGCTCTGGCCGGTCGACGTCGCCTGCGGACCGCTGCTCGCGCTCGACGGCGTCTCGACGCCCGGCCGCACTGAAACTGCGCTGAACGGCAACACACTTGAAAAAGCCGAAATCGTTCAGGGCCGGCTCGAGGCGAACTACGCGCCCGAAGGCTGGGGGGGGCTCCGCGTCCGCGCCGCTTGGACGCCCCGCGCCGACGGTTCGATCGACCTTGAAACGCAGGCGACCGCCTCCAGTGTCGGGGAGCTCCGCGAGTTTGAAGTGTATGTTGCAAGCCGCTTTGTGGATAACGGCGGGGGGCGGCGGCGGGTCTGGGTCGAACCTCGCGACTCGCGCTCGGCGGGACTGAGTTACGACGGTCGCGAGGGCGACGCCCGCGGCTGGACAACCTTGCCCCCGCTCGAACCCTCAGGCCGTCTCGCGCCGCGCATCCTGCCGTCGCCGTGGAGCGAAGCCGAGCGTTACGTCGAGCTCGCCCACCGCGACGACGTCGCCCGCCGAGTCGTTTTTTCCTCGCGGATGAGCAGCCTCGGGCACGCGACGCGCTACGCCTTTTTTGGCCACGACCTCGAACGCGGCGTCGTCGTTCGCGGCCGACTGCGGGCCTTTTGGCTCACAGGGGCCGACTTCGAAGCCCGCGCTCTCGAAGAACTTGATCGCTTCCTGTCTGAACCGCCCCCGCTCGGGCCTTGAGACGAGGCGGCCCGCGGACGGCGGACGAAGGGCGTGCCTTATCCTTCTCAACTTTCGGCGTCCCCGGCCGCTTGGGCGGCAGTGCGCCATTCTCCCTCGGTTCTTGGATCTTCGGATACGAATCAAGCATCTCCTTCGCGACTGCGGGCTCAAACAACTCTTCCAGATTCGCTTCCGCCGTCGGCTCAGACCCGCCTTTCGACCGCCGCGGCTACTTGAGCGATTGCGCCGGTTTCTTCGACAGTTCCTCCACACGTGTGCGCAATTTGTGGAGCATCGCCGCATTCTCGCGCACCGCTTGTTCATTCGGCTCCACTTTCGCCTTGGGGTCGCGTTCGACGTAAAGATGATCCCCCGGCTCGAGCGGGTAATTTGTGGACATATCCTCGCCCGAGATTACACTCTCGTAATTGATCTGCTTCACGACGGGCTTGCCGCCGTTTTTCGACGGTTTCACCAGTCGCAGGCTCGAACGGAGCGCCGACGTCGCGAGCCCGCCGGCTAAGTGAAGCGCGTCGAGTACAGTTTCCTTGCCGGTGATCGGCAGACGCCCCGGTAGATTAAAGTCGCCCCCGACATAGTAGAATTTACTATTGTATGACACGATGTCGACGAAGACGCGGTCGGAATCCTCAGGGTTGATGCGGTCGATAATCCGCTGGGAATCCTCAGGGCTGGGTACATCGATTCCGAGAGCGAGGTCGGTTAGATACCTCCGCATATGCAGCACGACCTTTTTCTTCACTTCCGCGAGGCTCAGCCCCGCAACGTGCAGATCGCCGTAAAACCCGAGCGTGATCGTGCCGTCTGGCCGGACGAGTCGTTCGCCGGTGAGTGGCCGGCCCGGCAGCGCCTGCAAGACCTCGATATCGAGGATGTCGGGCGGTTCAACGATGTATCTCGAACGAGCCGCGTCGTGCTTGGGGGGTGGGATCGCGATATCCCGATGCTCGAAGGGGATCTCAAGGTTGCCGTACTCGGTACCTTGAAGGCGGTCAACTCCGACGCGGGCGACCTCCTGATCCTTCTCGACGGTCGCTTTCGTCAGCTTGTCGAGCTTCCAGACGAGGTAGCCGGTCGAACCGGCGAGACCGAGGACCAGCAAAGCCGGCGCAACGCGTGCCAGTCCAATGCGGACCATGGCGGGAACTCCTTCCACGAGGGAGTTGGAGAGCACGGGCAACAAAGTGCCGGCACCGACCACGATCGGCCCGGCTTTTATAAGCGTGACTGCGGTCTCGACGGCCTGCGCGACCAGGCCTTGAGCGGGATCCAGCGGCATCGCGAGCACGGGGATCAGGCTTTCGAAGGCGTCCGGGGCAAGGCCGAGCCTTCGTGAATCGAGCCGACGCTTGAGGGTTTCGCGGGCTCGTGCGAGACGGCTTTTCACTGTCCCGACCGGCACGCCGAGACGAATGGCGGCCGCTTCGTGTGTCAGGCCCTCCCAATAGCAGAGGACCACGACGTCGCGGCGATTGGGGGGAAGTCGGGCGGTCGCGGCAAGCAAGATCGCGACGAGGTCGTCGTCGACGGGCGTATACAAGACAACCTCAGGCGTCTGCAAAGCCCGACCTCGCTCATGTTTGCGTCGACGCGCGGCCTCAACCCGCGCCCTTGAAGACACTCGCAGGGCGACTCCAAACAGCCAACTCGCAACCGACGTTACTTTAAGCAGCTTCGCGGCGCTTCGGGCCAGGACCGCGAACGTGGCTTGAAAGGCGTCGTGTGCGTCGTGCTCGTCGCGGAGGTTGCGGCGGCAGACGCGCAGAACCATTGGTCCGTGCCGCTCGACGAGGACTCGAAAGGCGAATTCGCCCGCGTCATCAGGGCCGTGCAAATACCACTCAAGCAACTCGTCGTCAGCAAGGTCGGCGTGCCTGCCAAAGCGAAAGAGATCGCGCAAGGATTGAATCGGCGCACCGCCGCAGGGCATCGTCACGGTTAAAACTCCTCGCCGCGCTCGGGTCTGATACCCGTAGTGCGCGGAAACCGGCGGCGCGATCCGATTTTTTCTTGACGATCGCCGCGATCAGCCCGTGAGCGTGAGTTGATGCCGGGTGAGGCGTTCGCAGCCGTCGTCGGTGAGCAGGTAATTGTGCTCGAACCGCATGCCGCCGACGCCCGCGACATAGAGGCCGGGCTCGAGCGCGACGACGTCGCCCGGCATCAGAATGTCGTCGCCCTCGCGGACCAGAAACGGAGCCTCGGGATGTTCGAGGCCAAGTCCGTGGCCCAGGTGCGACGGCCAGTTGGCTTCGAGCCCGCGCGCGGCGAAAACCGCCCGCGCGACGGCGTCGAGTTCGCGGCCGGATTTGCCCGGCGCGAGCGCGGCCTCGGCGGCGGCGAGTGCGGCCATGCACGCCTGATAAAGCTCGACCTGCGCTCCGGTTGGTCGGCCACCGATGACAAAAGTATTCGTGAAGTCGGCCCGGTAGCCGCCGACGACAACCGAATAATCAAGCAAGAACAGGTCGCCGGGTACAATCACGCGTTGAGTCGGCGGACCGCCGGTGCGATCGCCGCGAGTCGAGACGACGAAGTCGCCGTAGACGATTACCGGCGCACCGACGCTCGCGATCGCGGCTTGATTGACAATGTGGTAAACGTCGAGCTCGGTCATGCCGGGCGCGGCAAGCGCGAGCGCGGCCGCTTGGCCCGCCTCGCCTGCCAAAATAGACGCATGCATGAGCTCAAGCTCGTCGGCGTCCTTCGTCCGGCGGAGCCTCCGCAGGGTCGGGGCGACATCGACCGTCTCGAGCTTCTTGCGACGCGCTCGAGATCCCTCGACGATCCCGGCGGGAACGCGCGCCGGCTCGATGCCCAGTCGTGTTGCCTTGCTGAGTTCGAGTGTCGCAAGTGCCGCTTCAACAACGGTTTCAGAACGGCCGACAGGCGACTCCCGTCCGTTGTACCAAACCGGCGCCGCGACTTCGTCAACGTAGGCGGTATCGGCGTAGGGGGTAAGCAGATTATCGGCGACCAGGGTCGCACGGCCTGGACGCAGGATTAACGCAGCCGACGCGCCTGAGGTCCGAAACGAGAACGGCGAGGGGGCGAAGTTCGCCAAATAAATCAGATGCGCGGGGTCGCTCACAACGATCGCGTCACACTGCGAACGCAGCGAATCCCAGAGCCGCCTGCGGCGCGATGTACACCCCTCAGGCGTTAGTCCGACGGCTGGGGACGACGATTTGGAAGCGGGTTCGATTGTGGTTGACGCGTCGGGAATTGCGGCTTGAGTCTGCAGCGACATGGAGGTCTGTCGCGCGGGTTTGATCATCGAAGACATGGTCCGGAGGGGTTCCTGGTTCGGCTTAGCAAGGCATGTACGGGGTCATCCTGCCTTCTTTGGTCGAGCGATCCCTGCCGGAGAGGTCTGCGAGCGTCCAAGTTAAGACGCGTGAGCTTGAAGAACGCCGCCGTTGCCGGCGCGCACCGAGAACCGAGGGGAGGATCTCGGTGCGAACGCGGGTTTGGTGCGCGGTCAGTTTTTCGGGACGATCCAGATGTTGCGGTACTGAACGAGATTGCCGTGATCCTGAAGCATGAGTGGTCCCGCGCTTCCCTCGGGGGTGCCGTTGCCGCCGGGAGTCGGCTTAATTTCGGCGTCGTCGATGATCACGACCCCGTTTTGTTTGACGGTGATTCGGGCCTTCGCGAGGACCTTGCCCCCTTCGACGCGAGCCTTTTTGAAGTCGACGTCGTAGGTTTGCCACTGGAGCGGGGGCTTGCAGACGTTGTATTTAGGCGTGATTTGAAGATAGATCGCGCCGCAGTCGTTGTTTTGCGACTTAAGTCCATACGAGTCAAGGACTTGAAGCTCGGTGTTTCCGGTCAGGTAGACGCCGCTGTTGCCGCGGGCCTGCCCGTGCTTGTCGGGCATGTTGGGGATATTGAATTCGAGGTGGAGTGTGAAGTCGCCGAAGTTCTTGTCGGTTTGGATATCGCCTTTGCCGGGTTTGACATGGAGGACGCCGTCGATGGCGGTCCAACCGGCGGGCGACTTGCCGTCCTTGGAGAGCCAGCCGTCGAGGTTGCGTCCGTTGAAGAGGACGACCGCGCCTTGGGGGGGCTTGGCGCCGAGGGTGGCGTCGTTGGGTTTGGGGTCTTCGGCACGGGCGGCGAGCGCGAGCAACGAGGTCGCGAACGCGGAGGCGAGGGCGAGGCGTGGATGTTTCAACATGGTTTGCGCGGCTCCGTGGCGGTGTGATTCGGGAGAGTATCCCGCGGCGGGATGGGTTTAGTTTAGCCCGCGGCGGCCCGACCGCAAGGCTCGACCGATCCGCGCCTTTCAGAACGCCTCCGCACGGACGGCCGACGGATCACGACAAACTTGCCGACGGACGCGGGGGCGTCGAATCCGACCACATCGAGCATTCCGGCGTCGGTCGAGTCGTCGAGGCGGGCGGGATCGTTCGTGAGACAACGCACGACGCACCGCGCGTTCTCGACGGTGAGCGCGGGCTCGCCGGCGTACGACGCGTCCCTCTCGTTGCCCAGGATGAAGCGGGGGTCGAAGAATATGAACCGACACCGAATTCCCGCGCGTGGAGCCGGTTGACCGACTTGCGCAGGGCGTCGTACGATGCTCGCGGGGCGGAATTGACCGGCGCGGAGCGTTGAGGAGGCGGCGCGAATGATCCTGTCGTGCGAGGTGGAGGGCGTCGGCGATCCGCTGGTGCTCGTGCACGGGTTCCCGCTGGATCGGAGCATGTGGACGCCGCTGGTCGAGCGGCTGCGCGAACGTTGCCGGGTCTTCAGCGTCGATCTGCGCGGGCTGGGGTCGTCGCCACTGCCGGAGGGCGAGGCCGGGCGGGTGTCGACGATGGAGGCGATGGCGGACGACATCGTCGAAACCCTCGGCGCCGAAGGCGTGGGCGGGGCATTCACGCTCGCGGGGCTGTCGATGGGCGGGTACGTCGCGCTCGCGATGCTCGAGCGGCACCGGGCGCGGTTTCGCGCCGTGGTTCTGCTCGATACGCGCACGGCTCCCGACACCCCCGAGGCCGCGCAACGCCGCCTTGAATTGGCCGAGGCTGTGGACGAGGCAGGCAGCGCGCGGATGGTCGCCGACCTGATGACGCCTCGTCTGTTTGGACCCGACGCGACCCGCGACCAGCCCGGCTTGGTGGCGGAGTGGGACGCGAAGATGGCCGCCGCGCCGCCTCGAGGCGTGGCCGCCGCCGCGCGAGGGATGTCCGCTCGGCCCGACCGGCTCCAAACGCTCATCGACGCCCAATTGCCGACGCTGCTGGTCGTCGGCGAGCACGACGTGATCACTCCGCATGACGAGATGAAAGGGATCGCCGCCGCAGTGCCGGGGTCGTCGTTCGTCGCGATCCCGCGGTCCGGCCACATGCCGCCGCTCGAACAGCCCGGCCTCTGCGCCGACGCGATCCGAACGTTCCTCGACAGGCTTGCCTGAGAGCACTGCCGGAGATGTTGCGAGGTTTCCGCGACGTGGTTAACTCTTGGGCGACGTGGGCTTCGTCGCGGGGGGTTTGGTGGGTTGCGGGGCGGGGGTCGTGCCGCTGGAGACAACGGCGGTCGTGGCCGGCTTGGGAACTTCGCGGTAAGGCTTACCTGCTTGGTAGAGTGCGAGTCGATTGCGTGCCGCTCGCAGGTCTTGACTGTTCAACGGGGTGACGGGGACTTCGGAGGCGCTTGCGGCGGGGTGTGCGGCGACGTGCTCGGAAAGGTCAATGGCCTTTCGTTGATACTCGACGGCGTGAGTGAAGTCGCCCGACTCGGCGTAAGCGGCGGCGAGCGTGCCTAGCGGGTAGGCGTCGCGATAATGCGTTAATTTGCAGGCGGAGACGGCGTCTTGGAAGGCGCGTCGGCCATCGCGAAACTTCGCGTCGGGGCAAGCGGCGCGCAGGTGGGCACGGTTGCGGTATTCATAGGCGTGATTCGGGTCGAGCCGAATGGCTTCGTTGTAGTCGGCGAGCGCGAGGTCGTATTTTCGGAGATTGCAATAGGCAATGCCACGGTTGTTGTAAGCGACCGCGAGCGTGGGATCGATCCGGATGGCCGCGGTGCAGTCGGCGACCGCGTGCTCGTAGTCGCGTCGCGCGAGTTCCACGCGGCCGCGGTTGACGACGGCCGTCGCGTCGCGCGGATCCAACCGGATCGCCTCGTTGTAATCAGCCAGCGCGAGGTCGAGCAGATTGAGGTCGCGATAGACGTTGCCGCGATTGTTGTGGGCCGAGGCGAGGCCGGGATCAAGCCGGATTGCCTCGTTCAGATCGTCGAGCGCGAGGTGGTATTTGCGCAGTGCGTCATAGACCGCGCCGCGACCGGCCCAGGCCGCCGCGAACTCCGGATCGAGCCGGATGGCCTCGCTGTAATCGAGGAGCGCCAGGTCGTTTTTCTTGAGGCCGAGGTAGGCCGCGCCGCGGTTGTTGTAGGCATAGGCGTACGCGCCGTCGAGCCGGACGGCCGCATTGAGATCGCCGAGAGCGAGCTTGTACTCGCGAAGTTTGTTGTAGGCGGCCCCGCGGTTGTTGTACGCGAAGGCGTAGTCCGGATTAAGCCGGAGCGCCTCGGTGTAGTTCGCGATCGCCTGGGCGTAATTCCCGCGTTCGTGCCACGAGACGCCGTCGTTGTAGTAATCGACGTCGCTCTGAGCGGACGCCGTCCCGACCGCGACAGCCGTCAACGCCGCCGCCAAGAAACCCGCTCTGACACGACGAGTAAGCATGTGAGTCTCCCTCGAAAAGACACCGGCCGGCCGACGCGCACGGACGGATCCAGGAGGAAGTTAACCTTATTGCAGCGTTACCCGACGCGCGGGTCAAGGGGTCGGTTGCTGGGCGTCGCAATCGATCGAGATGCCCGGGGTGCGATGTTGGCTTACCGCTGACCGGTCTGCTAGTTTGGACAATTGTTGTGCGAGAGGGGTCCGTACGAGAATTCGACGGGGGTTTGACGATGCGCGGAATGCGGTGGATTGGGACTTGGGCGGCGGTGGGGTTGTGGTGGTGCGGCGGCTTTGCCGCGGGATCGGCGCGGGGCGACGTCAAGTTGCCGGCGGTGTTCGGCGATCACATGGTGTTGCAGCGCGAGCTGCGCGACCGCGTCTGGGGTTGGGCGTCGCCCGGCGAGGCGGTGACGGTCGCGATCAACGGGCAAACGGCGTCGACGAAGGCCGGCGACGACGGCGCGTGGGCGGTCACGCTTGATCCGATGAAAGCCGGCGGTCCTTACGAAATGACCGTCAGCGGCAAGAATACGGTCAAGTTCAAGGATGTGCTGGTCGGCGAGGTCTGGCTGTGCTCGGGGCAGTCGAACATGGAGTTCTCGGTGGGATCGTCGAACGACGGCGACCTCGTGGCGTTGGCGGCCAAAAACCCGCGGATCAGGCTGATCACGGTGCCGCTCGTCGGGACGCAAGAGCCAAAAAATGACTTTAAGGGACACTGGAGCCGGTGCACGCCGGAGTCGGTGCGCGACTTCTCGGCGGTCGGCTACTTTTTCGGGCTACGTCTGCATCAGGTTCTGGGCGTGCCGATCGGCCTGATCGACGACTCGTGGGGCGGCTCGGCGTGCGAGGCGTGGGTCAACCGCGACCGTATGGCGAAGTCGGGCAAATTCGACGAACTCCTGAAGCGCTGGGAGTCGATTGAGAAGAACTATCCTGCCGCGAAGGAGAAGTTCGCGGCCGACGTCGCCGCCTGGAAAGAGGCGGAAAAGAAGGCAAAAGCGGAGGGAAAAACGCCGCCGCGGTTCCCGAATAACCCCGACGGGTTGATGGCGGGCAACGCGCGGCCGGGAAACATCTACAACGGCGTCCTGAAGCCGACGATCGGCTACGGGATGCGCGGCGCGATCTGGTATCAGGGCGAGTCCAACGCGGGCCGCGCCTATCAATACCGTGAGCTGTTCCCGTTCATGATCCAGAACTGGCGGGACGAATGGGGCATCGGCGACTTCTCATTCTATTGGGTGCAACTGGCCGACTTTTTGGGCGAGAAGCCTGAGCCGGGTGAATCCGCCTGGGCCGAGCTCCGCGAAGCGCAAACAATGACCCGCAAGCTGCCGAAGTCCGGCGAGGCGGTGATCATCGACATCGGCGAGGGGTACGACATCCACCCGCGCAATAAGCGCGACGTCGGCAATCGGCTGGCGCGGCTGGCGCTGCATCGCGACTACGGCGTGCACCTGCACGACGGCAGCCCCACTTATAAGAGCATGACGAAGGCCGGCAACAAGATCACGCTCTCGTTCAGCGACGTCGGTCGCGGCCTGCGACCGTTCGACGTCAACGAGCCGCTGGGGTTCGCGATAGCGGGGTCGGACCGCAAGTTCGTCTGGGCGAAAGGGAAGGTCGTGGGCAACGACAAGGTCGAGGTCTGGGCCGACGGCGTCGCGGATCCGGTCGCGGTGCGCTACGCCTGGGCCGACAACCCCGTCTGCAACATGTACAACCAAGAAGGGCTGCCGATGACTCCGTTCCGCACCGATGACTGGCCGGGCGTGACGATCAACAATAAGTAACGCCGGAGTCTCGTCTCGAAGTTGACGTTGCACAAAACGGGGGGATTACGTAAGTTCCGCCGCGCTGAGGTGGAGCGGCACGGAATCCCCCCGCGGCGACGCGATTTGAGAGACGACATGTTGAACCGAGCGCGACGGAACGGGCCGGCGACTTTAATTCTGGCGGCTCATCTGGCAACGGCCGGGTGCGGGCTGGCGCCGCGGAGTTTTCGGGCACTCAAACAGCCCGAGGGAATCAAGCGGGCGCGGGCGGCGACGCTGGCCGATCGTCTGCCCGACGAGCGCGCGATCCCGCCTTTGATCGCGCGGCTCGACGACCCAGACCCCGTCGTCCGCATGACGGCGCACGAAGAATTGAAGAAGCGCACGGGCAAGAATTTCGGATACGAGCCTTGGCTCGAGGAGGCCGAGCGCGCCCCTGCCCGCGACAAATGGCGATCGTGGTGGCAAGCTCGCGAAAGCTCTCTGGCCAAGGCGGGGCAAATGCGTTAAAGAACGCGGTCGACGGAGCCGATCGCGCGAGCGAGCCGCGGCTCCGGACAATGCGGCGGCGCGGCGAACCGAGTCGGCATCGAGGCCGTCCGAAGCCGCGCCGACCAAGCGAATGCGCCGCGCACGGCCAACGGAGGGCCTCGCTTTATGCCCGCGTCCTATCAAGCCGCCGCGTTCGACCCGACGCCGCGTCCAGCGTATCCGCGACTGCTGTTGCCGATCGGCCTGGTCGGACGGGGTGCGCTCGGGGTCGTCGGCTATCTCGGATCGGCGGGGGTATACGCGATCGTCGCGGCGCGGGCTTTGTTTCAGCGGCCCGAAAGCGCGGCCTCGTTGCGTTCGGAAGCCTCCGAACAGATCGCCTGGATGACCGCGATGGGCCTGCCGATTGTCGGCCTGATTCACATCAGTATGGGCTCATTTCTAGCGATGCAGGCGTATTTCGGCGGGACGTTCGTCGACGGCACGGGCGCGGTGGTCGGGGTGGGATTGCTCCGAAACATCGCACCGTTGATGTCGGGGATGACGCTGGCCGGGTTGCTCGCGGCGCGGACGGTCGCCGAACTGGGTCGGCGGGCGCGGCGCGGGGTTGCGTCGCCGAGCGCCGAACGCACGCCCGCGGGGGCGACGGTCGTACCAAATCCCACGATTTGGTCGGGGTGGAGCGACGTCGACGAAGGCGACGACGCGCCGAGCGCGCCTGCTGCGCGACCGCTGGAAAAGGGCGAAAAGGCCCGGCTGGCGGCGATCAGAATCGTCGCGGCGATGGTCACGGGTCCGATCCTGGGCATCTGGGGCGCGGCGGTCGGGACGGTTGTCGGCTGGATGGTCGCGCGCGATCTGATGGGGGTCTCGACCAATTCGTTCTTTCACATGTTCACTGAGATGATTTGGCCGCGCGACGTCGTCGGGCTGGTGCTCAAAGGGATGATCTTCGCGTTTTTCAGCGCGTTGTTCGCGGTGAAGGAAGGGCTGCGGAACGCCGACGCCGCCTTCGACTCCGCTCGTGCGGGACGCGTCGACGCCGCCTCGCTCGAGGCCGAATTCAACGCGCGGGGTGTGCACGCTTGCCGCGCCGCATGTCTCGGGCTGGTGTCGATTCTGGTGATCAACAGCGCCTGGTTCATGCTTTTCTATCACGCCACCGCGTTCGGGCCGACCTTGCTAAAAACGCCGGGACACTGATCCAAACGTCTGAGGCGGGGAGATTTTTCGATGAGTGGTCGGACCACGTTGCGCGAGTTGTGGGTGGGGTTGGTGATCGTCGCCGCGCTGGGGGGATTGATCGTCCTGCTCGGTTACGCGTCGTCGGGGCCGGGATTCTTGGCGCGGACGCGGACGATCGACGTCGTCTTTCGCGACGGCCAGGGGCTGCGCGCCGGCTGCCCGGTGCGGATCGCGGGCATTGACGCGGGCCGCGTCGTCGACATCGACCTCGCCGAAGTCGATGGTTCGCTGGGCGCGAAGGTCCAAATCGCGCTGCCGAGCGACCTCGCGAAGAAGCTGAAGCAAGACGTGAAAATCACGATCCAAGAAAGCCTGACCGGCCAGAGTCGGGTAAACATCGTCTCGTCGGGCAAGTCGGGCGTCGCGCTGGTCGCGGGTCAGACGGTCCGGGGGGTCGAGACCAATATGTTCGACCCGATTCTGGAGCAGATCGGCATGGGTCCGGTCGAGCGCAGCCACCTGAGCCACACGATCGCGAAGGTCCGCGAGACCGCCGACGCGATCGGCCCGCGGATCGAACAGATCGTCGAGTCGCTGCAGCAGGTTTCGACCGGCGTCCGCGAGGTGAGCGAGACCGTCCGACCGACGATCGTGAAGACGATCGACTCGATCGACGAGCTGACGAAGCGCGTCAACGCGGCGACGCCGAAGGTCGAGGCGGCACTCGCGAAGGTCGAGACGCTCACGACCGGCGCAAGCGCCATCGTGAACGAGAATCGAGCCAATATTCAGTCCATGATCACGTCGGTCCGCGAGTTGACCGCGACCGCGAACGACATCGCGCTCAAGGACCGCGTGAAAGTCGAGCGGCTGCTCGACGGCCTCGACGGCACCCGGGCGCGAACCGACAGGCTGCTTTATCAGGCCGATGTGATCGCCGGGCAGGGCGTGCAGATTGTCACAAAAAACAAGGCCGACATCGAGCGGACGCTGACCAACGTGCGCGACGCGACCGGCTGGGCGGACAAACTCGTCCAGAAAATCTTCGCGAACCCGTTCGTCCTAAGCCCACTGTATAAACCCACGCCGGAGGACGTCCGCGTGCAGGGCGTGTACGACTCGGCGCAGGAATTCACGCAGGCGGCGCAAGAGCTGCATGACCTCGTCAAGACGCTCGACGCGATGAGCGCCCGCGCCCAGACGCCCGAGCAACAGCAGCAGGTCGTGCAACTTCGTCAGGCGGTGAACACGGTCATCCAACGCCTTGGGCAGACGTCGACGGCGTTGGCCGAGGGGCTCAAGCAACAGCAGCCGGGCGTCCGACGGGCACGGATGCGCTAAGTGCCGGACGGCAGCCTTCGCACGCTCAGACCAGATCCAGGCGTCGACGGGGTCCGCGGGCGCGGACACATTTCGGGCACAGGCCGGTGATCACGAAGCGATGGCCCGAGGCGCGGAAGCCGTGCTCGCGGCTGACTTCGTCGCGCAGCTTTCGCAGCGCGTCGTTGCGAAACTCGACGACGGCGTTGCACTCGGTACAGTGCAGGTGGTCGTGCGAGGGATACCCATAGTCGTGCTCGTATGCGGTCCGGTTCGTGAGCCGGAGCTCGCGGAGCAGGTTGGCCTCGACGAGCAGCCTGAGCGTCCGATAGACGGTGGCGCGGCTGACTTTGCGTCCCTGCGCGTCGGACGGCAGCTCGGCGACGAGCTCGTCGGCGTCGAAGTGCTTGTGAGAGTTGAAGATGTGCCGGACGAGCAAGCGCCGCGGAGCGGTCAGCTTCTCGCCGCGGATCGCGAGAAACTCACGGAACTTTTCCTCGGGGCTTTCGGACATCGGCGGCGGCGCGAGCGCGGCCTCGTTGTCCCCATCTTCAAGCGTCGACATGATCACTTCCGGGACCGTTGCGCATCCGAACGACTATGACAAGCTTAATTGTAAGCAAAGCCGCCCCGGAAGCCAACGCGCGGGCTGTCCGGGGTCGGACGAAAACAAGATCCGAGAGCGGGATACCCGCGGTCGTCGCGGCTTAGCGTCCGGGTTCGAGCGGCAGCGCGGGCATCGCGGCGCGCGGACGGCGTCGCTGCGCGGGGTTGACGTCGGGCGTTTGCGGCGCGTGCGCGGGGACCGGCGTCGGAGCGGCGGGAGCGGCCGCCGTCGCAACACCGGCGGGCTTCGCGATCTTGGCCTGCAGCGCGTCGAGCGCTGCGTTCAGGTGCTTCACGGAATGGTCGCAGCCGTCGGGGTTTCCAGAGAAGGAGAACGTGTTCGCACGCAGCATCCCGAGGCGACGCTCGTACACGGTGAGGTGCACCTCTTCGACAAAGTCGGTCGGCGGGCCGCCGCAGTGCCCGTGCACTCGCATCAACTCACCCGAGCGGAGCACGTCCATGACCGGCTTGAGGGCCTCGCGACTCGCGCGATGCACTCCTTCGGAATCGATCACGGTGCCGTCGGCGTACACCTGCATGAACATTGCGAACTGCATGCCGTCGCTCGAACGTCCCAGAGCGACCCGAGTTACGACCGGCTCCGCTTCGGTGACTGCGCGGGTCGTCCGCGGCCGCGGGACGAGACGATTCTCGGCGCTGGGCGCGGGCGACGCGGCGGTCGCGGGGGCGTTGTTCGTGAATCCAAAACCGCCCACGGGGGGCGACGGCGCGGGCGCGTACGACGGAAACGCGCCGGGGTCGACCGGCTTCAAGTCGGCGCGCGGGACCGAAGTCGGCGGCGACGACGGCGTGCTGTCCGCGGTCGAGCCTCCGCCGATCCGAAACAGACGCGTGAGCCGGCCTCGCTGCGCGGGGGCGGGGGCGTCGTCGTTACCGTCGGCGGCGCGTGCCTGCGGGGCGATCACGGCCAAACCGAACGCGATCACGCAGGCGGCGCGGCCGGCGGTTGTAAGGGGATTGCGTCGCATCATCGGCCTCCTTGCCGGTGCTCGTCGATCGACCGCCGGATTCCGCCGCGGCCGTCGTTTAAATCGCCACGACCCGGTAGGCTTCCTCAACCGTGGTCGTGCCGTCCAAGATTTTATCGACCACGCTGTGCTTTAACGTTTGCATTCCCATGTCGATCGCGAACCGACGCAGGACGTCCTTCGGAATCTGTTGGAACACAAGGTCGCGGAGGGCCTCGCCGAACTCCATGATCTCATAGACCCCGACGCGTCCCAAATACCCCGTGTGGAAGCACGCGGCGCACCCCTGGCCGTGATGGAGCATGAGGTCGCGGTGCTCGTCGGGCTCAAGACCGAGCGCAACCAGAACCTTGGGATCGGCCATCAAGGAGGTGCGGCAATACGGGCAAATCTTGCGGACCAGGCGCTGTGAAACGACGGCGAGCAGGCTGCTCGAGAGCTGATAGCCCGGAATGCCGAAGTGGTACAAGTTGCCGATCGTCGCGGCGGCGTCCGCGGCATGCAGAGAACTAAACACAAGAACACCGGTAAGCGCCGCGCGGATCCCGATGCGCGCGGTCTCGTCGTCGCGAATCTCGCCGATCATGATTACATCGGGATCCTGGCGAAGCATGGCTCGGAGGCCGTCGCCGAAGCCCATGTCGCCGCGGTGATCGACCTGAATCTGATTCACGCCGGGGATGCGCAGCTCGATCGGGTCTTCGATCGTCATCACGTTCGACATCGGGTCGTTGACGCGCCGCAGGCTGCTGTAGAGCGTCGTCGTTTTGCCCGATCCCACCGGCCCCGCGACCAGAATCGCGCCGTAAGGCTTCGCGATCAGCGCATTCATCGTCTCCGTCTGCGAGCGAGTCATGCCGAGGCTCTCGAAGCCGTCGGTTTCCTTCATGATTTCGTGCACGCGGACGACGACCTTCTCGCCTTGCGCGGTCGGGCAGGTAGCCAGTCGGAGGTCGCGCGGGTGGTCCTGATGCGTGAATGTGATCCGGCCGTCCTGCGCGTGGCGACGCTCGACGATGTTGAGGTCGGACATCACTTTCAGACGACTAATCAGCGATCCGCCGAGCGCACCGTCAAGGTCGAGCACGTCTTGCAGACGGCCGTCGATCCGGTAGCGCACGCGCAGCCCGGCTTCGTGCGAGTCGAAGTGAATGTCGGTCGCCTGGGCCTCGCACGCGCGCTCGAGGATCAGGTTCACGAGCTCGGGTAGGCCGGCGTTTTCGGAGCGTTCCTTCAATTCGGCGCGGATGTCGCGGTGCAACTTGGCGCGGTCGGGCAGCAACGGCGCTGCGGCGAGACTCGCGGCGCCGCCCCCGGCGAGCAAGGCGAGCAGCTCGAACGCCAGCGCGTTGAGGCGTTCGGAGGGGACGACGTTCATCTCGAGGATCGACTGGCGGAGGTCGCGCTGATGCCGCTGTCCGTAAGCATGCGCGGCCTGCAACTGATCCGGCGTGAGCAGCCCCTTTTGCACGAGCAGGTTGCCGAGGGCCTGGTCGGCGGGCGTGCCGTGCGGCGGGGAGGCTTCGGGATTCGGAGGGGTGGCGGTGCTCATTGGTTCTTGGGCCGCGCGGGTAAAGATTCGCAAAAGACAGCCTCCGGGGCGGATCGCGCCGCGCTTCCGGCGGGCTCTCCGGCCGTCGAGTCAAGGAGCGGTCGCGGGTGGTGACGTCGTGGTGAAGGAGGTATCGGCTTCAACTCAAGAGATCCGAGCAGAACGGATGCGAGACATAATTTTGGGCGCGCCCACGTGTCCGACGCCAGCAAAAAATCTCGAGATCCGGGAGGATTTCCCAGCCTTTCAGAACGAATCGTTTCGGCGCGACCCGCGCCGCGTTCCGCCGACGCGAGGCGGGCATGCGGCTCAATCGACCATCATCTCCAGCGGTTTGAGCACGGTCCGCCGGTTGCGACCGGTGCTGATCGTCGCGAGCTTCGCGTCAAAATAGGCGTTCGTCAGCTTCGAGTCGGCCACGCCCGCTGGCAGGTGCAAATAGACCTCGCGGCCCAGCACGCGGAAGCTGTCGGGCGGCGAGCGGTCGGGGTCGAGCGCCTCGATTTGGGCGGACGTCGGCCGGTCGGCGAGGAACATCACGTGCAGGGCGTCCTCGGACTGCCCCGCGGCCAGATACGGGTTGTCGCGAACGACGCCGAGAAGCTCGTCGCGCGTCCGCGAAACGACCGGGATCCGGTATCCAAAGCGCTCGGCGATCAGGCTGGACACGTCGTCCGCAACCCGCCGCGCAACCGCGGGCGCCGCCTCGAACACGACGTTGCCGCTTTGGATGTAGGTCCGCACCGAGGCGCAGCCGCTTTCAACAAAGAGCGTGCTCAGGTCCTTCATCGGCAACTTGTTCTTGCCGCCGACGTTAATTCCCCGCAGCAAGGCCAGGTGCGTGGCGGAGCGATGAATGGTCTCAGTCCCGAATGGCACGAGGATTTTTCTCACTGATTCAACAGAGCGGAATCGACTCTCACGGGCTGGCTGCGACAGAGATCGAGGAATTATCCGCTCCGAGCCTGGTCTCGGCAACGTAATCCGGCGACGAACTCGGCTCGCAGGAGAGACGCTCAAGTCGACCTCGCCGCAAGTTCGGACCCGATGCGGCGGAGTCGAACGCCGCGCCGACAATCATTGACCGAAACGACCCCACACCTGCGGGCCCCGGACGCTCTCGCGCCTAAAGCCTTGATCTCACATGCAATAAGGGAAATCCTCGTACCCTTCCGACCGGGGACCATATCCGCCCCGGCCCCCCTGCCCGACCCAATCCGTCGCGAACGCCGCGACAGACCGCTAGAGTCCGCGCCCGCGGATGCTAGAATCATTTTCGTGGATCATCGTTCGCGACCTTGCTTCAAGTAGCTTGGAGGACGGCCCGTGACCCCTCTCGTCGGGCTAGTGTGTGCCTGTTTAGGCTTTGTCGCCGCCGACGACGCCGCTCTCGAAACGATCGGCCGTCTGAAGCACGAGCCGATCCGCGAGGCGTCGGGCATCGTGGCCAGCCGCAAGCACGCCGGCGTGTTTTGGGTGATCAACGACTCGGGAAACCCACCGGTGTTGTTCGCGGTGAAGCGCGACGGCACGCTCGTCCGCGAGTACAAAGTCGCCGCGATCAACCTCGATTGGGAGGCGATCGCGATCGACGACGCGGGCTTTCTCTACATCGGCGATATCGGCAACAACGACGCGCGACTACCCATCCGCGTCGTCTACAAGCTCGCCGAGCCCGACCCGAGCGGCCCCGCGCCCGCCGCGCCTCTGCCGCTCGTCGCCGCCTCGCACTATCGCTTCGCCGAGACCGGGCGGTTCGACGCCGAGGCCCTGTTCGTCGACGCCGAAAAGCGCGTGGTGATGATCTCGAAAACACCCGACGGACGCGAATCCGAGCTGTTTCGGATCGAGTTCAACCCGCCCGCGACGCTGTTCAGACCGGTCGACCCGATCCGCGTCGGCAGCTTGCC